>NZ_DASWYK010000265.1:0-4210 GCF_036405015.1 Flavobacterium sp. | reverse complement strand
TTCAATTATTAACAAGGTTTAAAGCTAAATGACGATTTTTATTTATCATTCATTTTAAATTCTGATCAAAAATATATAATGTTTAGAGTATATAATAATAAATCTGTTCAACGGATTTTAAAATCCGATAAAATACAACATGACTCGTTTTACGACACTCAATTTGGTGTACCATTTACCTAAAAACTGCATCATGTAAGAAATTAATCGCGTACTTTTACCCGCTGCATAACCCAATAACAGTGCTTTTGAGGTAAAAAATAAAAAAAAGAGGTCGAGAATTAGCTTAACTATTCTCAACCTCTTTTTAGAAGTGTTTTTTATAGATATTATATCCGATCACTTTTCAAATTCACGATGTATAAAAACATTCAGAATCTTTATATTATTTTATTGCGTTACTAAAAGCTGTGGATAAGGATTTGGCGTTTCATTTATCAATATAATTGGAACATTATCTTTCATGTTTACTAACAACTTACTAAAAGCAGTATTGGATTGTAAATTACTATTTACATAAACACCTTGAGTCATTCCATACGTTCTGGTAACAGTTCCTCTAATTGTTGAATTAAGAATATAGTTACTCATATTATAATGTACCGTAGAAGAAAATACCGGAATGTTATCTTGTAAAGTACAACCTTCCATAAAACTTCCTTGTCCTCTAATTATAGCATCGGTACTGGCATTATTGTAGAAATTACAACTGTATAATGACAAAGGAGCATCTCTTATAATATGAGGTCCTTTATGATTTGTAAAATCGCAATTGGCCGCTATAGGAAAATTATGTCCAGAAATATCAAAAGCCAAACTATTTCCATCAAACTTACAATTGATCCATGCATTTAGATTATCTGCTCTTGTGGCTTTCATCGATACTGCAGTTCCACAGTTTAAAAACTGTCCGTTGTAGAAAACAACTTTATCTACATATCCAGCTTCTTTAATGGTATATACAGGATTCGGATCTTGGAAAAATCCTATATTACAATTTACAAAACTCAAACTATCAAAAAAACAGTTGTCCAAACCAAAAATTCGATACAGATGAATACCATAGTTTTGATTTCTAAACACCACATATTTTAAATTCGTAAAAGCAATCAAATCCATTTCATCAGGAGCATATACTCCAACGCTTCCACCTTGCAATGTCAGATGCGAAAGCACAAAATTATTATCACCTGTTGCAGACTCAGAAAGTGTTATTAAAGGGAAATCGTCTTTTAACCCCACAATTACAGTTTTTCCTGTTCCTGCTCCAATAATTCCTTTTGTTCCATCTACAGGCATTTTTAAAGTTGAACTGATATAAAAAGTACCTTCTGGAAGTTCTGCAATACCTTTAGTATTTATTAAATTCTGAATATAACTGGTATTATCTGTTTTCCCTGATCTGTCTGATGCCCAGTTAGCTCCTAACGGATCTGGCAATGTTTCCCACGTTGTACGGCTAAATGGTGTATATTTTGTACCAAGAATAGCCGTTGAAATAGGAGACGAACTTGAAATAGCTGCGTTTTGAGAAGTTCCGCTCAAAGTAACCTCTTTGTCAAGTCCAATTCCACGAATATGTGCTTTTAAGTCAAAACCTGTAACGGGCGAAGTACTTCTTTTATAAGTATCATGTTCTCCAACAAAATAAAGTACATTTGTTTTTCCTGCAACAGATGGTGCACCGCTTGTTCCTTCTCCCTGAATAAGTTTATTAAAAAAGAATAAATTATTAGCCGTAATATCAAAAGTTGGGGTTTGAACAGCAGAATAACTGTTTCCTCCTCCAAAATCTGTAATCTTTACATTTCCCATGTTTTGCATATACAACATAGGCTTTGTACCTGTACCACTAAAATTCCAAGCTTCACTATCCAATCCGACAAAAGTCATAGATTGCAGATTATTAATATCTGTGGCATCTCCAGCTGGCGTTAAGAAATTAGAATGTAAATGCACATTTCCATAACTTGGAGTTGTGCTGTTTCCTTTCATTACAAGCTGATTGGATGTACCATGTACTTGATGCTTTATGATTTTATTATTTCTAAAATATCCCGATGCGCTACAATCAAACTGTATAGCACTCATTACATTAATAAATAAGTTGTTTTCGATTTGAGCATTGGTCGCTTTAACAGTAGCCCATTTAATTGACTTTAGTGTACAATTAGAAATAACGCCTCCAGCCTGAAAAGTTATCGTTTTACCATTTGGCAATAAATCTTGCAAAAGCACATTAGAGCTTCCTGCTGCAATTGTGATATTCGAAACTGGACTTAAAGTAGAGTATCCATATAATCTTTGATTGCTTTTCATGACAATATCTACACCTGTATAATCGCCTTTTTCTAATCGTACAGAACCATACTTATCTAAAGCGGCTTGAATAGTAGCTTTTTGAGTTACTGGCAATAAATAAGCATTGAAATATTCAATTTCTTCTTTTTGGTTATTTACACCTGGAGTTACTGGAGGAGTAGTTTTCGTTGGAGCTTCATCTATTGCATAATGATAGTTCTGAGAGAAAACCGCAGTTGAAAAGAGTAAAAAATAAATTAGATGTTTCATTGTCCTGAAATAATATAGGAATTTGTTCCTGTTTTTCTAAGAAACCCAAACCTCACATTTCCTGCAGTACTTGCAAATTTTGCACTTCCTGCAGCAGTATAATTAATCGCTACTCCAGAAGCAGCCTGAATTGTAAGTGTCGCACCATTGTGAGCCTCCAAATTAATAGTTTCTCCTACAAGCATACTTCCAAAATCAGCAGTTAAGGTCAATGTAGATGATGTTGTACATTCTATTGTATTGTTTATATCTGCAACAGCAATATTTCTTGAAGAAGTAAATGAAACAATTGTCGCCCTAGAAGCTGTGGCAGTTGTAGAACCAGCAGTTTTGGCATACAAAGCAAAAGGTACACTTAAAAGCTGGGTAACACCAGTGATATTATAGTTTGTACCTCCTTTTACATCAACTTGTGTTTCTATAAAATAAGGGCCTTTGTCCCAGGCAATTTTACTAAACTCACCTGTAATAATTGTTCCGGTTCCTATTTCAAGAGAAACTAAACCATTGGCATTTGTATTTACAGAATGTGTTTCCTGATAAACATTAGTTCCTGTTGCAGTACCCTGATGTACTATAATTTTAAGACTAATTCTAGAATTAACAACCAAACTATTATCCTGTGCTCGAATAATTGCCTGATAACTCATTTTTTCAGGTGATTGTGCAAATACCTTGAACGTAATGGTCACAAACAATAATAAAAGGGTATATGCAAGTTTCATTAGATTTTTATTTTTTTAATTTTTAATGATTTTAAATGATTTCAAAATTTGGTTGCCATTGTATACAACTAGTATATAAATTGACGGACTAAGATAATTGAAGCTGACTTGTGCTTCTGTTTGATTTATTGCGTTTTGTTTCAAAAGCCTTCCTTGAATATCATAAAGTTTATAGGATTTTTGTCCTTCCAACTCTAATCCAGTCATGCTTATGGTCACAAAATCAATTGTTGGATTTGGGAATGCAAATATTTCTGTAGTAGGTTTTTCGATATCTGGGGTTCCTAAGTTATCTTGATTTTCCTGATGCTGTATCCCTTGCGCTACATTGTAAACAGATTCTACTCCTATATAAGTATAAAAAACTTGCCCTATAGAATAAGTAACACTTCCAGAACTTCCCGTTGCACTACTTCCAGACGGAATTATGGTTTCCATTATTTCATTAGAACTAGGGGGAGTCGCTTGGCAAATTCCTACAAAAGGAATCAATAACATAGTTACTATTAGTAGGTTTATATTTTTTAATTTCAGATACTTCACAGTCGTATTTTATGCTCTATTTTTTAATACTGCAAAAATATTTAATCTCAAAAAATAATCGATAAAAATAATGATAATTCCGATTAACTACCTGAAATGCATTGATTTAATAACTTTTTACTTACATTTAAAATGTTAAATTTATTTTTCAATTCTTAAAAAGAACTTAAAATATATCTAGAGTATATTATTACTTTAAAGTGTAAAGATTAAATATTTTTGGCTTTGGTCTAAACAAATTTGTACTACTAAAATAACGTCTGTTTATTTTAGAAATTACATTGCGACAAACTTTTTATTTAATCTTCAATACAGGGCTGTATATTTTTTCTATTTCTCAATTATAAGGGGCTTTAATAATTGATCCTTCA
>NZ_DASWYK010000264.1:0-17470 GCF_036405015.1 Flavobacterium sp. | reverse complement strand
CTCAATTGATTGCTAAGGAAAATACCCTTTCAAGAACGGATGAAAAATTGGTTGAAATGAGTAACGGCTGTATTTGCTGTACGCTTAGAGAAGATTTGATGCTCGAAGTTGAACGTCTTGCTATGGAAGATCGATTCGATTATTTGCTGATTGAAAGTACAGGTATTTCGGAGCCTATTCCAGTGGCTCAGACTTTTAGTTTTGCTAGTGAAGACGGTAAAATAGATCTATCTCGTTTTAGTTATATTGATACCATGGTGACTGTAGTAGACTCGTTTAATTTTTTTAGAGATTTTAATTCAAATGAGATACTTCGTGATAGAGATTTAACGGATGATGTTGATGATAACAGGACAATAGTCAATTTGCTTACGGATCAGATTGAATTTGCTAATGTTATCTTGCTAAACAAATCAGATTTGGTTCCCGAAGATGTGTTAGGCATTTTAGAAGCCGCCTTGCAAAAACTTAATCCTGAAGCGAAAATTATTCGCAGTAAGTTTGGATTAGTTGACCCTGTTGAAATTCTTAATACCAGACTTTTTGATTTTGAAAAGGCTCAGATGTCTGCCGGATGGATAAAGGAACTAGAAAATGAGCATGTACCAGAGACAGAAGAATACGGAATTTCATCTTTTGTGTTTCGTAGTAAGAAACCTTTTCATCCTGAGAAATGGCTTAATTATTTAAATAATGCTTATCCAGACAATATCATTCGTGCAAAAGGTCTTTTTTGGTTGGCCTCACGACCAGATACGGCTGTCAGTTTTAGTCAGGCTGGAGGGAGTATGCGGGTTGAATCAGCAGGAGTTTGGTGGTGTAGTATGCCTTTTAAGGAACGAATTCGTTATACTTCTTTTCTAGATCATCAATCCAATATTGAACAAGGATGGGATAAAATTTGGGGCGATCGTAAAAATGAAATTGTTTTTATAGGACAGAATCTTGATAAAGAAAAATATCTAACAGAATTAGAATCTTGTCTTCTTACAGAGAAAGAATCAGACGGCTGGGAAGAAAAAGAATGGAAAGATCATTTTCCTGTCTAAAACATTTTTTTTGAAAAAAGTGTTGTAAAAATTCTAAGTAACTAAAAACGCCTTAACATAAAAATAAACTTTTTTAAATTGGTTTTGAATTTATCTGTCGGTATTTTGATGCAGTCATGCCCAAACGCTTTTTCAAAAATTTGTTCAAATGATTTTCGTCAGTAAAACCTAAACTATATGCAATTTCACCAATGTTAAGCGAACTTAGTAAAAGCATATGTTTTACCAGATTATATTTGTAGGTAAGAATATATTCTTTGGCACTGTATCCTGTGTTTAACTTAAAGTATACACCGAAATGATTTCTCGATTTATTAAATTTTGAAGCAAGATTTGAAACTTTGATTTTCTCGTTATCATAAATATTATCTTGGATAAAAAATATCACATCTGTTATATTGGAATCGGCTCCATTAGTTAGAAATTCACCAAGAATTTCTTTTCTTATTGTTCTAGCTATTAAGCATAAAATTTGAACTATTGCATTCTGTACTATGGTCTCAAAAAATATATTTTTGTTTTGATATTCTTGATTTATATGCGTGATAAGAGCTGTAACTATTGATCTGTCGTTTAAATCAGTAAAAATGGGCTGTTTTATATACCGAGTATTTAAAAGGATTAACTCCAAATGCTTGAATGTTAGAGAGAAATAAACCATGTTGTCAGGTTTTGAATTTTCTCTCGTAAAGTATATTTTATTAAAAAGGAGTACATAAAAATCTGTATTTTCTATAATTTCAAGACTATGTTCATCTCCTGGAAGTAATATAAAAAAATCTCCATTTACGTATGGGTACTCTTTGTTATTAATCTTATGAATTCCTTGGCCATCAAGGATATATATGAATTCAAAAAAGTTATGTTTGTGGGTACTATACTTGCCTTTCTCCCACTGATGGAATGTAACGTCTAGGTCCTGAAATAATGAGAAAATTTCCATAGTGCAAAATTACTGTTTCTTAGTGTGTTTTTACAGGAAATAGAATTTAATGATGAAATAATTTTGCTTCATAATAATTAATATTCAATTATAATGAAACAGATACTTTTGATTGCAATCCTTTCGATATTTTCGTCAGCTTCTTCAAGTGGGCAGGAAATAGCTTTAAATAAAAATAAACTAGAAAACGGACTTGCATCTGTAGAAGATGCTAAAATTGATGGATACGATGTCATTAAAGTGATAATGGATCCAACTGTTAAAGTGTTTGATGAACCAACATTTGTTAAATTAAAGGAATTTGATTTTCAAAATGGTGTAATCGAAATAGACGTTTTAAGTAAATTTCTCACGGATGCACCAAATTGGGCGAGAGGCTTTATAGGAGTCGCTTTTAGAATAAATAAAGATAACTCAAAGTTTGAAAGTATCTACATTCGCCCAGATAATGGTCGCAGTACAGATCAGATAAGAAGAAATCATTCCATACAGTATTATGCATATCCGAATTATAAATTTGACAGACTTCGTAAAGAAGAACCTGAAAAATACGAATCATATTCTGATATGCAGATGAATTCCTGGATTACCATGAAAATTATTGTAGAAGGACAAAAAGCAGAATTGTATTTAAATGGAAGCAGTCAGCCGTCTATTATTGTAACAGATATGAAACATGGTGCAAACGGAAAAGGTTCGATTGGTTTTTGGGTTGGTCCTGGCACCGAAGGATATTTCAAAAACCTTAAAGTGATAAAACAATAATCATTTAATTTTGAAACTCATTTTCCTCGGTCATATCTATAGTTTTTGGATGAAGGCTCACCAATTGTAAAACAATGGCGGTAACTACTACAAATAAAAGTAGTACAAAAACGTTTCTCATCCCTCCATTATCGGCTGCTTTTCCTAAAAACTCGGTGATAACAGCTCCGGCCGAAATACCTACAAAATTCATAATTCCATATCCAGTGGCTCTGTAGCGAGGCGCAACAAACTGGCAAAGAATCGGCATATTGTTCGTGTCGTATATTCCAAATCCAAGTCCAAAAAGGATTGCGCCAAAAATAATAGCCTCTATATTACAGCAGTAACCAAATAAAAACAATGCTGGAATGGTAAGAAATAATCCAATAGCGCTGGTGTAAATTCGTCCTTTTAGGTGTTTCATCACCCATCTGTCTGAAATGGCACCGCCAATTAAAACACCAAAAAAGGAAGACATCGAAATGGTTACTGTTGCCATTGGTCCTGCGAGAGACATGTCTAAATGTAAGGTTTCTGTAAACAAGGTAGGTAACCAGTTTTTGGCCGCCCAGCCTGGTAAACTTGGTGCAGCAAAATAAAAGAGTAAAACCCAAAAGGAGATATTACCGAATAATGTTCCCAATCCTTTGAACATTTGCTTGAATTCATAGTTGACAGATGACTTTTTTGAAGGATCAAAAAAGTAGACTTTCTTTTCCTGCAAAAGAAATAGAAGTACTAAACTATAAGCGACACCAAGTAAACCTACAGAGTGAAAGCTGAAATGCCAAGAAAAATGCTTAGAAATAGTGGCTCCAAAACCGCCTAGTGCCTGTCCTAAATAAATTCCGGTAGTATGAATCGCAATTGCAAAAGAGCGCGTTTTTTCCTGATGGTAATCTGCAATTAAGGATAATGCAGCCGGAATATAAAAAGCTTCGCTAAACCCCATAATGCCACGCAAAATATAAATCTGATTGAACGTTGTAGCATAACCCATCGCCATTGTAACCCCAGACCAGATAAAAAGACTTCCAATAATTATTCTTTTTCGATTAAACCGATCTGCTATAATTCCGGAAACAGGACTCATAAGCGCATAAATCCAAAGGAAAATAGCCATTAAAAGACCGAAATTTTCTGCTTTAGCCAATTCAGGAATGTCATCCATCATCGCTGATTTCATAGTGGAGAGCATTTGTCGGTCTAAATAATTCAATAAAGCAACAAACCATAGTAAGCCAACAACAATCCATGGATAGGATTTTTTTTCATTCAATTTTGCAATCATTCTCTTTTTTCAAAATAAAGGCCGAATATACGAATTCAAACGCAACAGGAAAGAATTGTTTTTCTATGTTGCTTGTTTATGATGTACGCTTACATTATTTACACTTTTGTTAGAGAGAGCGGGATTCGAACCTAAGGCTTGAAACCCGCAGATTTCCTTCATTTTTAAATTTTATAAAAGATGTGAAAATCAGTTCATTTTGTTTAAGGCTTTAAACTCTTTTGAGAAAAAATACTTTATAAGTTTTATTTTTTGATTTATTCTGTTTTAATTTGACAGAGATGATAAAATCTTTAGGCTTCTTTATAAAAGGATATGAATCTTTTGTTGTAAAGTCTGATTTTAATTTTAATATTTTTTTAATGATTTATACTAAAGAAAATTTTCCAAAAATATCTTCTGAGCGAAATTTGGCTGCAACTATAACAATGTATTTTTTGTTTGGGCTTCTGTGTATCGCAATGTTGAGTTTATTTGTTGGAGTTCCTTTGAGTATTCAATTAGAACATAACAGCCGCTTATCATCAGGAGAGATCATATTTAATCTTATCTATTTCCCACTGCTTTTTTGGGGTGTTTGGGGACTTTACAAAAATTACAGACGTCAGAGAATGAAAAAGGCTATTCTGATTTCTGTTGACCGCGAAGGTTTGCATCATCACCAGTTTGATGGAAACGTTCAAAGTGTTTTATACAGAGAGCTTGGGCACAGTACAGATGCCAATGTAAATGATATTGATAGAAAGATTGGTACCAAGTATTCTCCAGGATATATTTTTGGCTACAGGGATAAGGTGCGAATTCCTATTCATTTTTCCACATCAGAGAATGGACTGTCATATATCCCTAAAAATAAAAATCAGTTAATAGCTCATTTTCTGCAAGGGGCGGTTTTGTTCTCTCCGCATATAAAAATTTCTCCTACAGTATATTCGGATTATTTTATCGATCCAGTAACTTTTGAATTCAATAAAAAAGCACAAATAATTACATATTTCATCGCTTTCTTACTTGTTGTGGTGATACTTCTTGCAATCGATTTATTTACAAAATATACGAAAGGTTTTTCCATATTGTTTTAAATTATGCTTTTCTCTTAACCGCAATGAAAAATTAACTGATTCTTTCATGGAAATTGTGTAAGGATTTGACCAAAATTGTATGAAGGCTAGTGACTGCAAAGCCTTAATTTAGCAATACGAAGTATAGGAATATTTATTCAATTATCATATTTCTTAAATGGTCTGAGCGTTTGTAAAATTCAAAAAAGCTTAGTTTCTAAAAAAACATAAGGACGGTTTTAGAATATTTTACCGTTCCACTGCCTCATTTTGTTTCCGAATTTGGCCTCCAAGTAAGATTCGTCCGCAACTTAATAAAGAAGACCACTTATACTCCTGAGAATTTACCACACAGCATTTCTTTGTGTCGTAATGTGTTTAATTGTAAAAAATATATGAAAAATGAAAACAAATAGAAGAAATAATAAATTTAGTACCAATTTTCTAGTTGAGTCTAGGAAAAGAAAGAATATAACCATCAATGTCATGGTTTTATCGATTGTTGGTTTTATTGCAATACTACTAATTTCAAAAATAGCATAGCTAACAGCCTAATGAATCTTATTGAATTGATTGATAATCCAAAAAAAATAGTTTGAGATCACTGAACTTTTTTATCGATAAACTCATTTAGAATTCTTTCAGTAGAGCGTTCCACGTCGCTGGCAATCAAATCAGACGATTTAAGAAGATAGTCATCTACAAATGCAAATGCGGCTTGCTCAGTTTCGTAAAATCTTTCCACAGTATCCTGTTTTAAAGATAAATTATAGCGGAACTCTAAAAAAGCTTTCAGTTCAACTTCAAATTTTTCAATTACGTTTTCCATGGTTTCACAATTTTAATTAGTGTAAAGTTGGTTTTCAATTGCAAGTTATGGTTAAAAAGACGTTCTGAAGTTACAGTTTTCCTGAGATTAATTTACATGATTTTAATGAAACTCGATACTTTACTTTAGCAATAGATATATGACATTTTTTTTGAGTTAAAATTCTATTTTATAAGAATCTTATCCTGCTTTATAAATCGTAACTTTAGTTAAGGGAAGATTTCTGCTTCCATATAAAATGTCAAAAATAATACAATGAAAGTAACAGCTACAACTAAAGAATTAAAGACAGAAATAGAAGGGGAAAAAGCAAGCCATTTTTTAGAAGATATATTGGCAGGACTTCGACAGCATCCTAAAAAATTAGAATCGAAATATTTTTATGACCGGCGAGGAGATGAGCTTTTTCAGAAAATCATGGAAATGCCCGAATATTATTTGACACGCTGTGAAATGGATATTTTTAAAAATAAGACTGCAGAGATTGCATCCAGTATCAGAGCTGAACAAACTCCTTTTGATTTGATCGAGCTAGGAGCTGGAGATGCTTCCAAGTCCATTTATCTCTTGCAGTATTTGAAACAGCAAGGAACAGATTTCAGATACAGACCTATTGATATATCAGGTAATATTCTTTCTGTATTGGAGAATAAGCTTAAAGACAATATTCCAGATCTTGACATTGAAAGTCTCGAGGGCGAGTATTTTGATATGCTGCACAAAGCCTCTCAGTTTTCGGAACGACGTAAAGTGATTTTGTTTCTGGGAAGTAATATTGGAAATATGGAGCTAGAAGAGGCCTATCGTTTCTGTTTTGAACTGCGTAAGAATCTTAATAAAGGCGACGTGGTAATGATCGGCTTTGATCTGAAGAAAGAGCCTAACATTATTCTGAATGCTTATAATGATCCGAGTGGTGTTACGGCTTCATTCAATCTGAATTTACTTCAAAGGATCAACAGAGAGCTTAATGCTGATTTTATAATAGATCAGTTTGAGCATTTTGAAACCTACGATCCGTTGACTGGAGCTTGCCGTAGCTATCTGATTAGTCTTCAGGAGCAGCAAGTCAAAGTTGGTCATCATATATTCGATTTTAAGGAAAATGAACCCGTCTACATGGAGGTTTCTCAGAAGTTTTCCATTGACGACATAAATAAGATGGCATCACAATCTGGATTTCAATCTCACGGAAACATTTCGGACAGTAAGGAATGGTTTGTGGATGCATTCTGGACGGCAATTTAAAGGAGTACACATCAAACTAAAAGAGTTATAAAATGGTTATGGAAGCAGTGACGATAATTAATGTACAGGCCTTATTGGCGCAATACAAAAAAATACGAAGACATTCAGAAGATATCTGCAGGCCTCTTCAGACAGAAGATTATGTGGTACAGCCCATTGTAGATGTCAGTCCTCCAAAATGGCATTTGGGACATACCACCTGGTTTTTTGAAACTTTTATCCTGATGCCTCATTTTTCAGGATATACAGAATTTAATCCACAGTATAATTTTGTGTTCAACAGCTATTATGAAACTGTGGGCGCAAGGGTTGTGCGTACGGACCGCGGTAACTTAAGCCGTCCGTCGGTATCTGAGATTTATGCTTACAGATCTTATGTGGATAAACAGATGGAAAAGTTTTTAGAAAACACTCAGCTTTCTGAAGAGCTTTGTGTTGTTATAGAATTAGGACTTAACCATGAACAACAACATCAGGAACTGTTGCTGACTGATATCAAGTACATTTTGGGACATAATCCACTTTTTCCTGTTTATAATAATGTGCAGGAATCCGATTCTAAATCTGGAGTAGCATCAGAGGAGAAATTTATTAGTATTCCTGATGGCATTTATGAGATCGGATTTAAAGGCACAGGTTTCAGTTTTGATAATGAGTTGGGGCGTCATAAAAAATATCTGGAAGCTTTTGATATTGCTTCATCATTAGTTAATAATGCCGAATATCTTCAGTTTATGGAAGCGGGAGGATATGATGATTTTAAATACTGGCACTCGGAAGGCTGGGATTGGGTAAAGGAACATCAAGCTCGGTCGCCTTTGTACTGGCATCTTATTGATGGAGAATGGAAGTACTACACGCTTTCGGGTCTTCGTGATATTGAACCGTATGAGGCGGTATGTCATGTCAATTTCTATGAAGCATCAGCCTTTGCTGCTTGGAAAGGCATGCGACTACCCTTGGAAGAGGAGTGGGAGGCTGCAAACCGTTTTTTTAATTGGGGAGAAAGATGGGAGTGGACAGGAAGTGCTTATCTACCATATCCGAGATACTCCAAAGCTGCAGGTGCCATTGGGGAATATAATGGTAAATTTATGGTGAACCAGATGGTTTTAAGAGGCGGATCTATTGCGACTCCAGAAGGTCACAGCCGTTATACCTATCGTAATTTTTTCCATCCAAAACACCAGTGGCAGTTTTCAGGAATACGTTTGGTTAAATAATCAGAATACTTTTTGGGAAATGATGTAATTCTACGGGGGTAAATTTTGTTTGTATCTTAAAACATTTGCTGCTTCATTAAAACCCAGTTTATCCTGAGTTATTAGAAAATGTTTTTAATTGTCTTTATAAAAAAACAACAAGAAATATCATACCTTTAAAAATAGCACTTATGCTTATGACAGTTAGAAATTTTATAAGGTTTTATTATGAATTCATTTAAGGTGAAAGTTGAAGTTTTGCACTATGGACTAAACAATTGTTAAATTAATATTTTAGCCTAATTTTTTTTAGAATAAAATCTATATTTTTTTAATTTAGCGCCTCCATTAGCTATTTTCCAAAAATGATTTTTTCTGCAAAAAAAATTAGATTCTTTTTTGTGTTGTTTGTCTTTGTTTTTTTTACCAAATTACAATCTCAAAAGCTATACTCTTCATCGACAGATTTAAAAACACAAATTGAATCAATAATCCTCAAGGAAAATAATCAAAACAGAGACACTCTAGAACTAAAAAAGAGACTAAATTTTTTAAAGGAATCATCTAATAAAAAATTTCATATTTTATATGATGCTTTATTGGCAAATGGCTATTCTGTTTTTTTTGATAAAACTAACCCAAAAAGTGAGTATCATTATCTACAATCAATCCAGAAAGCAAAAAAAAGTAAGGATTTAAATCTTATAATCTGGACACAGTTAAACTACTCCAAGTACTTGTATTTTTATTGTCAGATTGATGAACTTATTCCTATTGTCTTAAAAACAATGGAAGATAGTAATCAGATTGATGCTTCGGAAATCATTCTGCCAGCAGAAACTTTTAAATTTTTTGGTTGGATAATGTTTACGATAGAGGATGATTCTGCTATAGATTTTTTAAAAAAATCAATGCAGTACACAAAAGAAACTTCTTCAGAATCTGCGAGTGTCTTAAACGCGATTGGTAACTGTTATTTCAGAAAAAAAGATTTTGTAAATGCAATGCGCTATTTTGATAAAGCTGAAGCAATAGCGTTAAAAACAGGGGATAGTATAAGATATGCGAAAGTCTTAGGCGATAAAGGACTTGTTTATAACCAAAAAGGCGATATTGATACCGCTGTTAATCTTTTAAAACAGGACATAGCCTATTCTCAAAAGTTTAAAAATGAGAAAAACGAAATGTATGCTTCAATACTATTGGCTAAAATTTTTCTAAAATCAAATAATAAAAAACAGGCAGAAGAAATTCTGGAAAGAGCGGGAAAAATCGCAGGCACTAAATCGTATTACAGGAGTTCCTTAAAAGAAGTAATCGAATTAAAACTAATGCTTTTAGACGGAAATGATGCTCAAAAAGAATTGATATTAAGGCGACAGCTCAAACAGATAGAAGAGTTTTTGCTTCAAACCAATGGCAATACCGTTTTGAAAAGATCAAATTGGCTTATTCAGAAAAGGAAATTTGAAATTGAGAATAAAAAAATCTTATCGGAATTGGAAAAGGGAGAGCGAATAAGAAACATCAATCTCTTAATTTTAATCTTAACAATACTTTTAAGTGCAGCAGTTTATAGCTTTTTAACGCAAAGGTTGGATAAGAAAAAACTAAAAATGGAACAATATGAAAATGATCGTTTAATCTTTGAAGAAAAACTAAAAGATGCAACTGATGATATAGATTTTTATGCTGAAAATCTTCAAAATAAAGACAAACAAATATTAATTTTAGAAGAGAAACTAGAGGAAATTAAAAGCTTTGCATCAAAGAATTCTGAAAATGAAAAAAACAAGCTTCAGGAATTGCTTAGTTCCCATATTATGACAGATGAGAATTGGAGCGCTTTTAAAAAAGAGTTCATAAACCAGTACAGTGATTTTTATCATACTATAATAGAGAATTTTCCAGAGGTAAAAGAATCGAATCTTAAAATAATAATGCTGGAAAAATTGAATCTTAACTATTATGAAATGTCTAATTTACTAGGTGTAACAGTTGATGCTGTCAAAAAAAACAAACAGCGATTGAAGAAAAAATTAGGAGATAAATATGATCTGTTGTTTGAAATGGTAGATTACAAATAGTTAATAACACATAAAAACTTCATATAGTACAAAAAAACAAAACAGGCTTCGGCCTGTTTTTTTATTTTATGATTTCTTCAAATCAAATTTTCTTTCTAAGACTTTTGATTGTCATTTGAACTTTTTTATTGGATGATTTCTTTAAAGAAAAATCAGTTTCTTTTTTGATTTTTAGAATGTCTTTTCTAGATTTTTTTTCTTGTTTATTGCTGTACTATTTTAATTTAAATCTGCAGAAAAATTTGGAGACTGCATAAATACTATTATAATCATTCTATTTTAAAATGATAGCTTATTGATTGAAAATCAGTAGTTTTTAAAAATGTCTTTTTTTTGTCCTCCCCAATAAATAGGCTTATTGGTCAAGATATCTTTAATTTTGACCTGAAATGTAGTTGCCCTTTTTTAATCTCATTTCTATCCCAAATCTTAATACCAAGCTTATGAAAAAAACTCTGTTTTCATTGAATGTCTCAAAAATCTACAGCCTGAATTACCACTTGTTTAAACAGGCTTAAAAACTACCTAAACTATATAAATCAATTTTATTACTTACTCTTTTATGGAAAAAAACTACTTCTTGATTTTGAAGTCTTTAATTTTTGTATGGTATGTTTATTTACAGAAAATTAAAACGCTCAAATTTTTTAAAAAACAACCCAATTTATCCAGATACACATTTTTATCGTGTTTCCTTTTATTTACTGTTTTAGTACAATCTCAAACAGTAAAATATGTAACGGTAACCGGTGCGGGAAATAGAGATGGAAGTTCTTGGGCTAATGCTTCTGACAACTTACAGAAAACGATTAGTACATCTGAAAGCGGTACACAAGTATGGATTGCGAGAGGAATATATACGCCTAAAGTAGCTCTTGCACCTAACAACAATAGTCAGGATAGGAACAACACCTTTGGTTTAAAAAAAGATGTAAAGTTGTATGGTGGTTTTTTAGGTAACGAAACAAATCTTTTGCAAAGAAATGGTCGAAATGAAACCATTCTTAGCGGAAATTTAGGTGGTGGAAATTCAGCTCATCACGTTGTGCTTATCCACGCTCTTGAAGAAAATGAGAATTACTACATAAACGGACTAACCATTAGTGATGGAAGCGCTGATTTATGGGAATATTATAAAATAACTGAAGAAACTAAAGGTATTTCTGCTAATGATAGAATTAAAGAAAAATACCCAGATTGGTTTGTTTCAATGACAGAGAGCCCTTATTACAATTACACTTCATTGGGACTGCAATTAATGGGCATTAGTGGTTTGCCAGGTGTCCCTTCAATTCCAGGAGGTGATATGACCACGACCACAATACTTAATACATCTTACCCTAAAGGTAATGGAGGAGCTATTTACAATATTAAGGGGGTTTTAACATTAGAAAATGTAGTATTTAAAGATAATAATGCTATTGTAGGTGGGGCAATATGCGTACAAGATGGTGGGCGTACTACTTTAACCAACTGTACTTTTTCTAATAATAAAGCAACTGACAATGGAGGTGCAATTAGTAACAGTGATAGTTATTTAACCATCACGGGAGGAAGTTTTAATAATAACAGCTCGTCTTTAGGAGGTGCTATCAGTGATTTAAGCGGGAGACTTTTTAATATAAGCGATGTTTCATTTAATAATAACCAAGCCAATAAAACTAAAGCTGAGACTGGATTTGCAGGAGCTATCTTCATAGAAAAAGTGGCTCAGAACAATATATCATCAAGAATCATCAATAATTGTATTTTTAATAATAACAGTGCAGAAGTTGCAGGTGCTATTTTTGTGGATGAAAACAATAGCAATCTTAAAATTTCCAATTCTTCGTTTACTGACAACAATGCTTTGATGGAAGCAAGTGCAACAAGTGCTGGTGGTGGAGGAGCTTTATTGCTTCGTAGAGTTGTAAATGCAGAAGTAACATCAAATAATTTTACTAATAATAAAGCTTTAAAAAGTATAGGGGGAGCATCTTTTTTAGTCGAAACAAAGGATATTAAGGTTTCAGGAAATACATTTTCAGGAAATACGTCTTTGTTAGGAGGTGCTTTATGTTTACTTGAAAATAAAAACGTTACAACCTTAAATACAAATACATTTACAGGAAATAGTGCTGCCGAATCGAGTAGTTATGCTTCTTCTGGATTAGGAGGTGCTATTGTATCTGCGAATGACAATAACGTTAAAATCTCTGATAATATATTTACAAGCAATACTGCTAGCAAACAAGGAGGAGCAATTAGCTTTGAAACCATTACAGCTAATTCTATTATTAACAATAATACTTTTAAGACTAATAGTGCTAATAAATATGGAGGAGCAATACATGCTAATAATATAGCCAATGGTGTTAGTGCTAAGCTAGCAGTAAACAACAATAATTTTGAAAGTAATAGTTCTACTGAAAGAGGTGGGGCAATATTTTTAGTTAATGCAATTGCTACTGATGTAAATAATAATGCATTTGTAGGAAATAAATCTTGCATAGGTGCTGTTGTAGATATTGAAAGTTCTGCAAAGAGTCAATTTTTCAATAATACTGTTAAAAGTAATTCTGGGATTGATAGTAAAGGACAAACAAGCAGTATAATTTCCGCATTTGATGGGGCGAGTAAATTTTATAATAATGTTTTTACAGGAAACGAAAGCTATACTGCTATTTTCTATGAAAATTCAACTGTCGATTTTGTAAATAATACGGTATGGAATGAATATTTAAGTTATGGAATTTATATGTTCAATAAAAACATTAAAGTCTATAATAATATTTTAGAAGAGCTTAGGGGGACAAGTACTACGGCAGATGTTCAGAATAACTCTTTCAGGTATGATAATCAAAATAATTTTGTAAATAAGAACAATAATATTCGTGAAGCTAACTTGTATTTTGTTGATGCTGTAAATAATAATTTTAATTTAACAGGTTGTAGCCCCATAATAAATAAAGGAAACAACTCATTGTATTCAAGTGAATTTCCTAATACCGATTTTGCAGGAAAGAATAGGAAAGTAAACACAATTGATATTGGTGCTTATGAAAATGAATTAGGAACTTCTGCTAAAACGAAGCCGACTGTTGTTGCAACACAAGCTTTTTGTGGAACAGAAGCCATTGTAAATGATTTAAAAGCAACAGGTTCCAATATCAAATGGTATAGTCAGGCTTTGGGAGGTAGTCCATTGGCGAGTAATACGGCTTTAGTTTCTGGTAATACGTACTATGCAAGTCAAACTGTTAACGGTTGTGAAAGTGATAGAGCAACAGTTACGGTTTCGATAAGCTCGACAGAACCACCAACAGCACAAACCCCACAAAATTTTATTATTGGTCAGCAAGGCGCCAGAATTGTGGTAAATGGAAGCAATTTAAAATGGTATACGCAAGAAAAAGAGGGTACAGCATTAACAACAATGCCTTCTTTAAATATGTCATCTGAAAATTCTGCTACATATTGGGTGAGCCAAACCAACGCTAATAATTGCGAAAGTGTTAGAACTAAAATAGTAGTGAATGTTACGAAAATACCTCTGACAATTAAAGCGATTAATAAATTTAAGTTATTTGATGGAAGTGTTTATGGAAATAGCAACTATACCATTTCTTATGCTGGTTTTGAGTCTGGTGACAGTGAATTAAATAGTATCACTGGTGCACTTGCTTTCTCAGGAGATGCTACGACTGCTATTGAACCAGGTGTTTATAAAATTATTCCTCAAGGTATTACTTCCAGTAAATACACGGTTTTGTTTGAAGAAGGAACTTTAGAAATAAAATCGAATTTAATTTTAACGGATAATACTTTATATGTAAAACAAAATGGAAGTGGAGATGGTTCTTCATGGAATAGTTCTTTAAATAATTTAGAACTTGCTTTAACAAGAGCAGCCAATATTAATTCTGTTCATACAGATGACAATGATTCTAAAAGGGTTAAAAAAATATTTGTAGCTAAAGGAACTTATCAATTAGCTTCAGGTAAGTCATACGTAATGCCTAAAAACGTAGAAATCTATGGCGGATTTGATCCTGATAACGCTATTACGAATTTAACGCATCAACGTATTACAGGTAATGTAAATGATGGAAGTATTTTAAGAGGAAACAATGCCTCGGTAATTAAAAATGATGATAATAGTTTAACTGGTAATGCAGTTTTAAATGGTTTTACCATTACAAATGGTAATGCTGCTAATGGTGGAGGTATATACAATAAAAAAGTAACTGCAAAATTTGAAAACTGTATCATAAGATCAAATAATGCTACTACAAATGGTGGAGCTGTATATAATGAAAACGCTAATACAACTTGGGTTAACTGCTTAGTTATTACTAATACAGCACCTAATGGAGCGTCTATGTACAACAATGCTTCTTTGCCTACATTACTTAATGCTACGATAGCTGATAATACTGGTGCACAAGGAGCAGCATTGTTTAATGCAAATGGTTCTTCGGTAAGAATTTTAAATTCAGTAAGTGTAAAAAATAGTTCAGATATCGTTAATAATGCTAGTACTCCTACTTATGAAAATAGTTTGATTCAAGGTTTAAGTGGCGTTACTAGCAGCACTTCTGTTTTTGATTCGAATTATTTGTTATTAACCACTAGTCCTGCGCTAAATGCTGGTAAAAATAGTTTGGCTAACATCGTTTTACCTGCCAAAGATTTAAAAGGAAAATCTCGTATTATTGATACTACTGTCGATATTGGAGCTTTTGAGAGAAATAAAGTTCAAACCATAACAGCTACTGCTATTACAAAAAAATATGGAGATCAACCCTTCACACATGGTACTGCATCAAGCGGATTGCCTCTTGAATATGTCTCTTCTAATAATCATGCTGTTGCTAAAATAGAAAATGGAAAAATTGCAATTGTAAGTGTTGGAACAGCTACCATAACAGTTAATCAAAAAGGAAATGATGCGGAATACGATGCTGTTAGCGCAACTTTCGCATTAACGGTAGATAAAGGAGTCTTAACTGTTACTGCGGATAATAAAGTTAAAATCAAAGATAATACTCCGTTTACTGGATTTACCGTGTCTTATTCAGGCTTTGTCCCTGGAGATACGCCAGACAATAGTTTAAGTGGAAGTTTGACATTTAGCGGAAGCGCTACAACTGCTACTAATATAGGTGATAATTATACAATAACTCCATCAGGATATACTTCATCTAAATATGATATTGTCTACAATAATGGTAGTTTAAGAATTGAACCAGATATTACACTAACCGATGGTACGCTATACGTTAAAAAAGGAGCTACAGGTGATGGAACATCTTGGAGTAATGCTTTAGGAGAAGTTAGAGATGCGTTGGATATTGCCAGATTAATTAATTCAAGTACAATTAAAGCAACAAAAATATTTGTATCTGCTGGGCAGTATTCGTCTAACGATGGGCAAAGTTTTGCAATGCTTAAAGGAGTTAGTATGTATGGAGGTTTTGATCCAGATAAAGGTATTACAGCACTTTCACACAAAAGAAAATTTGGAGCGTCTATTCTTAATCAAGGAGCTAGAGGAAATAGAGTAATAACAAACGACGATAACAGATTAACTAATGCCGATATTATTGATGGATTCACAATTGGAGGATCTTTTGCAAATACTGCAAGCCAAGGTGGAGGTATTTATAATAGAAATAGTTCTCCTACTATTGTAAACTGTATAATTACAGACAATTCATTGTTTCCTTTCCCTTATTATATAAACAAAACATATGGCGGTGGATTGTATAACGATAACAGTAGCCCTGTTCTTATAAACTGTATTATTAAAAATAATAAAGTAGGAGTTGATGGAAACCAAGCCGGCAATGCTTCATACTATGGATATGGCTCGGCTATGTACAATAATAACAATAGTAATCCAAAATTATACAATTGTACCATTAAAGATAATTATTCAATATCTGGAAACAATGGAGATGCTCCTGCTATTGTAAATGATGGCGGTTCTATAACCACATTGTACAATTCTATATATATGAATAACAATAAAGGGACTTCTAGCGGAATAGTATCATACAATAGTATTGTCCAAAAAGACGCTAATATAGCAGAAGGTCTCTATAGCAATAGCGAAACAGTTACTTTGGATGCAATTTTTAAAACAAACAGTATCGCGTTAAAAGATGATAGTTACGCAAAAGATAGAGGACTTACTTCACACTATTCTTTTAATAGCCTGTCAACATATGATATTAATGGATACAATCGTTTCTCAGGAACTATTGATGTTGGTGCAGAAGAATTGCGTTTAACTCAAAATATTGTAACTGCCGATTTAACAAAAATCTATGGAGATGCAGATTTTACTAATCCATCAGTAACAGTAGCAAGTGGGCTGCCATTGACTTACACTAAAAGTAGTAATGTTAATGTTGCAACTATTAAAGACGATAAAATTAATATATTAAATGCAGGTACCGCTACTATTACTGTTAGTCAGGCTGGTAATGAAAATTATGCTCCAGCAGAAAAGACTTTTGAGCTAACTGTAAATAAAGCAACCTTAACTGTAAAAGCAAACGATAAGACTAAACTTGCCAATAATTTAGCAATGTCAAATGCAGATTATGATGTAAGCTATATAGGTTTTGTTAATGGTGATGATCGTTCTAAGTTGACTGGATCATTAGTATATTCAGGTAATGCTATTGGCAAAACAGAAATCGGTATTTATACAGATGGTATATTGCCAAGCGGTTTATCTTCTAACAATTATAATTTTATTTATAAAGAAGGAACTTTAAAAATACTACCTAATACTACATTAACAAATAATACATTATATGTAAAACAAGGTACAGTTGGCGGCGATGGTTCGACATGGCAATTAGCATTAAATGATTTGTCATTAGCTTTACGCTATGCTACCATTATGAATGCAAATACACCAAACACTGTAAACAAAATTTATGTAGCTAAAGGTACTTATACACCAAAATACAGTGCTAGAGATAATTCCAACTATATTGACGAAGGAAGAGACAACAGCT
>NZ_DASWYK010000263.1:0-71105 GCF_036405015.1 Flavobacterium sp. | reverse complement strand
CCGATTCCGATTTTGTCTGAATTTGAATAGCTGTTAATTCTTTATCCGAATTTCTTTTTACATCCGAAATTTCTAGATCAACATTATGATCTGTCTTCAATTTTGAACTAATTGCCTTTAATTCCTGATCTGTAGTATTTTTTGTGATTTTGATAACTTCGCTGCCATCTTTAACAGTGTCTTTTTGTGTAATAGCCAGATCTTGTTTTTTCTCTTGTGCAATTGTTTTTATTTGGAATAAAAGAATAAAGGCACCTAGAGCAGGAACTACAGCGCAATATTTCCAGTAATTCCTTTTGTTTGATTGATTTTTGTTTAACATGACAATTCGTTTTTTGATTAATGATTGATAAAAGTGATTGGTGATTGCAACACAAGTCTCATGTGTTGTTATTTTTAAAAGGGTGTACTGATACGCTTTTTTATCAGCGATTTTTTTAGAAGCTTCGCTATCAGCAATAAATTCAAGGTTTTGCAAAATAGCTTTTTTATAAAGCCATACAATTGGATTGAACCAAAATAGAATACAAAAGATTCTCGAAATTAAAACATCTACAGTATGATTCTGGTCACTATGTACTTTTTCGTGTTCCAGAATATTTTCTAATTCCGCTGAAGTGTAAAGTGATGAGTTGTACACTATATAACCGAAATAAGAAAAAGGAGCAATGTTTTCATTTACATCAATAAATTTGAAATCGGCTTGTTGTTCAATTTTTTTTCCTTTCAATACGGAGTTTAAACTGTAAAAGTCCAAACCAAACTTAATCATGAAAGCAGCGAATCCGATTCCGTAAATGGACATTAAAACGAAACTCCAATTAATTTCAAAATTTTCCTCTTCCGTTATTTGAGGTTCATATTGCAACGTGTTTACAGGCTGATAAGAAACAACATGCTGATTGTACGTTGTGATATTTTTAATTTCTGTTTTTACAATTTCCGGTGCCGGCAATGGAGCAGGAGTGATCCAGATTACTTTTGTATAGACCACAAAAGGAAGCACAACTGAAGTAATTAATCCTGCCAACAAGAACCATCGGCTACTATTGAAAAAAGTTTCTTTGCGTAACAAAATAATGTAAGCAAAATAAAACATTGTTAACAATCCCCCTGACTTTAGAATAAAAATGAAAACTGCTTCCATACTTTTGATTATTTACCTTCTTTTGGATTTTCGATCATGTCTAAGATTTCACGTAATTCGTCAGCAGAAATTTTTTCTTCTTTGGCAAAAAATGAAACCATGCTTTTATAAGAACTATTAAAATAGTTGTCTATCGCTGTACTCATAAAACCTTTACGATAATCTTCTATGCTTACAGCTGGATAATACTGATGTGTATTTCCAAAAGCATGATGTGCAACATAACCTTTCTCTTCCAGATTACGAACAATGGTAGATAATGTGTTGTAATGTGGTTGATCTTCTAAAATCTCTGCTTGTATTTCTTTTACAAAAGCTTTTTTCAGCTTCCATAAAATGTGCATGATTTCTTCTTCTTTATTGGTTAGTTTTTGCATTTTATAATTATTTAAATTAGAAAACCTTTATTTACGAGTTTCTATTACTATTACGCCATTTTTACCTTCGTCACCATATTTAGCAATTGCGTCAACACCTTTGTAAACAGACATTGTTTTGATATCGCTTGACTTAAGATCATTAAGGTCAAAATGAGCAGGCATTACTGTTCCATCTATTATGATTAGTTTTTCGTCGTTAATTTTGATTTTACTAGAATTAGAAATAACGATTTTAGGACCATCCTCAGATGTTGTTATTGTAGTAACATTGTTATCTGTATCTGTCGTTACAACAGTGCTAACATTGGTGTTAGTAGTGCTATTAGTTTTTGTACTAGTATTAGAATCAGTGTTAACATTGGTTTCTGTTTTAGTTTTTAGTTTATTGCTAATTCCGGTTTTTGGTTCTTTGTTTTGAGATTCATTTACAGTCTGAATTCCGATTTTTTTGTCTCCGTTCTTATAAGTTATAATAATTACTCCAAATTCATTAATAGCTTTATCATCTGAATTCTGAACAGATTTTGCACGTTGTTTTCCTTTCTTTACATCAACTGTAATTGCTGTTAATTGGTTGGAATCATTTCTTTTTACCTCAGAAAATTCAAAATTTACATTATGGTATTTCTTTAGATTATTTTTGATCTCATTCAATTCTGTATCGGTAGAATTTTTTCTAATCTTATAAACATCCATAGACTCAATGTTTGAATCATTTTCTTTTATAATTTGTGGTCTCTCTTTCGCAATTACTTCAACTTGAAATAATAAAACAAAAGCGGCAAGTGCTGGAATTACAACATAATACTTCCAAGAATTTCTCTTTTTTGATTGATTTTTGTTTAACATGACGATTCGTTTTTTGATTAATGATTGATAAAAATGATTGGTGATTGCAACACAATTTTCGTGTGTTGTTATTTTTAAAAGCGTGTATTGATATGCTTTTTTGTCTAAAAGTTTTTTAGCAGCTTCACTGTCAGCTATAAATTCTAGATTTTGTGTTATTGCTTTTTTATAAAGCCAAACAAGCGGATTGAACCAAAAAATAATGCTAAAGGCTCGTGAAACTAAAACATCAACAGTATGATTTTGATCGCTGTGTACTTTTTCATGTTCAATAATATTCTCTAATTCAGAAGAAGTGTACAGTGATGAGTTGTAAACAATATATTCAAAATAGGAGAAAGGAGCGATATTTTCATTGATATCGATGAATTTAAAATCGGCTTGCTGTTTTATTTTTTTTCCTTTAATGATAGAATTTAAGCTATAAAAGTCAATTGCAAATTTTACAATGAAAACCAGAAAACCAAGAGCATAAAGTCCAGAAAGTATATAGTTCCAATTTAGATCTAAATTTTCTTTTTCTACTATTTCTGGTAAAGCGCTTTGAACTATACCATTTAAAGGCTGAGTTGCATTGATCCAAACTACTTTGCTATAACTTATTAAGGGAAGAATTGTCGAAATAATTAAGCCAAATAGTAAAAACCATCTGTTGCTGTTAAAAAATGTTTCTTTGCGTAATAAAAAATAATACGTGGAATAAAACAAAAGCATTAAGCTGCTTGCTTTGGCTATATAAATGAAAATTGCTTCCATAGAAAATTATTTTTCTTCTTCTTTATTTTCGATCATTGATAAAATCTCGCGTAATTCATCTGCCGAAATTTTTTCCTCTTTAGCAAAAAATGAAACCATACTTTTATAAGAACTATTAAAGTAATTATCGATAGCGGTTTTCATAAATCCTTTTCTGTAATCTTCAATTTTTACAACTGGAAAATACTGATGTGTATTTCCAAAAGCGTTGTGTCCTACATAACCTTTCTCTTCCAAATTACGAACAATAGTCGATAATGTATTGTAATGTGGTTGATCTTCTGTTATTTCTGCTTGAATTTCTTTTACAAAAGCTTTTTTTAGCTTCCATAAAATCATCATAATTTCTTCTTCTTTATTGGTTAACTTCTGCATCTTCGCTAATTTTAATTCAAACCTACAACTATTTTTTTAGTTACACAACTATAAAAGTAGTTGTTTAACTAAAAATTAAGTTTGAATACAGTTTTGAGTGCAAAAAAGCCATTCAAATTTAATTGTAATAAATTGAATAATAGTAAATTAAGAAGTTAAAGTTTTTCTTAAGAAGTTTTCTCTGTTAGCAAAGCATTTTTAATCCAGACGCAGCAACCAGTAGCAATAATACCAATGCAAGCCATAAATAGCCAGTTAATTTGATATCCCAAGCGGGTAATTATTTCAAATCCGAGTTTAGAGCTAATAATATGAGCCAAACTAAAACTCATTGTATACAAAGCCATATAACGCCCTTCTTGTCCGCGAGGTGCCCTGCTTAAAGCAAAAGCATTAGAAAAAGGAAATGTTAATACTTCACCAATAGAAATACAAACCATACTAACAACCAATATTCCTGCCCAGAAATTAATAAGAAGCAAAAAGAAACTGGACGCCATTAAAAATGAACCTATAATAATAATTCTGATTTTCGGAAAAGCTTTCCTTTCCAGAAATCCGACGGTTGGCATTTCGAGAGAAAAGATTAAAAGACCGTTTAATGTCATTAATAATCCTGTTTGGAACTCACTTAAACCAAATTTTTCATTATGATATAAAGGTAGAGTAGTAAAAAGCTGAAAGAAAATCATCGCTGTAATAAAACTCACAAACAGGAAAACCCAGAAAATTTTATCATGAAAAACAGATTTTGTGTTAGTTGCACTTTCTGTTTTGTCACCGTGATCTGCTTTTTTCTTTTCTTTAACCAGTAAAGCAAAAATAGAAATAGAGACAATACAAGAAGCCCCGTCAACCCAGAAAAGACCAGAATATCCCATTCCCATAATAATTAATCCTCCGAGAGCAGGACCTGCAGCAAAGCCTAAATTAACAGCAAGACGAACCAGAGTCAAAGCACGAGTTCTGTTTTCTGGTTTTGCATAAGCTCCCAACGAAACAAACATGGCGGGTCTAAACATGTCCGCAATCGTCATTAAAATAAACATAGCAACACAGAGAGCCCCAAAAGTAGTAATGTATTGAACAAAGAATAAAGAAACACCACTTGTAAACAAACTGAAAATCATGATTTTGTAAAACCCAATTTTATCTGAAAGTTTACCTCCTAACCAAGAACCTAACATAGAACCAAAACCAAATGCAACCATAATCCATCCGACTTGATTGTATGTAAAATGAAGATCTTCTTTTAAATATTTGGATAAGAAAGGAAGTACCATCGTTCCGGCGCGATTGATAAATGTTATAGTAGCCAGAATCCAAATTTCTCTTGTAAATCCTCTAAAATTGTTAATGTAATTGGTAAAAGCGTTTTTAAGCATTGTGTATGATAAATTATCGTCACAAAGTTAGGAAACTTTGTCTCGTTAAGTGGTTGTTGTTTTGTTACTTTTGAACTATTTTTGCATAAAATTTCTAAAATGAAAACTATAAGCTCCTTGGTTTTATTGTTGGTTTTTAGTTTTGGTTTTGCACAAAAAAAGTTTAGTAAAACCGATGCACAAAAATTCCAAAAGAAAATCAACTCAGAATATGCTGATCCTAAGACAAGTCCGCTGTTAGCAAAAGATTTAAAAACTTTTAAAAGCTTAGATTTTTTTCCTATTTCTGAAACATATTTTGTAAATGCTACTTTGGTAAAGGCAAAAGGAGGGAAAGTTTTTGAAATGAAAACATCAGGAAATTATACTTCAAAGTACATTAAATACGGAACTTTAAACTTTAAAATAAACGGAAAAGATTTTAAACTTGCTGTTTATCAAAGTTTGGAACTTATTGTACAGGAAAAATATAAAAATCATCTTTTTCTACCTTTTACAGATTTAACCAGCGGAAAACAAAGTTATGGTGGTGGTCGTTATATCGATTTGGAAATTCCTAAAGGAAACATAATAGCAATCGATTTTAATCAGGCTTATAATCCATATTGTGCTTATAATTATAAATATTCTTGTCCGCTTGTACCTTCAGAAAATGATTTGAATGTTGAAATTAAAGCAGGAGTTAAAAACTTTCATTAATGGAATATTTCAATCTTCATACCCATAATTTCACCAACCAATCTGATGTTTTGGAATTAGTGAATCAATATCCTAAAGATTTTGATTCGAATATCCCTTTTTATTCTATTGGAATTCATCCTTGGTATATCGATGAAAATCGACTTGAAACTGATTTGAAAATCATAGAAGAGAAATTGCAATTGGAGAATTGTTTGTCAATTGGTGAATGTGGTTTGGATAAACGAATTGAAGTTCCGTTAGATTTGCAAATTTCAGTTTTTGAAAAGCAGTTAGAATTAGCTGAAAAATTCAGAAAACCTGTTGTGATACATTGTGTCGCTGCTTTTCAGGAAGTAATCGAAATTAAGAAAAACAAGAAAATCACAGTTCCGATGATTATTCATGGATTTTCAAAAAACAAGCAAGTTGCAGAACAATTAATTAAAGCAGGATTTTATCTTTCGTTTGGAAAATATTTATTGAAAAATCCAGATTTAGAAAGTGTTTTTCGAGATGTTCCAAATGATCAATTTTTTCTCGAAACCGATACAATGGAAGAAACAATTCAACAAGTTTATGAATTAGCTTCAAAGTATAAAGATTTAAATTTAAAAGAATTAGAAAACATTATTTCAAGTAATTGTAAAAGTGTATTTAATAAGTAGTTTTGAGGCATTTTTAAATCAATAATTTCAAAACTTAAAACCTGAAATAAAAAAATAACAAAATAAGAATATATGGCAGAATGGACAGAAAGAGCTGAGCTTTTGTTTACTAAAGAAGGATTAGAAAATTTACAAAAATCAAATGTTTTAGTCGTTGGGCTAGGAGGAGTTGGATCTTTTGCAGCTGAATTTTTAGCAAGAGCAGGAGTAGGAAACATGACAATTGTTGATGGAGATGTTGTAGATATTACAAACATCAATCGTCAATTACCAGCTTTACATTCAACAGTTGGAGAGCCAAAAATCAAAATTGTTGGGGACCGTTTAATGGATATTAATCCAGAATTAAATCTTACCAGAGTACAGGAATTCCTTTCTCCAGAACGTGCTTTTGAGATTGTTTCTCCAGAATTTGATTATGTTTTAGATTGTATTGACAGTATTACTCCAAAATTAAATTTAATTATTGCAGCAAAACGAAAAAGAGTTAAGATTATAAGCAGTATGGGCGCTGGCGGAAAAATGTTGGCTTCTAAAGTAAAAGTGGCTGATATTTCTAAAACAATCAACTGTTATTTTTCAAAGACAATCCGTAAGCGTTTAAAAGCAGTAAAAATCAATAAATTGAAAGTGGTTTTTTCATCAGAAATTCAAAACGAGAAAAGTTTAAAATTAACTGATGGAAAAAACTTCAAAAAGTCATTCTACGGAACAAACAGCTATATGCCAGGATTATTTGGTCTTCACGCTGCAGAAACGGTTATTCGTTACTTAATTTCTAAAGAGGAATAATTAAGTCTCCGTTGTAATGGAAGTTAAATAAAAACCTTAGAACCTTAGTTCCTCAGAACCTTAGCACCTAAAAAAATGATTAAAACAGTAATTTTTGATATGGACGGCGTAATTGTAGATACAGAGCCAGTTCATCGTTATGCCTATTATTTACAATTTTCAGAATTAAATATCGAAGTGCCTGAAGAAATGTATACTTCATTTACAGGTTTTTCAACCAAAAATACCTTTCAGTCTATAAAAAACTATTTTCCTTCTGTTGAGCAGGAAATAGAAGATTTAATTCAAAGAAAACGTACTATTTTTAATGATGCTTTTGATACCAAAGAAGATTTATATCTTTTGGATGGAGTTGAAGATTTAATTAAAGATTTGTACAACAATGGAATACAATTAATTCTCGCTTCTTCAGCATCAAAAGTGACAATTGACCGTGTTTTTACACGATTTAATTTACATGAGTATTTTACTGATATTGTAAGTGGAGAAGATTTTCCTCAATCAAAACCAAATCCGGCAATATTTATTCATGCGGCTTCTTTGTCGGTTGCACCAAAAGAAGAATGTATTATAATTGAAGACAGTACCAATGGAATTAAAGCAGCAAAAGGTGCAGGAATTTACTGTGTAGGCTACAGAAGCGCACATTCAAATATGCAAGATTACAGTCAAGCGGACTTGGTTATAGACCATTTTAATGAATTAAACGCTCAAAAAATATCACAGCTTAAAGTTTGAATTATATAAAATTTAACATTTGTTCGGAAATTGAATTTGTAAATTTGAATAAAATAAAAAAACTGAATAATGAAAAAAATACTTATTGCATTAGCCCTGATTTTAAGCCCATTAGTATCAGAAGCACAAGTAAAAACACCACAAGCAAGTCCAAAAGGATATATTAAACAAACTGTAGGTTTAACTGATGTTGAAGTTACATACTCACGTCCGGGAGCAAGAGGAAGAGCTGTTTTCGGAAATTTAGTTCCATTTGGAAAATTATGGAGAACAGGAGCTAACGAAAATACAATTATCAACTTTGGAGACGATGTTGTTATTGACGGAAAAACATTAAAAAAAGGTAAATACGCTATTTATACAGTTCCAAGAATTGAAAGCTGGGATGTTATTTTTTACCTTTCTACAGATAACTGGGGATTACCTGAAAATTGGAGCGATGCTTATGTAGCTTTAAAAACTACTGTAAAAGAAGATGCATTACCAACTCCAGTAGAAACATTTACAATTGGCATTAATAGTTTAGATCCAAATTTCGGATACTTAGAAATGGCTTGGGAAAATTCTCATGTTGCTTTAAAATTTGAAGTTCCAACGGCTAAAATTGCTACAGCAAGTATAGATAAAGCTTTGGCTGGTCCAACATGGAATGACTATTATGCTGCATCTCAATATTTATTTCAATCAAACGGAAATATCGAAACTGCAAGAACTTATATAGATAAAGCGTTAGATATGAGTTCAGAAAAACCATATTACGTAACAAGATTAAAATCTCAAATTCAGGCGAAACAAGGTGATAAAAAAGGAGCAATTGAAACTGCAAAATCTTCTTTAGCATCTGCAGAAGCAGCAAACAACGCTGATTACGTAAAATTGAATAAAGATAGTATCGCGGAGTGGAGCAGATAAGAATTCTATTCTTTGAATTGTAAAATTCCAATTTTTAAAATAACAAATTCCAAAGCTTTCGAGTTTTGGAATTTTTTTTGTTTTTTACCGAAAAGTACGCTAAGTTTTTTGATCTATAATGACGTGGTAAAAGCCCAAAGTTCGCAAAGCTTTGTGTATGAACTTTGCGAACCTTGCGCAATTCTTTGTGTCTTTGTGGTTAAATCTTAAATCAATTTAATTCATACTTGGTGATTCAGGAATCTTTATCGTTTTCTTGATTTTTTTTATTAAAAGATAAAAAGTAATTCCGCCCAAAATAATTAGAAGAGCAATCTGAAGTTGCCCGATACTATTGTTTTTATTGTACATCGCATTGGCCGCAGCAAGTTTTAGTTTTCCTTCTTTGATCTGGATTTGTGATAAAGATTCTAATGTTTTTAAGGCTTGTGCACTAGAATAAGCGATTTTGTCCCAGTTTTTATTTTCAACTTGGTTATTAATTTCTTTGCACGAACTTAGAAATATATCAAAATATTGTTTTTCTGTGTTCGTTAAAACCGTTTTAGCATATAAGTCATCAATATTGTGAATGATATCTAGGGTGTGAATAATTTCATCCTTCTTTATCTTATCATTCAAATCTAGTTTTTCTGCCTCTGCTTTTATAAAATGAAGTTGTTTGGAATACTGAAAAATATAATGGGCCACCACCAAACGATCTTTGTAAATCGCATTAATATTGTCGTTTACATTCTTAGAATTCTGAAGCGTATTAAAGTTTCCCAATAAAATTAGCAGCATCACAATCAAAAGAATAAATGCGGCTTTGGTTTTATTACTGTATTTTTTTAAATCTTTCATCTTCAGTGATTTTTAAAAATGTAAACGCAAATTCTTTTAGAAAAATTTCTTTACTCTTGCCAATTCAATGTTTTTAACGCTTCCTAATGGTGCAATTTGAATAGCATCGTTTCCTTTTGTAAAATAAAAATGATACAAACTATTGGCACTTATCAAATAAATCTGTTCCGATTTATCGTCACTAAAATTGATTGTAGATTCATATTTCATTTTATTTTCTAGAAGTTTCTTCTTCATATAATAGCCGCCCGCCATACCATATCCAAGAAAAAAAGATAATAAAATGACAGCCAGAGATTTTATCGCCACACTGTTATAATAGCTTTCAGTCTCTCTTTCTGTCAATTCTATTGTTGGTTTTAGCTCAAACATTTTCTGTAGAATTTTATTTCCGTGATGCTTTGCTAAAAATTTTGGAAGTTTGATATGCGTGAGAAACAATGAAATAATAGTGAACAGAATTATCGGATTTGAAGTAAACTCAGCAATCGGACTCATTAAAACATCTGTGATTGTAGAATATTTTAAAATGTTAATTCCTAACTGATAATAGTAAATACTATCCTTCAAAATTCCCATCAAAATAAGAAACAAGTAGCCAAAAGGCAGTAATTTTTCTAAATCGTCTGAAATTTTCATTAATTTCTCCTGTTTAAAATTGGTTTAGTTTTCGGAAGTAAATCTTTATACAAGTTTTACGTTTACTAAAATAGTACTTTTTACTTACAATTTTAACGTAGAAGTATGGGTTTCAGAAATATAGTTTTAAATGTTTTTTTTAAGGAGCTAATTCCTGCTGTCCGCTATATCTTTTGTGCCGAACCCCGGCACAAAAGATATAGCGGACAGCAGGCAGGGCTAGGCGCATTAGGATTTATTTGTTAGAAGATTGTTTAATTAATGAAATTGCCTTCATTTATAATCAAATGATACTAATCCAATATCAATTCATTATCATTATTGTCTCCTCTAAAAAATAAAAATTGCAATAGGACTGCTAACACAATAGTTAACATTGCTCCAATGAAATTCAGCCATAAATAACCCAATTTTTCCTGACTGTAAATCATAAAATAATAAATTACAAAAATGGTTAACTGACTAATAATAGCACTAATAAACATGGGTTTTGCTTGAACTTTTTTAGAATAAAAAGCGACAAGGAATATCCCTAAAACAGTTCCATAAAAAATAGAACCAATAATGTTTACAAGCTGAATTAAGTTCTCAAACAATGTTCCGACGCAAGCAAAAAGAATCGCTACAACTCCCCAAAAAAGCGTGAAAAACTTAGTCACATTCAAATAATGCTTTTCTGATTTTTCTTCTTTCTGATTTCGTTTGTAAATATCAATTGCAGTAGTCGAAGCCAAAGCCGTTAAACCTGAAGCAGTTGATGACATGGCAGCCGAAAGAATTACAGCCAATAATAATCCGATAAGACCTTTTGGCAAATAATTTAAAATAAAGTGAAAAAATACATAATCCTTATCGTTCGTTTCAGCATTACTATCTGCTCGTGAAATAATTTCTTTGGCTTTATCGCGAAGATCTTTTTCTTTATTAGATAAGGCAACTAATTCTTTACGCAAAATCGGATTGTCATAATCCTGATTCAACTGATCGATATACAATAAATTGATTACTTTTTTATCTTCTGAGAGTTTTTCCAATTTATTCTCCAGTACTTTATATTCTTCTTTATATGCCGATTTTTCAATTGTAGTTTTATTATTCGGATTGAAATTTAAGGGAACAGGATTAAACTGAAAAAATACAAAAACCATAACACCTGTTAAAAGTATAAAGAATTGCATTGGAACTTTTAGAAGACCATTCATAATCAATCCCATCTGACTTTCACGAACTGATTTTCCAGATAAATAACGGCCAACTTGAGATTGATCTGTACCAAAATAGGCGAGTGCCAGAAAGAAGCCTCCTGTAATTCCGCTCCAAATGGTATATTTTTCCTCTGGATCAAAAGAGAAATCTACGATATTCATTTTATCATTTGCACCAGCAATGTGAAGTGCACTGTTGAAAGTCATATCATTTGGGAGATAATGTAAAATCAAGAAAAACGTAATAAACATTCCCGACATAATCACGAACATCTGTTGTTTCTGTGTTACGTTTACCGCTTTTGTTCCTCCAGAAAAGGTATAAATAATAACCATCACTCCAATGATGATGTTCATTATAGTCAAGTTCCATCCCAAAAGGGCTGATAGAATAATAGCTGGTGCGTAAATCGTTAATCCAGTTCCTAAACCTCTTTGGACTAAGAACAAAATGGCAGCAAGTGAACGAGTTTTAACGTCAAATCTTTTTTCTAGAAACTCGTAAGCTGTGTAAACCTTGCTTTTATGATAAAGTGGAATAAAAGTCAAGCAAATGACAATCATCGCAATTGGAAGTCCAAAATAAAATTGCACAAATCCCATTCCGTCATGATAAGCCTGTCCAGGAGTTGACAAAAAGGTAATCGCACTCGCTTGAGTTGCCATCACAGAAAGACCAACAGTATACCAAGGAGTTTCATTATTTCCTAAAATGAAATCTTCAACGTTCTTGCTTCCTCTGGTTTTCCATGAGCCGTATCCAACAATAAATAATAAGGTTACAATAAGTACGATCCAGTCAAATAGCTGCATAAGTTATGAGTATAATTGCATGATTAAGAAAAAAATAGCAATATAAATTGCGTTAGCGACCAATACGTAGGTATAGCTTTTTTTCCATTTTTTTTGTTTTTTAGCTTCCATGTTTTATTGCTTTATATCTTGTTTAGGCGCTTCAAGCGGTTGTTTCAACGAAATAATATTCGATAACAATCTGTAAGCACCAGAAACTCCTTCTGGTAATTCTCTAAAGAAACTTAAACCAGTGTAAATATAGTATCCTTTTCCGTATGGAGCGACTAATAAAGCACCATCTTTAGCCGATTCTCCTTTATCATGTGAAGAAATAATAGGAGTGAAGGCAGGATCATAATCGTTTGGATAATATAAACCTTGCTCTTGTGTCCAGCCTTCAAAATCTTTCGCACTAATTTTATTTGGTGTATTTAGAACAGGATGATTGGGCGCTAAAAATGTTATTTTAGCATTTTCCTCAGTTACACGATCATTTGATAATTTCAATGGATAAGGCGCAATTTTATCTGTTACCAATTTACCGTTTGTGTTATACTGAACAATCATATTTTTACCGCTTTTCACAAAATTGAACAAAATACTTTGTTTGTTGGCTAAAGCATTTACGGTATTGTAAGCGCGAATTCCAGTAATAACGGCACTAAAAGAATCTAATCTTTCTGGTGTAATTTCTTCTGGTTTTAAAATAGAAACTTTATATCCCATTTGTTTCAAGCTTTCTGGAACTTCGTCACCAGCACCCATAATGTAAGCAATGGCATCACCAGAAGTTTTTAAATCAATTCGAATACATTTCGATTCTGCAGGTTTCAAAACCATTTGTTTGGTAATATGACTGAAATCAATAATAGTCTGATCTTTATCAAAACGTTTACCATCAACAATAGCAACGCTTTTTGCAATCACTTCTTCTGGATTAACAGGAGGTGTTACTTCAAAGTAAAAGATCTGCTCGTTTCCTTTTTTGTCTAAGGTAAACGAAATTTCTTTTGGAGAAACGCTCCAACTTTTTGGTAATTCTAATTCTAAATTTCCTTTTACACCGTCTTTTCCGGCGCGAACTTTTACAGGAACCATTTTGCTTTTAGTATCTCTAAAAATCAAAACTCTTTCTAAAACCGAAGTCGTTACTTCTGGCACAATATCAAGAAAATTATACATTTCGCCTTTTACGCCATCATTGTATTTGTATACTACAGTTCGTTCAAACGGAATTTCAACACCGTTTATTTTTACATTGAAAACAACTTTGGTATCTCTTATGATATCTGGAATACCAATATTTTCCTGATTAGAAACAGTATACATTCCGACAGTTGCTTTTTCTTTTAACCAATAAGGTTGCGTATATTCGATATCCGCTGGAAGTTGTAACTGAAGATTGATCTTTTGATCATTATTATTTTTTAAAATACTATTTTGAGCTGTAGTTTTATTGTCTGGCAAAGTAGTAATGCTCACTAATTCCATATCTACAGAACATCTGTTGATTGCTTCAAGAGTTAGTTTAATAGTACTTCCGGGAGTTGCTTCCTGTTCATTTGAAACTGCTTCTAAATACAAACCAGAACAAGAAGCAATAATATTTTTTATTGCTGCCGATTTAAGAGTTTTCCAATGCGTATCTTCTAAAGCTTCAATCATCGTATAAGCTTTAACTAAATCGGGAATACTAGCAGATGGATTACTAAAATTATATTTTGAAATAATTGAAGAAATCAAATCTCCAATTGGTTTTCCGTTTTTTACACGGTTCCAACTGGTATCAATTCCATCAAACAGATTATCTTTTTCTTTAGGAGTTTCCCCATTAATAAGTTCCAGATATTCTGTTTCATCACCACGAACTCCCGTACTTCCAAAACCTTGCGATTGATGACGGCTTCGGCTCAAAGCAGCAATTTCCTGATTAGATTTTCCAATTCCGGTATAATAAACCCCTGTTTCTAACTTTGTGAATTTGGATTTATTGGCTGCATCAAATTTTTCCTGACTTCCGTAAAACCACCATGACGGATTAAAAAACTGTCTTTTTACCTGCCAAGGAGTTACATATTTTAATTGTTCAGGATAAACTTTAGGATCATTAGTCAATTTGAAACTTTCAACACTTAGCATTGCTGATGATGTATGATGTCCGTGAGTAGTTCCTGGAGAACGATGATCAAATCTATTGATGATAATATCTGGCTGAAATTTTCTGATAGTCCAAACTACATCCGCGAGAACTTTATTTTTATCCCAAATATCTAAAGTCTCATCTGGATTTTTTGAAAAACCAAAATCATTTGCGCGTGAGAAAAACTGTTCTCCGCCATCTATTTTTCGAGCTTCAATTAATTCCTGAGTTCTAATAACTCCTAACAATTCACGCAGTTGTGATCCAATCAAATTTTGTCCTCCATCACCTCGGGTTAGAGACAAATAACCAGTTCTGGCATTCATATCATTAGCGAGATAGGAAATCATTCTAGTATTTTCATCATCAGGATGGGCAGCAATATATAATACGGAACCTAAAAAGTTTAATTTTTTGATTTGATTATATATTTCAACTGAATTTGGTTTTTGTGGCTGTTGTGCAAACGAAATCTGAAAACCTAAAAAAAACAAAAGAAAGATGTGAACCTGTATTTTTCGCATGGTAAGAGTTAGATGTTTTTTAGAATTGTTCCAAAAATACTAATTATTTTATGGAAGATTATTTAAATGAAATGTTAACGCACAATAATTGTACCTTAAAACAGAAAGGAATGTATAAAAAAAGCCGTTAGAAATATTCTAACGGCTTTTTCATGTTTTAACTTTGAAATCTTATTTCAATTTGTTTTCTGTATCAGTATAATTTCCAGTAATAGTTACACCACTTCCTTTTGTAACTTTTCCGTAGATTGTAATTGAAGAAGTGCTACCAACGAATTCAATTTTAGCACCGCTGTTTAATAACAAATCTCCCCAGATTACAACTGAACCTTCAACAACCAATTTTGCATTACTGTTGATGGTAAGTACTGTTGGATTTGTTTGAAGGAATTTACCTTGAGATAAACTTCCTCTCATATTAAATATACCGCCACTGTTTAAAGTTAAATTACTTAAAACTGCGATAGAACCACAATGAGTTAAAACAGCTCCAGAATTCACGATTGCAGAATTAATTGCTGTTGCTCCTTGGTAAGATTTAATATCATTTGAATTCAGGATCAAATCTTTTCCTTGGTTATACAAACCATAAGAAGAACAACTTGCAAATGTGGTACTTGGTTTTTCCATTTTAATGATTTTCAAACCACCTGTTCCACTTGCTACATAAATATAGTTTCCACTTGATTTAACGTAGTTTGATGAACCTGCAATTCCAACAGATCCTAATAAACTAAGTTGAGTTCCAGATTGGTAAACATTTAATCCTAAAGCACCATTTGCAAGAAATGCGTAACCATCATTAACAGAAACCGCATTAGTCACATTATCTTCTGCAGCAGTTGGGATAGCAATAGTTTGTAATTTCGCACCGCTGTTAATGTCATAAACTCCAAGACCGTTTGGACCTTCAGAAACTAAAAGTTTTGTTCCGTCAATATCCATTGTTCTTTTTGCTCCGCTCACATCTACTGAAGTTGCAAAACTTTTTTGTAAAGCAAGAGTAGAAAGATTGTAAACATTAACTCCTTTTGTTCCACTTAAAGTAACAACTTTATCAGAAATTAAGGCAATAGAACGTAAATCTGCCATTGCAGCTTTAGCTGTTACTGCTTTTGTTGAAGCATTAATTTTAAATAAACTTCCGTTATCTCCAGTTACAGCAAAATAGTCAGAAGTATTAGCAGCAACATCTGTTGTAACTCTGCTTTCTAAGTAATTAGCAGTTGTTTTATCTGTAAGAAGACCAGAACTTAAAGGCATAATGTAAGCTACAGCAGGATTATTTTTTAACAAAGGATCTTTATCAACATCTTTTGCTGCTCCTAAGAGTAAGTTTCCATTAGCATAAGTGATAGAAGTAATATCTGTATTCGGAATCAAAGCCGAAGTAACCAATTTTGGTTTGTAAGGGTCTGTAACATCAATAACATCAACTGCTCCAGAATATACATCACCTCTAGTGATATAAGATACGTAGGCATAGTTTCCGTTTACTGTAACGTGGCTTGCTTGTAAGGTTCTTCCATTAGCATCAACTGGAGGTTTTACTTCTGCAATTTGAACAAGTGGAAAGTTCGTTACTGTGCTTTCTCCGGTTTTACCAGTTTGAGAAGCGTTTTCGACTGAAATTACTCCAGAATTTGTATAATCAAGTCTTTTGTTTAAAGCATCTTGATCTGAAGTAATGGTAATGGCATCTGACGATTGGTTGTTTCTGTTGTCGTCATTGTTGTCACATCCTATTAATAGTGACATCGTTAAAAATGAAATCAAATAAACATTCTTTTTCATAGGATTGAGATTTGAGTTTGAAATTTGTGCAAATATATATCAATATCACATTAAACAAAGGTTAATTTTTAAAATAGCTTAGTTTAAACACTTGTTTAATAGACATTTATGTTGAAGTTACAATTTTTGAGAAAAATTTCAAAATGAAAAATGCAAAAAAAAGAGAGTACCATTTTATTGATACTCTCTTTGTATTGAAAATTAAATATTTAGCATTTATCTTCTACCACGTCCGTGATCGCGGTCGTCATGACGGTGATCATCGTGTCTGTCATGTTTATCATGGTGTTTATCATGTTTGTCATAACGTTTGTAATCTCTACGATCATTATATCCATAAACCGGTCTTGGTTTATATGGTCTTTGAGGCGCTCCGTGGTATCCTTTATAGTATTTTACTCTATGGCGATCAAAGTAAGTATAAGGTGTTCTACCATGATAGTCTGTCAAAACAACTTTGTAACCTCCATACAAATCATAGTTTCTATATTGTCTTGGTAAGTATGTTGTTCTTACCCATTTACCTCTTCCATAATAGATAAATTGTGCAGCACGTACATCGTAGTAGGCTTCAATATCAGGAAGATAATAATATTCCATTTCACTATATCCTGCAGGTCCCCAAGCTGGTGGAGTTCCTATATTGACGTTAATCGATACTTGGGCTTGCGTGGCGTTTGCAACCATTAGAAATAATCCGGCGATTGCTAATTTTATCGTTTTCATCTTTTTCATTTTTTTAATGTTATTCTTGTTTAGGGATATTCATATACTGTGCCAAAAAAAATGAAGATGTATTTTGTCGAGTAAAAAATGCATTTCGTCGAATTGTTTTTAGTTTTGTTTAATGTGTAAAATGTTGATTTTAAATGTATTTTGCTAAGATTGATTTTTTTCAAAAAAAAGAAAAAAAATTATTTATAATCCACAATTCTTGGTTTCGCCAGTTCGAAACTTTGCAGTCCGTAATCTGTAGTTTCAAAAGTATTTGTTTTAAATACATTGTCGCCCTGATAAGGAATACTAGCGTAATAAGAAATAGAAAGCTGAAAGGAACTGAAAACAAGATAATCATTACTTACAAGTAGTCCCAATGTAATTTTAGAGTAGGGTTTGCTTTTGGTCATCGCAACTTCAGGACTTCCTAAAACTGCAATTGAATAATTAAAAAAAGGATTTAAACGAAAACCCCATAAAGCATGCGGAGAATAAGTTTGTGTCTGAAGTGATAAAACAGCCTTACTGGTTCCGTATAACGCTGAGTTGACACCGGCCAAACCATTTAGTCCGTTTATGTTTAATTGATCTCCAATAACATCGTCACGATTGATTCCAATAACCAGTTTAGGATTTACGAATTGTCTTAATTTCCAATTTCCAATACTGTATAGTTTTGTAAAATAATTAGATTCAAACAATAATGCCGTTCTATAGGTTTTAGATTGATGAAAATAAGTTCCCGCTTCAAAATTCATACTTAGAAAACCAAGTCTGTAATAATTTCCAAAAGAAAATTGCGCACCAACATAAGGTCTCCAAAATGTATTTTTATATTGATAACCAAATGTAACACCATAAATACGACCTATTGGAACGTCTTCCGTTTGACCATTTCGGAAGATATAACTGTCTTTAATAAATTTTCGTGTATTGAGTCCGATACCACTAAGAATTAATTTTTCATCAGAATAAAAATGATCCGGATCGTAAAGTGCAGTTGGAGATTCGGTATAGTTTACATTCAAAAATCTAGCTGTTGTAACCAGATTAGTTATAGCTTCATGTTCATCTTCAAAAACTTTAAAAGCGCGACCAGCCCAAACGTCTTGAGAAGTATATTTAACAGGTTGATAATCATATGAAAAATCTGGTGCGCGCAGTGTATCTTTTCTAAAATATTCATCTACATAAACACCTCCAGCCCATTTTGTTAGAGGAGAGTAGAAGTCGCGCTCTACATCAATACTTTTTATATAATTATTATCTAAATCCATTTTATAATGGAGAACTGTACCGATGTAAGTGTTTTTAATATTTGGTACCGTATAAGTAGCTTCATTACCGTTTCGGCCATCATCAAAACGATTAGTAAAACGATATTCTAATTGTTGTCCAGAACCAAAAAAATCTTTTTCCTTAAAACCAAGAGAAACCTGATTACTCGAAATAGAAAATCTCGGAATTGTACTCCAAGAATCCAAAACTCGAATGGTAATATCTACAGAATCTCTTGCTGAGCCGACAGATTGATTAGATATTCTAACAGCAGTAACATAGCGTTGTGCACGAATTAAACGTTCTGTCTCTAGAACTTTATAGGTGTCATAAGGAGTGTTTTTCTTAAAGAGCAACAAGTTTTTTATCGCAATTTTTTTGGTTTTCAAATGAAGTCTGTTTCCCATTCTTTCTCCCCAATTTTTGGGCACCTGTGTAGTATCAGCAACAGAGTGCCCAAAAGGATCTAAAGTGATAATATTTATATTACGAATAATTTTTCCATCGTAATGAGTAGAATCAATTGGCACTAGTAATTCTTGTTTTTTCTTTGTTTTTTTTGACCTGAAAAACAATTTGTGCATGGTCTGAGTAAACTTATTCTTTTTAGAATAATTACGAATCTTATTATAGATTTCTGTACTGTCTTTTTTGGATTTAGGTTCTTTTTTTGTGTTATCTACCTGACCGTATAAGCCTTGTAAACAAAAGCAAAGTAAAATGAAAAACAGTATTTTTTTGTTTAATAACATTCGGTAGTTTTCGTCTAATAATTTTATTGTTTATGAATATAAGGATTAAACATGAGGTTTTAGAAAATAACGCTCTTTTTAATTTTCTGCTGCAACTTTTCTTTTTCTCCAGGCAAATTTTCTTGGAACATGATTGCCCATTAAATAGCCCCAAGGAGAGAGAGAGTCAATTCGGTCAAAAATGATTTTCAAAATTGCTAAAAGCGGAATCGCCAAAAACATTCCTGAAATTCCTGCTGCAGCTCCACCGATTATAATTCCCATAATAGAAACAAAAGCATTAATTTCTACTTTAGAATTAATGATTAAAGGTACAAGTAAATTATTATCTATAAACTGGACAATAATGTTTACAATCAATATTCCTAAAATGATTGACATTTCTGCAGATCCAGTTAAAGATGCCAGAACAGTAATAATTCCGGCAATTGTGATTCCGATATAAGGTATTAAGTTTAAGATTCCTGTAATCAATCCTAATAAAATAAAATATTTAATTCCAATAATCCACAAGCCTAAGCCTGTTAGCACAGAAACAACAATCATTTCGATAATCAAACTCACAATGTAATTGTTTATTGAAACTTTAACTTGCGATAAAATATCCATCAACACGGGATGATTTTCCTTCTTGATTAATTTTGCCAAAAACAGTTTAAAATGTTCTTTATAAATTAAAAACAAAAATGTATAAACAATTATAATCATACTGTCTAAAAGAACATCGCTTATTGATATAATAAAAGAACCTAATTTTGCCTGACCCGTTTTGACTGAATCTTTCGTCATTGAATCCAGATATTTTTTCTGATCGCCAATACTGACCTGGAAATTGTCTTGTATAAATTTATGAATTTCAACAATAAAAGAATTTGCATTTTTCTTTATTGTATCAAAATCATTGGCCATATAAGTAACCTGATAGGAAATAAAAATCAGGATTCCGATTATAAACGAGAGAAAAATTAAAAGACAAATTATAGCAGACAAATGTCTTGGTATTTTTACTCTTGTGTTTAAAAAAGTAAACATGGGTAATAATAAAACGGCAAATAAAAATGCCATTAAAACTGGTGTTAAAATATCTTTTCCAGTACAAAATATGAAAGCAAAACAAATTAAAGTAACAAGAATAAATGCGAGTTTTGCGTAAAAAGGTAAAGTTACGGGACGAGTCATTTTTTATAAGGTTTTAGCTAGATTTATGAAACAAATATTATACTTTATTTGTCTTTTTCTGTTCTAGCTTTTTTTCTGCCCGTTATAAAATTCCCATTCAGATTTTAGTCAAAAAACTCTCTTTCTTCGTATTTCGCAGGAATTATTGAAATTCCTTTTTGCAGTAATAAATTGTTCGGAAAAACTATTTTTTCGCCCTCTTTGGTTTTTAAGCTTACATGAAAAGTATTAATGTCTTCAATTTCAGCTTCAATAGGAAAATCTTTATCATGAATCTTAATAGTATCACCAATTCTAAAAGGAAAAGAGAAAAATAAAACCATCCCCGCGGTAATATTGCTCAAAATGGACCATTGTGCAAACATGGCAACTCCAATAACTGTAGCAATAGAAGAAACCGTAACAAAAATATCATCAGTCTTAACTCCCCAAATCAAAATTAGGGTTGTCGTCACCAATATATTCATCAAAATATTGATGTACTTTATTACCAAATTGGTTCTGTGTTCAAATAATTGGCTTGTTGCTGCAAATTGTTTTACCAATTTTGCTATTATCATTCGTAAAACAATCAAAATTGCAATAAGGACAATTGTAGCGATTATCTCGCGGCTATACTCTTTAAAAGAAAACATAAATTAATTTTTTACACTAATGTAGTCAAAAAATCGTAGACTTTGGCTGTCGGAAGTCCCATAACATTGGTATAAGAACCCTCAACTTTTGCAACTGCCATAAAACCAAACCATTCCTGAATGCCATAAGCGCCAGCTTTGTCGTACGGTTTATAGTTTTCGATGTAATATAAAATAGCTTCGTCTGATAAATCGTTGAAAGTTACTTTCGTAATGTCATGCAATAGAGTAGAAGATTTTGCAGTTTTAAAACAAACTGAAGTAATAACTTCGTGAGTGGTATTAGACATTGATTTAATCATCGAAAAAGCTTCTTCTGCACTTTTTGGTTTTCCTAAAGCTTTGTTTTGATGCCAAACTATTGTATCACTTGTAACAAGAATTTCATTTTCTTTTAATTCTCCTTCAAACGCATTGGCTTTTAGTTCAGCAAGGAAATCTGTAATTTCTACGGCTTTTAATTCTGGTGGATAAATTTCTTCCACATCTTTTAGACGAATTTCAAAATCAAGATCTAAATCCTTAAAAAACTGTTGTCTTCTTGGTGAACCAGAAGCGAGGATAATTTTATATTTTTTTAGTTTTTCTTTAAGCATTGTATTTGATATTTAAGGAGATCACCAGAATAGATAAAATTCCGAAGAATAAAATTAATTTTAAAATGGTACTCAAATGATTAAAATCTTTTTGTGATTTAGCGTCGAATATCTTCACAATGAAGTATAAAAGAGGTGCCAAAACAGTTGCAGAAGCATAAAAGACAGCTATGTAAAGCTTATTTTTCATAAAATAAGTATTAACATATAAAGCTGATAAAATAAATGGAATTATAGCAAATCCTAAAGCAATTTTAGCAGCTCTATTAATTCCAATGGCAATTGGTAAAGTATTCATTCCTTGATTGTAATCGCCGTTTACATCTTCGATATCTTTAACTATTTCACGAATAAAATTAATCATAAAAGCAAATAGGGCATAGTCAACTAAAATTGAAAAAAGACTCGCCATTTGAGCCTTATTTTCGACAGTAGTTACAGGAAACAAATCGAAAACCCCGATAATTAAAACGCTTACAGCTAGAAGTAACGCTACAACAAAATTTCCCAAAATCATAATTTGCTTTAAGGAAGTAGCGTAAAAATATAGGAGAGAAGCAATTAAAATAAAAACCGAAGCAAAGCTTGGCTTTAAAATAATATTAGATAAAATAAAACCTATTGCGACTCCCGAAATATTCAAAGCGATATAAATATTATAAGCTGCTGTTTCTGTTATTCCTTTACCAACAACAACATCTTGTGGTTTGTTTATACTGTCGGTTGCTACATCATTAATATTATTAATAACATAACCTGCTGCTGCCAGTAAAACTGTACTTAAAACTAACAAGAGATATTGCCAATCAGACAAAGCTAAAGGAATGTTTTGCTGTTTTAGAAAAGCATAACGAAAAAGAAGCTGCATAAATGCAAGCATTAATAAATTTTTATATCGAATAAGTTTAAGATATTTCATTTTAAGAGCTACAAAGGTTCAGAGGAACAAAGGTTTTTATCTAACTAAGTACTGCGACTGTGACTGTCACTGCCACTGAGACTGAAAACTTAATCGTGTTGTCCGTTAAAATATTCCATCCATTTTCCTTGCACCTTCATTACTTGTTCGATAACATCTCTTGCGGCACCGCGACCACCTTTTACGTGCGAAATGTAACGACAAATATTTTTAATTTCTGGAGTAGAATCTTGTGGGCATGTTGGAAGACCTACTAATTTCATTACATGAAAATCTGGAATATCATCTCCCATGTATAACACATTTTCGTGTTTTATATTATGCTTTTCAGTGTATTCTTTAAAAGTTTTTACTTTGTCTGGAGTTCCTAAATGAATGTCTTTAACGCCTAAATTATTAAGACGAATTCGAACTCCTTCGTTGCTTCCACCAGAAATAATACAAACGTTGTAACCGCTTTCAATTGCTGCTTTAAGAGCATAACCATCACGAATATTCATTGTTCTTAACATTTCGCCTTCATTGGTTACAAAAACAGAACTGTCTGTTAGTACGCCGTCTACATCAAAAACAAACGTTGTGATGTCATTCATTATTTCTTTATAACTTTTTGCCATTATCTTGTATAGATTGTGTTAAGATTTTATAGATATTTTTTTTGTTTTTGTCTTGTAAAAATGCCAAATGCGCATCGGTTGTATTAGAATCGTGACGAATGGCAGGTCCTGTTTGTGCATCAACAGGATCAAGTGTATTTATTTTATCTGCGGTTTCCTGAATCAAAGGCCTTAAAATGGCAAATGGAAGTTGATTTTCTTCACAAATTTCCTGACCTAAATGATAAAGATGATTAGTAAAATTACTCACAAAAACAGCCGCAACATGAAGTGCTTTTCGTTGTTCTGAACTAATAGAATAAACGGCAGTTGAAACACTTTTAGCAACCGTTTCTAAAAGTTTAAAATCGGCTGTGTTTTCGGCTTCCAGGCAAAAAGGAATTACAGAAAAATCTAGGCTTTTACTCTTAGAAAAAGTTTGAAGTGGATAAAACACACCACGACGATTTTTGCCATTTAGAAGTTCAATAGAAGATGTTCCTGAAGTATGAACCACAAGTTGATTATTAAAAGGTAATTGTTCTGAAACTCCTGCAATAGCATTATCTGAAACTGCAATGATATGAAGATCTGCTGTCTGTATTTCGTTATACTCAGTTACAATTTTTTCAAAATCAATTAAATGCTGAACTGTTTCTTTCTTTCGCGAAAAAACCTGTTTAATTTCTACTGTTTTACTTTTGCTGAAAGCTTTTATCAAGTGCTGTGCAACATTGCCGGAACCGATTATTGTTATTTGAATCATAAGAGCAAAATTAGTATTATTTTTTTAATGAAAAGTGAATACAAAACTATTCATAATGGTTTTCTGAATTTTTTATGGTTCTCATTTTTTGTTTCATTTATAACACTTTCTTGATCAATATCATTGTTTATTAAAAACTCATTTATTTTGTAAGTTTAAACTTTCTTCATTATCAATTTGTTTAAAAAATAGTCCTGATTTTTGGTTTTTATTAACAAAAGGCTGAGCCTGCTAATCAACATTTTTAAGTATTTTTGTCGCACTTTTATACAATGTAATTCCTAAGAAATGGATAAAAAAATATTCTCTTTTTTGTTTTCTACACGATTAATGGCCGTTCTTTTTTTAACATTTGCACTAGCAATGGGTATTGGAACTTTTATCGAAAGTAAATACAATACCGACACAGCCAGAATTTTAATTTATAATACTTGGTGGTTTGAAGCTATAATGCTTGTTTTTGTGATCAATTTCTTTGGAAACATCAAGCGTTATCAACTACTTAAAAAAGAAAAATGGGCAACTTTGTTACTTCACTTAGCCTTTATTTTTATCATTGTAGGAGCTTTTATTACTCGATATATTAGTTATGAAGGAATGATGCCAATTCGTGAAGGAGCGGCAGAAAATCAGGTATATTCAGACAAAACTTTTTTAACCGTTTTTGTTGACGGTGAATATAAAGGAGAAATGAAAAGAAGAGTTTTTGACAAAAGTCTTTTGCTTTCTCCTGCAACTAATAATGATTTTTCTCTTAGCGGAAAATTTGACCAGACTCCATTTGAGGTTTCGTATTCTAATTATATAATGGGAGCGAAAGAGGTCGTTAAAGAAGATCCAAATGGAACTTTATACCTTAAATTAGTTGAAGCTGGTGCTGGCGGTCGTGAAGAACATTATCTTAAAGAAGGTGAAGTTCAGAACATTCACAATGTTTTATTTGCTTTGAATAAACCAACTGATGGCGCTATTAATATTAATACGACTGGCGAAAAATATACGATTCAAACTCCTTTTGAAGGAGAATTTATGAGAATGGCGGATCAAATGAAAGGTAAAGTCACAAAAGACGATGTACAGCCCTTAATGATGCGTTCATTATACAGTATTGGTGATATTAGAATTGTATTCCCAGATCCTGCAATGAAAGGAAAAGTAGAATATGAATCAAATAATGATTATAAGGCTAAATCTCATACAGATGCTTTGGTTGTTAAAGTTAAAGCGGAAGGACAGGAAAAAGAAGTAATGCTTTTTGGTTCTAAAGGACAAGTTGGAGAAGCTAAAACGGTTAAAATTGGAAATATTGAATATTCTTTATTCTTCGGAAGTAAAGCTTATATTTTGCCTTTCAAAGTAAAATTAAATGACTTTATTGCTGACAAATATCCAGGAACAGAAAAAAGTTATTCTGCATTTAAAAGTAAAGTAACTGTTCAGGATTCTACAGAAACTTTTGATGCTGATATCTTTATGAATCACGTTTTAGACTATAAAGGATACCGTTTCTTCCAATCTTCATTTGATCCAGACGAAAAAGGAACCGTACTTTCTGTAAACCACGATTTCTGGGGAACAAACATTACTTATTTAGGATATTTCCTTTTATACATTGGTTTAATGGCTATTATGTTTACAAAACATTCTCGTTTTGGTGACTTGAAAAAGAAATTAGAAGCTATTCAAAAGAAAAAAGAAAAACTAATTACAATTTTAGTTTTATTGATTGGTTTAAATGGCTTTGCACAACAAACACCTCATGTACATTCACACGACCACGAACATGATCACGCGCATTCAGCAGATCCAAACGATCATGCAAATCACGTTACAGCTCCACCAAGCAAAAAACAATTAGATTCTTTATTAAATATTTATAAAGCTCCAGAAGCACACGCAGCAAAATTTGGTCGTTTGATTATTCAGGATGCTGGTGGAAGAATGAAACCGATTAACACTTTTTCATCTGAATTACTTCGTAAAGTAAGTCATGATGATAATTATAACGGAATGAATTCTGATCAGGTTTTCTTATCGATGACACAATATGCTCAGGTTTGGATTCAAGTTCCAATAATTTATATTAATACTAAAAATGATAGTATTCGTAAAATTATCGGAATCGATTCTAAAGATAAATTTGCTCCATTTGTAAAATTCTTTGATGAGCAAGGAAATTATAAACTATCTCCTTATTTAGATGCCGCTTATAAAGCAGGAAATCCAAATAGTTTTGAAAAAGATTTTATTGAAACAGATAAAAAAGTAAACTTAATGGAATCGGCATTAAGTGGAAGTATTTTAAAAATATTTCCTGTTCCAAACGATCCTAATCATAAATGGGTTTCTTATTTAGAACGAGAAGGTGCAGGTTTTAAAGGAATGGATTCTACTTATGTGAAACAAATTTTACCATTATACTTTAGTGCTTTAAATAATGGTTCTATCGCGAAAAACTTTGATACAGCCGATAATTTAGTAGAAAGTATTAATGGTTTCCAAAAGAAGTTTGGAGCTAAAGTAAGACCAAGTGAACAAAAAATTGATGCAGAAATTGCATATAATAAGTATGATGTTTTCAAGGTTTTGCCTTATTGGTATATGACAGTTTCGATTTTTATGTTGATGTTTACAATGATCAATATCTTTTTTGAGAAAAAATGGCTTCGTTATGTTGTAAATGGATTCCATATTTTTGTAGGATTGTTGTTTGTTGTTCACACAATAGGATTAATAGCTCGCTGGTATATTTCTGGTCACGCACCTTGGAGTAATGCTTATGAATCTATCGTTTATGTAGCATGGTCAACCATGTTCTTCGGATTGGCTTTTGATAGAAAATCAAAACTAACAGTTGCTTCGTCAGCATTTGTTACAGCAATGATTTTGATGGCGGCGTACCTAAACTGGATCGATCCAGAAATTGCGAATTTACAACCTGTTTTAAATTCTTATTGGTTAATGATTCACGTAGCAGTAATTGTAGGAAGCTATGGTCCAACTGCTTTAGGAATGATTTTAGGTTTTGTTGCATTACTATTGATTTTCTTTACGAATGATAAAAACAAAGCCAAAATGGATTTACATCTGAAAGAGGTAAGTTACATTAACGAAATGGCAGTTACAATTGGTCTTATCATGTTGACAATTGGTAACTTCCTTGGAGGACAATGGGCAAACGAAAGCTGGGGACGTTACTGGGGATGGGATCCAAAAGAAACTTGGGCTTTAATCTCAATTATGGTTTATGCGTTTGTAATTCACGCACGTTTTGTTCCAGCTTTAAGAGGAAAATGGTTCTTTAATTTAATGACTATGTATGCATTTGTATCTATTTTATTTACGTATTACGGAGTAAACTTCCACTTAGTTGGTTTACACTCGTACGCAAGTGGAGAAGCACATTCATTAAATTGGATTTATTATTGTTTAGGAACAATTACTTTAATTGGAGCTATAACTTATCCTAAGTACAATAAGTATTATAAAACTAAAAAAGTGAAAAAGTAATAATTCAGGTAATTATTAATTCATATAAAAAAGGTTCGACACAAGTCGAACCTTTTTATTTTCATATTATCAATTTGAATAATTTCCTGTTATAAGAAGTATCACTATTAAAATAATTGTAAAGCAAAATAAAAAGATGACGTGGCTTATTAGTGATAATATTATTGCTTTTGTTTTAGACATTTTATTGAAGAACTGAACATTTGTCCAAAAAACTAAAAACAATCCAATTAAATAAGTTACAAGTGAAAATTTAGGCATGTATAACGTGCCATTTAAAGCGTACAATATTGGAAATGTCAAAATCTGAACAAATAAGCGTTGAGAAGCTTTAAATGTATTTAAAACAAAATATTCGAAAAAATTATACCCTTGATTTTTGAAAACAATATAAGTACCAATAGTATATAACGGAATTGTAGCCACTGTGACCCAAGAGAAATGAGTAGCAATCCATTCATTTACATTTTCATAATTTAAACTTTCACTATCACTTTCTATAAAATAATTGATATGAAAATAGTGATACAAAACACCGTAAAGCGTTGCCAGAACTACAACTAAAGATAGTGGTTTAAAATGTCGGGCTCTTTTGCCTTCAATAAATTCCCGAACAGAATGTCCAGGCCGAGTAAATAATTGTTTTAAAGAATATAAAATTCCGTTATCGAAATGTAGTAAACCATGTTGAATATCATGCCATAAAAAATGAGCATTTATTTTGTGCGTCTCAGCAGATTGACCGCAATTACTACAATAATGACCTCTAAAAACCTGATGACAATTTTTGCACATTACTTCCATTAGATGCTCAATTATAAGTTGTTAGTTAGAAATTGTTTCAATTAAAAATAATAAAAAAACGCATATTAGATTAAATATGCGTTTTCAATTTTTATAAGATTAGCTTTTAGACTTTTCCTAAAGTATAAAGTTGTTCCATTGTTGGAGTTGGACTTCCACCAGCTGGTTCCAAAGTGATTCCGAAAGCTTCAGCAGAATCTGTTTGGCTCACAGCAAAGATTTTCTGTGTATTTCCTTCAAAATTATCCAGTAAACCAATACTTGTTGGCGTAAGAACCGGACTTAATTTTAAAGACCAAACTTGGTAGACCATTCCTTTTGGTGGCGTTGGCAAACCAGCAGCATCGATATAAGTTGTTTTAGTCTGCTGATTCCAATACACTTTTGCAAAAGACGTTGGTGATACGGCTTGTCCGCCAAGGGTAACACCAGTATTTTTAATATCTCTTACAATGTTCAAATTTTCCTCAGTTTCCTTATTCTGCTGATCTAAAAATGCATATTCTCTTTGGATTTTATTTTTTTCATTTCCAACAGTAGAAATAGCTTCTTTTGTTTTTGTCAATTCTAAAGTTTGATACCCTAGACCTAGCAATAATAGTACTGCAGCTGCCCAGCCTACATATTGAGACCAATTTGAAGCTGGTTTCATGTCGACTACTTTACCGTGTTTAAGTTCCAGACGAGCTTTAATTTTCTCGAAATTCTCTACAGAGTGGAAAGGAGAGAAGCTTGATGATAAAGCAATCACAGCCTTTTCTATTGAGATAATTTCCTGATCTACTTCAGGGTTCTTTTTTGCCAGTTCAGCTATTTCCAGGTTTTCCTTTTCGCTTAATAAGCCATAAACGTATAACTCCAGAATTCCTGATTCTATATATTCTTGTGCTTCCATTAGATTTTTAAATAATTACGTAAATCGTTAATACAGTTTCTGTTTTGTGTTTTAATAGTTCCCAGTGGCATTGCCAATTCTTCTGAAGCTTCTTGCTGGGTATATCCTTTAAAGAATAATAAATTGATAATTTCAATACATTTTGGTTTCAGTTTTTTTACAAACTCCTGAATTCCGATTGCATCAAGTTTATTGGTCAATTTATTACTGTCATCTAACAGATTTACGAAATTATCTGAGGAAAGGTTTTTTTGACTGTTATTAAAATTTTTAGAACGAAGCTTGTCAATCGATGTATTACGAGCAATATTAAGGATCCAGGTGTAAAATCGGCCTTTGCTTTCGTTATAAGAATCGATGTTTTTCCAGATTTTCACGAAGACATCTTGGAGCACATCTTCTGCTTCTTCTCGATTTTTGATTAGAACATGAATTACAGAAAATAAACTTTTAGAGTACATATCGTACAAGTGCGTAAAAGCTTTTTCGTCTTTCTTATAAATTAAAACTAACAATTCTTCTTGACTCATAGATTGGGATTTTTAAGTTTGGAAATAAAATTTTAGACATTTAGTGGTAACTGTTATAAAGGTAAATTATTTTTTTTGGATTTTTTTTATTTTTTTTTGTAGTCCTAAACCTAGGAAAATAAAGGGATTTCAAAAAAAAGATGATTTTTTTTACTTTTTTTTAAAACCAAAAACAATCCAATTACGTAAATGATTTTAGAAGAGGTAAGAAAAAGATCATAATTAAGTCGATGCCGAATTAATAGCCTAATGTATAAACCAGAAATAGGAATCATTGGATTTAAAATATAAAGTCGTTCTTAAAAAACAATAATATGGATAGCAAGCATATAATAAAAATATTGATCGTTGGATTGACCACTGTGTTAGCAATGACAGTTTTTACAAAGAACGACTTTAGAAAAGAAGCTGTTATAAGTCAATTGAAAATGTAGTGGAGATTGACGAATTCATTATAAATAATAAACTTTTAAGATTATGGATTTTGTAGAATTATTCAGTTTACTAGTTTTTGTTGTAGTGTTCATAAAACTTTATAAGCAGTAAAAGTAGTGACGTTCTCTAAGTGAAAAATAAAACATAGTATAGTTGATGTACCCGGACTTCCAAATCGAAGACTTTTTATTATGTCGAAACGATGATGTGAAGATTCAGGTAGATACAATACAAGCCATTTAAAAATATTTTGAAAGTACGTGAGACATTGGGGGAATAAAAAGATTCAATATAACCGGGTCATCAACTATAATTTTAAAACATATATTATTTTATAATAAAAGATTGCATAATAATTAATTCATGGTTTGATTTGTTTGTATGGGGGGAAGCCTAACGTCTGATTAACGTTAGGCTTCATTTTTTATTTAACTTTTGATTGGCAAAATTTAAAGAAAGAAAATAGTTTTAATAAAACGGATTTTAGCTAATTTTATAAAAAATTATCAGATGAAAAACATAGCAATTTTAGTTTGCAGCGCATTATTTATGATCGCATCGCAAGTTCAGGCTCAAACGAGTCTTAAACCAAAAAAAGAAATTATGGTAAAAGAAAATATTTATCAGTTTAAAGTAGAAGATTTGTCTGGAGATACTTTTGATTTCGCATCTTTAAAAGGCAAAAAAATTATGATTGTAAATACCGCTTCAAAATGCGGTTTAACGCCACAATACAAAGATCTTGAAGCTATTTATAAAGAATACAAAGATAAAGGTTTCATAATTGTTGGATTTCCAGCAAATAATTTTGCTTCTCAAGAACCAGGAACTGCGAAAGAAATCGAAAGTTTTTGTCAGCAGAATTATGGTGTGACTTTTCCAATGATGAACAAAGTTTCAGTAAAAGGGAATGATATGTGTGAAGTATATAAATTCCTAACTCAAAAATCTAAAAATGGTTTGCAAGATTCTGAAGTAGAGTGGAATTTTCAAAAATACTTAATTAATGAAAAAGGAGAATTAGTAAAAGTTATCAAACCAAGAACTTTACCAACAGATCCAGAAGTAATTAATTGGATTAAAAGCTAATTACACAAAAAAATAAATATTTATAATAAACCCGACATATTTTTAAAACCTGTCGGGTTTTGTATTTTATAAGTTTGCGAACTTTGCGTAATTCTTAGCGTCTTTGCGTTTAAGTTTTAAGATTAAACCAAAATAAGTTGCATAAATACCAAATCCAGCCAGTCATCAAATTTGTAACCCACTTCACGAATGGTTCCTGTTGCTACAAATCCGAATTTTTCGTGAAAAGCAATACTTCCTGCATTATCAGCATCGATTGCGCCAATCATAACATGGTAGCCTTGTTTTTTTGCTAAACGAATCAATTCAGTTAAAAGTTTAGAGCCAATTCCTTTTCCTATAATATTATCCACGACATAAACAGAATGTTCGACCGTATATTGATAACCGATTTTTTCTCTGAATTGTCCGTAACTTCCAAAACCAACGACTTCGCCATCTAAATCGGCAACAACAACCGGAAGATTTTTAGCTTTTTTATCCTCAAACCATTTTTGCTGTACTTCTAGAGTCTGAATTTCGTAGCTGTAATTGGCTGTTGTATGTAAAATAGAGTGATTTACGATTTCTAAAATCTTTTGCAAATCGTTTTCAGTTGCAGGTCTTAAAATGATGCTCATTGGTAATTATTGTGGTTATTTTTTGTTTAATTCAGCTAAAAGAATATCTGCTTCTTTAGCATCCCAGCCCATTTCTTTTGCAACGGCTTTGGCTTCTTTAGCATATTCTAAAGCTTTCTTTTTATCTTTTATTTTATTATAAAGTTTAGCTTCAAGTAAATTCCCATCATAAGAATCATTTAATTCTAAAGAATGGTTTACCCAGAAAATCGCTTTTTTCAAACTTTCGGTATCAGTAATATGTTTGAAATAGGTGTTTCCAATATCTTTTAAAAAACTAGCATCATTCCAAACTAATTTTTGAGTGTCTTCTAAAGTAACTTTTTTATAAAAATCCCATTTTTCGATTCTTTCTGCCAAAGTTAAATCATATTTAAAAACTAGAGAGTCTGTTTTCTGTAAACGAATAGATTTTGCAATTTCTCTCTGTTTATAGTAATTGATGGTGTCTAAATTATCAACCAAAGGACGAAGTAATTCATTTACGATGTTTTCAATTTTCTTGTCAATTCTACTTTGAGAAGCAACGGCAGCAAACTCTTTTTGATGTTGTAAAACATACTGAAATTCTCTCGATTTAATATCCGTAACACCATTTGCAATAACACGCCAGTTTAATTCGCTAATTAATTGTGCATCAGATTGAGTATTTAAATAGGTGTGAGTTGCTGGAGATAATTCGGTTCTATCTTTTCCTTTTTTAAGGGTATTTAAATAAGTGAAATACTTATCTGAATTACTTGGATCGGCTAAGAATTCCTTTTCTAAATAAGGCAATTGCATTTTAGGGTTTAAAGCATAACGAAGCTCATTTTGAAAATCAGCTTTTTTCCATTCTCCTTTTAAAGCATAAATCAAAGTCTCGTTAGTATCAATAAATAAAAATGTAGGAAGTGATTTTGTTCTGAATTTATTCTTTAAAGCAATTCCTTCTTCTTTTTCAATGTCTTTATAAGTACAAACAAAATTCTTATTTAAAAAATCGATAACCGTTGGATCGCTCAAAACTTCGCTTTTCATCAAATTACAATGTGGGCACCAATCGGCATAAAGCATTACAAAGAGTGGTTTTCCTTCTTTTTTAGCAGTTTCCAACGCCGTTTTGTATGGAATATCAACAGGAATAAATTTATTTTGAGCAATTACACTTTGAAAAGTAACAGTTAAAAAGAGCACAAATAAGAAACGCATATTAAGTCAGGCTTTTATTAATAATTCGATTTTACAAATATATTTCCTTTTTCGGGAAAGAGCCTTAATATATTCCTAATTATAACATAAATCAACTGCGAAGTTTGTAACTTTGTATGCAAGATAGAGGAAATTCTAAGTAGAAAATTTTCTTAAAAAAGTAATACACGACCGTAATGATTTACCCCAAAATAGCGCTTGCACAAAGCATTATCGAAATTTTATCAGCCAAAGGCATTAACAATATTATTATTTCTCCAGGATCTAGAAATGCGCCATTAACGATAGGATTTGCTCAGAATCCGAATTTTAAGTGTTATAGCATTGCAGATGAGCGTTGCGCCGCTTTTTTTGCTTTAGGAATTGCACAGCAAACTAAACAGCCAGCCGCAATTGTTTGTACTTCAGGATCTGCTTTATTAAACTATTATCCAGCTTTAGCAGAAGCATTTTACAGTCAGATTCCGCTTATTGTAATTTCTGCCGATCGTCCTCAGAGCAAAATAGATATTGGTGATGGTCAGACGATTCGTCAGGAGAATGTTTTCTTAAATCATTCTGTTTTCAATGCTAATTTAACCGAAGAAGCTTCAGAGGAAAATGATTTAAAAATCAATTTAGCTATTGAAACAGCTATTCTTAAAAAAGGCCCTGTTCATATCAATGCGCCTTTTGAAGAACCTTTGTATGAAACCACTGAAGAGCTTTCTGTTCAACCAAAAATCACAAATCTGAAACCTGAAACTTTTTCAAAAGAAATTGAAAATAGTGACGAAATTGTTTCAGTTTGGAATAATGCGAAGCGTAAATTAATCTTAGTTGGAGTTAACGAATCTAATGTAATTGATCAGGAAGTGATAGAAAATTTAGCTTCAGATCCTTCTGTTGTAGTTTTAACTGAAACGACTTCAAATCTTCATCATTCAACTTTTATCAATTCAATAGATACTTTAATTACACCTTTTGATGATTCTGATTTTAAAGAATTTAATCCAGAAATTTTAGTGACTTTTGGCGGAATGGTAGTTTCTAAAAGAATAAAAGGTTTTTTGAGAAAGTATAAACCAAAACAACATTGGCATATCGATACATTACGTGCATATGATACTTTTGGAGCTTTGACCAAACATTTTGAAATGCAGCCAAATTATTTTTTCAAAGATTTGTTCTCAAAAACAACTTTTGTAAAAAGCAATTATTTTAAAAATATTGATGCAGTTTACCAAAAGAGATTGGCAAAACGAACTGAATATTTAAACGAGATTAGGTTTTCAGATTTTAAAGTTTTTGAAAAAGTAATTGCATCACTTCCTAAAGACAGCTTGCTTCAAATTAGTAATAGTTCAGCAATTCGTTATGCACAACTGATCGATATTGACGAATCAATAGAAGTTTTTTGCAATAGAGGGACGAGTGGTATTGACGGAAGTACTTCTACAGCTATTGGGGCTTCAGTTGGAAATAAAAAACAAACTGTATTTATTACGGGAGATATCAGTTTTTTATACGATAGTAATGCTTTGTGGAATTCTTATATTCCAAAGAATTTTAAAATAGTATTAGTTAATAATGGAGGTGGAGGAATTTTCAGGATTCTGCCAGGACATCAAGAAAAACCAGTTTTTAATACTTATTTTGAAACCTCCCATCATTTAACGGCCGAACATTTAGCAAAAATGTACCAATGTAATTATTACACAGCAAATGACTCAGAATCATTAGATAAAGGTATAAAATCGTTGTATGAGACAAATGATGCTCCTGCAATTTTAGAGATTTTTACACCAACGACAGAAAATGATGTTATTCTAAAACAATATTTTAAAAATTTGAATTAAGGGATTTTTATAATAGAGAATTCTATATAAAAAGTGTCGTTTAACGGCACTTTTTATTTTATGCAAAACATTTTTGATTTAACATTTTCAAACTTCGTACCTTTGCACCTCAAAACTTAGTTGTTTTATCAACTTAGAATACAAAGAAAATGCTAGAAATAGGAAAATACAATACTCTTACTATATTACGTGACACCAAAGTTGGTTTGTTTTTAGGAAATCCCGAAAATGATCCTGAAGGAGTTCACGATGTTTTATTACCCAATAAATATGTGCCGAAAGAATTTGAAATTGGCGAAGAATTAATCGTTTTTGTTTACTTAGATCACGAACAAAGACCAGTTGCTACAACTTTGGTTCCTTATATTTTATTAAATGAATTTGCACTTTTGCGTGTAAATTATATCAATAACGTTGGTGCTTTTATGGATTGGGGAATGGAGAAAGATATTCTGGTTCCGTTTAAAGAACAAGCACGCCCAATGGAAAAAGGAAAGCGTTATTTGGTTTATTTATACATGGATAAACAAACTAATCGTTTAGTTGCATCGAGTAAAACAAACCAATTTTTAAGCAATGATCAATTAACGGTCGAAAAAGGAGAAGAAGTTGATTTAATTGTTTCTCATATTACCGATATGGGAATTAATGTGATCATCAACGAACGCCATAAAGGTCTTTTATACAAAGACGAAGTTTATGACGACTCAATTAGAACGGGGGACAGAATGCGTGGTTTTATTAAAAATATTCGTCCTGACAACAAAATAGATGTTGCTATTCAAGCGCAAGGATTTGAAAGTATTGAACCTAATGCCGAAAAAATTCTTAGTGAATTAAGAGCCAGCAGAGGTTTTCTTCGTTTAAATGATAATTCACATCCCGAAGATATTAAGACCGTTTTGAAGATGAGTAAAAAGTCATTCAAAAAAGCGATAGGTTCTTTATATAAAGAAAAACTAATCGAAATTAAGGATGACGGAATTTATCTTGTAAAAGATTAAAAGCTTTAAAATTCTAATCTTAGAAATTCCAATATATAAATTCCAAATTCCAATTAATGTTGAAGTCTATAATTTGGGATTTGGAATTTAAAAAATTTGAAAATTATTCCGTCAGGAATTTTTTTAACACAAAAGGCTGCCTATTTAGGCAGCCTTTCGCTTTTTATTCTAGTTTTAAAAAAAATTGTAATTAAAAAAAAACAGAAATAAAATAATTCGAATCCATCTCAGAATAACAGCTTTACGAATTTTAGAAATCATTCCATTGATGGGTATGTCTTTTAAATAATCGATGTACCTATCTTAAAAGCAAAAAAAGAATTTCACGGCTAATCCATTGGTTTATAAATAACTTTTAGAAAGTGTGAATTAGTACTTTTTCCTCTTTTCGTTATCATTCATATACTAATTATAGATACAATTCTAACATTTAACCTTAGGTGTTACTTTTTTCTTTTTGAAGTTTCGACAAACACATAAATCATTTGCTCTTTTAATTCAGGTTTGTTACTTAAAACCCTAAAAAAATGAGCGACAAATTTTTTAAATTTTCTCAAAAAAATCATTTTTTAGGTTAATAAATCAGTGAAAGAAAATCAATCTGAAACCTTTGAAATAAAATGTATCTCATTGATTTCTAGGGTGTAAAATTAATTATTATTTTTCTAAAGTAATGTTAAAATATGTTATTTTTTGTAAGTAAATACCAATTGTTAACATTGCAGCTCAATTTCACAAAGACTTAAGGCGATTTGAGTAGGTAAAATAGTAAAAATGCCTTATTTTTACACTATAATTATTAAAATAAAAAAATCAAAATGGATTGGATTACAGCCAGAGAATTTGAAGATATAACCTATAAAAAATGCAATGGAGTAGCGAGAATAGCCTTTAACAGACCAAATGTTAGAAATGCATTCCGTCCTAAAACTACTTCAGAATTATACCAAGCTTTTTATGATGCACAAGAAGACACTTCAATCGGAGTAGTTTTACTTTCTGCTGAAGGACCTTCAACAAAAGACGGAGTTTACTCTTTTTGCAGTGGAGGAGATCAAAATGCACGCGGACACCAAGGATATGTTGGAGATGACGGTCAGCACCGTTTAAATATTTTGGAAGTACAACGTTTAATTCGTTTTATGCCTAAAGTAGTTATCGCAGTTGTACCTGGTTGGGCTGTTGGTGGTGGACATAGTTTGCATGTAGTTTGCGATATGACACTTGCCAGTAAAGAACACGCTATCTTTAAACAAACAGACGCAGACGTAACAAGTTTTGATGGTGGTTACGGATCGGCATATTTGGCTAAAATGGTTGGCCAGAAAAAAGCACGTGAAATTTTCTTTTTAGGTAGAAATTATTCTGCTCAGGAAGCTTTTGAAATGGGAATGGTAAATGCTGTAATTCCTCACGATGAACTGGAAGCTACTGCATATGAGTGGGCACAGGAAATTCTTCAAAAATCACCAACATCTATCAAAATGCTAAAATTTGCAATGAACTTAACAGACGACGGAATGGTCGGACAACAAGTTTTTGCAGGAGAAGCAACTCGTCTAGCGTATATGACCGAAGAAGCTAAAGAAGGAAGAAACGCTTTCTTGGAAAAAAGAAAACCAAACTTCGGTGAAAATAAGTGGTTACCATAATAAATTGTAGATTTCTGATTTTAGATTTTAGATTTGATATTCAAGCAATCTAAAAATCAGAATTAAAAATAAATCTAAAATCTACATTATAAAATCTTAAATAATAAATAATGAAACATTGGATTGAAGCCGCAAGACTGCGCACATTACCTTTATCAGTTTCCGGAATTATAGTTGGAAGTATTTATGCTTTATCAAATCCAACAGAAACGATCAATACACCAACTGAAGTATTTAGCTGGAAAGTTTTTGGATTTGCATTGCTAACAACATTAGGTTTACAGGTTTTATCAAACTTTGCTAATGATTACGGAGATGGTGTAAAAGGTACAGATAATGCAGATCGAGTAGGACCACAACGTGCTATTCAGAGCGGTGTTATTACACCTCAAGCAATGAAAAAAGCAATAATCATTACTTCATTATTGACTTTACTATCAGCTATTGTATTAATCTATTTTGCATTTGGAAGAGATAATTTTGGTTATTCCATCTTTTTCTTATTGCTAGGAATCGCTGCAATTGTATCGGCTATTCGTTATACAGTTGGTAATTCAGCTTATGGATACAAAGGATTTGGAGATTTATTCGTTTTTATTTTCTTCGGATTGGTTAGCACATTGGGAGTAAACTTTTTATATGCAAAAGAAATAGATCCACTATTAATTCTACCAGCAGTTTCAATCGGATTATTGAGCGTTGGAGTTTTGAATCTTAATAATATGCGCGATCAGGAATCGGATAAAAAAGCAGGCAAAAATACAATTGTAGTACAACTGGGTGCTCAAAAAGCTAAAAATTACCATTTCTTTTTAATTATTACTGCAATGGTTTTGGTAGTTGTTTTTGCCATTTTGAGTGATTACAATTTTGATCAGTACTTATTTTTATTGGCTTATATTCCTTTAACTAAACATTTAATCACAGTTTATAAGAATCAGGATCCTAAATTGTTAGATCCAGAATTAAAAAAACTGGCTTTAAGTACATTTTTACTTTCTATATTATTGACAGTTTGTATGATTTCTTTAATTTCAGATATCATTGTAAACCTGTTTTTAGGAGGTAGATAATTTTATTAAACTTTTAAATAGAAAAAAAAATGAAAATCACATACTACGGACACGCTGCTTTAGGAATTGAAGTAGGAGGGAAAAATATTATTGTAGATCCATTTATTACAGGAAATCCACAAGCAGCTGCAATCGATATTAACACATTAAAAGCAGATTATATCTTGTTGACACATGCTCACGGAGATCACGTTTTAGATGTGGAAGCCATTGTGAAAAATACGAATGCCGTTATTGTTTCAAATGCAGAAATTGCAAGTTATTATGCCAATAAAGGTTTCAATTCTCACCCAATGAACCACGGAGGAAACTGGAAATTCGATTTTGGAAATGTAAAATACGTGACTGCTATTCACTCAAGTAGTTTTCCAGATGGATCTTACGGAGGAAATCCTGGTGGATTTGTAATTGAAGGCGAACATAAAAATATTTACATCGCCGGTGATACAGCTCTAACTTACGATATGAAATTGATTCCGCTTCGTACAGAATTAGATTTAGCTATTCTTCCAATTGGAAATAACTTTACTATGGACGTTGAAGATGCTATTATCGCTTCAGATTTTGTGGAATGTGATAAAATTTTAGGTTATCATTTTGATACTTTTGGTTACATCGAAATCGATCATGAAGAATCAATTCGTAAATTCTTTGATAAAGGAAAAGATTTAATGCTTTTAGCAATCGGAGAATCTATAGAATTATAATAAGGAGCTAATCCCGCTTTCGGCTATATCTTTTTTAGGCAAAGAAAAATTGCCTAAAAAAGGATACCGCCTTAAACGAAGTTCACTGAACTCCAATTAAAATAAAAATAGTAGTGAAGTAATCGGGGCTAGGGCACTCATTTTATAAGAAAGTTATTTGGCACAATCTATGTTATTTCAATAATCGAGTTTTAAAGTAAAAAATCATTTTAATTTGTGAAATCTGTGGCAATTAAAGCATCATTTCAAACTACTTTCAAAAAAACAATTCTATCTCTATTTCTTATCTTTTCATTAAGTCTTTTTGCTCAAAAAGATGGTTACTGGGACAAAGAACGAGCTACTACAAAAGAGATAATGGTTCCGGCACGTGATAGAATTTCTATCGCAACAGAAGACTTGCCAGTTGGAACTACCGAAATCGTTTACCGAATTACATTATTAGACAAAAATCAGGAATTGACAAATAGTCTGGTTTCCTTATTAAAAGCCATTCCAGATCCTACAGGAGTCAGTCAGGGATCAGCAGGAGCGGTTTTTTTAATGTCTAAAATCTCTGGAGATGATGAATGTACTTATTCCATTTTTACTTCAAATGAAAATGCAAAGAAATACGTTGCAGACGGAAAAATTGATAAAGCCTGTTTTTCTCAGGCAGAACCCGTAAGCAAAGATGCTAAACGTTTATCTGTTGGAAAATCGTCTTGTTTAAAAGAAAACATAAATACTATTTGGTTTGGCTTTGAAAGCAAAAACTGGATTTTAAGCCAGAAAGTGGTTTTAGAAGTAGTGCCTTGGGTTGATACTAAATTAAACCGCGGTTGGAATCAAGACAATAAAAACGAAATTATAAGTCTTTGCAAAACATCGACAATGGCTCAAAAAATGGCCAATTCTGACGATTTCTGTGTTTGTATTTTGAATAAAATCATGAAACAATATCGTTACGATGAATTTCAAAAATTATTAGCGGTTGAAAAAACAAAAGTTTATAAAGATTTTGGAAATGCATGTTATAAAGATGCTGATATTTCTAAAAATGTTTTTAATGATTTAAGAACACAAGCAGCTTCTTTAATCAAAACTCAAAAATACAATGAGGCTATTCCGAAATTAAATACCATTATTAACGAAGGAAAAGCAACAGCAGTAGATTACAGTTCGCTTGGTTACTGCTATATTTTGACTAAACAATACACAAAAGCACTGAAAACACTGCATGAAGGAGAGAAATTAGACGATACTGAATTATTAGTCAAATTAAATTTAGCGCATGCTTATTTGATTAGTGATAATTATAGCGATGCAAAAGCAATCTATAAGAAGTATCAAGATCAAAATGTAACCGATAGTTTAAGTTGGAAAGACAAAACAAAATCTGATTTTCTACTTTTTCAAAAAGTAGGACTTCCATCAAAAGATTTTGAAAAAATCTTAAAATTATTTAATTAAGGCACTAAGTTACTAAGCTACTAAGGTTCTGAGTATTTCTTGCAGTCTATTTAATGCCTTAGTAGCTTAGCACCTCAGTCCTTTAGCACCTTTAAAAAAAATGAACGCATCTTACCATAAATATTTACTAGAATTTAAAAGACCCTCAGGTACTTCTAGAGGAATTATGACCGAGAAAGAAACTTGGTTTATTATTTTAGAAGAAAATGGTAAAAAAGGAATAGGAGAGTGTGGTATACTTCGTGGTTTGAGCGCAGATGATCGTGAAGATTATGAAGAAAAACTAAAATGGGCTTGCGATAATATTCATTTAGGTGAAACTGCACTTTGGGAATTATTATTAGAATTTCCGTCAATTCAATTCGGAATTGAAATGGCTTTTCAATCATTAAGAAGTGAAAATCCTTATCTTTTATTTCCTTCAGATTTTACAAAAAACACCAAATCTATAACTATAAATGGTTTAGTTTGGATGGGAGAATCTGCTTTTATGAAAGAGCAAATTGAAGATAAATTAGCCAACGGATTCAATTGTATCAAACTTAAAATTGGAGCCATCGATTTTAAGAAAGAACTTGAATTATTACAGTTTATCCGAAATCATTTTTCTCCTGAAGAAATCGAAATTCGTGTAGATGCCAATGGAGCTTTTTCTTCAACAGAAGCTTTAGACAAATTAAATCAATTAAATCAATTTCAGCTTCATAGTATCGAACAACCAATTAGACAAGGAAATGTTTTAGAAATGGCTAAACTGTGTTTAGAAACGCCTTTTCCTATTGCTTTGGATGAAGAATTAATTGGCGTATTTTCTTTTGAAGAAAAAGAAGAGTTATTAAAGAAAATAAAGCCACAATATATTATTTTAAAACCAAGTTTTATAGGTGGTTTTAGAGGAACTCAAGAATGGATTTCGCTTGCAGATAAATACAATATTGGTTGGTGGATTACATCTGCGTTAGAAAGTAATATTGGTCTTAATGCTATAGCACAATGGACATTTCTTCAAAACTCAAATATGCCACAAGGTTTAGGAACTGGTGCATTATATACTAATAATATAGATTGTCCATTAGAAGTAAAAAATGGACAGCTTTGGTATAATTTGGAAAAAGAATGGGATTCTTTTTTTTAAGGTTCAAAGAGACAAAGTAACAAAGGTTCAAAGTTTTAAAGACCTCTAGAAAAACCTTTGAACCTTTGTTACTTTGAACCTCTGAACCTATTTTTTTACTCTTTTCCTCCTAGCAAACTATTCTGCCAGTCTTTCAATTCCTGCCATTTTCCTTGATAAGCCATCAAAGCTTGTTTGGCCCAAGTACTTGGATTGTGTATCGCATAATTTTCTCCTCCAGCATCCAAAATAGATTGTAATTTTTCAGTTGAAGCTTGAGAAAGATCATACCACGTTTTTATTCCGGCATCGTTAAACAAAGCTTCTATTTTTGGTCCGATTCCTTCTACCACTTTTAGATCATTTTCTTTTATTTTTTTTCCAAGAACAGTTGCTGCCAATTCGCCGTTGAACGGAATTAAAATTGGTGCTGTTGCTGTAAATGACTGTGGCGCCGGATTTGCTTTTGCTGCAGCTAAATCAGCTTCTAAAGTAGAAATCCTAGCATTTAAATTTCGAGTATTGGCTTTGCATGCATCCAAATCAGCTTGAAGTGATAATGCCAATGAATCATCATTTTTTGAATTCATTTTTCCTAGTAAGTAACCTAAAATTCCACAGATTAATCCCACTAGCACAGGTATTAAGATACAAGGTATATTCATGATCGTATGTTTTTGATTAGTTATTTAATTGTAATTACGGTTCTTCTGTTTGATGCTTTTCCTTCTGAGGTATTATTATCCCCAATTGGTTCATCTGGACCTTTAGATTGTGTTTCAATTCTCGCCGGATCTATACCATTTTTAGAAAGATAATTTTTAGAAAATTCTGCTCTTTTTTGTCCTAAAACAATATTCGAATCACGATTTCCAACATTATCAGAATGACCTACAGCCAATACAACTGCATCCTTTACATTTTCAGTATATTTTACTATATCTGCAACTTTCTGCTTTTCAAGACTGGTAAGCGTCTCGCGGGACTGATTGGTGTTAAAATGTAGAACCAGTGGATCTGCATTTATTTTATCTTTTAAAGCAGTCCATTCATCAGTAGAAGTTGAAGTAGAATCAATAGTTTCAAATGTATAATTTGACGGACCAAGAAGTGTATCCGCACTCATTTTCCATTTATCAATGATTTCTCCTTTGGTCGAAAACTGTTTCTCCGATAATCCTTCAGAAACAAAATAATTCTTTACCTCATTTGCTCTCGCCAGACCTAAATTCTCAAAAGTTGTGGAATTGGTTTCATCTGATGTAGCATAACCTGTTATGACAATTTTCTGCTTAGGATTGGAAACCAAGAAAGACTTTAATTTTTGAATACCATTAATGACAGAATCACTTACTGGCATTATTAAAGTAGCGCTGTTTTTAAGGAACTTGAGATTATCATTAGTTTGATATTCAATTCCCGGACCATTTAATACAAACGGAACAAAATTTGGCTCTTGGACAGTTGGGACTGCTGCTTTTGGAGTATCATCCGTTGTAATTTTCTCAGAGCAATTGCAGCAGAATTTTAGGTATAAATAAGCCCCTAAAATTATGGTTATTGCAATGCCTAATAGATAAAGTGCTTTTTTAGACATAGATGATGAAGTTAAGATTCAATCAAATTTAACTAAAAAAATAACACGTAATATATTAATAATCAGTTATTTTAATGTTTTCTGATTTGAAAAACAAAACTCAAATTAACATTTTTTTGATTTTTTAAATTTTCGAAGGCTTGATTAAAATGAGTAACTTGCATAAAAAAATAATTTAGAATTAAAATGGTCGAAATAGAAAGAAAATTTCTTGTAAAATCTGACGACTTCAAAAATCAAGCTTTTACTCAAAATAAAATTGCTCAAGGATATTTGAGTTCTGCTCCAGAACGAACTGTAAGAGTCAGAATTAAAGGCGATAAAGGATTTATAACTATAAAAGGAATAAGTCAGAGTGGTGGTATGTCCCGCTTTGAATGGGAAAACCAAATTCCGTTAGACGAAGCAATTGAACTTTTGAAATTATGTGAAAAAGGTAAAATTGAAAAGACCCGATATGAAATACAATCAGGAATTCATGTATATGAAGTTGATGAGTTTTACGGAGAAAATGAAGGCTTAATAATGGCTGAAATTGAGTTAAATTCGGAAACAGAAGCTTTCGAAAAACCAGATTGGCTTGGAGAAGAAGTGACAAATGACGAAAGATATTACAACGCCTATTTAAGTAAAAATCCTTTTAAAGAGTGGCAAAAATAAAATGACAGAAACAATATTTGACCTTATTATAGTTGGCGGAGGGCCAATTGGTCTTGCCTGCGCCATTGAAGCCGAAAAGAAAAAACTAAAATATTTAATTATAGAAAAAGGTGCAATAGTGAATAGTATTTTCAACTATCCGCTATATATGACTTTTTTTTCAACTGCAGAAAGATTAGAAATTGGAGAGATTCCTTTTAATTGTCTGGCACCGAAACCAGGTCGTCAGGAAGCTTTGGAATACTATAGAAATATCCACAGATACTTTAAATTTAATATTAATTTGTTTGAAAAAGTTCTTGATGTTCAAAAGAACGATCAAAATGTTTTTCAGTTAAAAACAGACAAATCTGAATACCAATCTAAATATGTAGTTATAGCTACAGGATTTTATGATATTCCGATTGAAATGAATGTTGCTGGCGAAAGTTTAACAAAAGTACGTCATTATTATAAAGAAGCGCATGAATATGCTTTTAGAAAAGTTTTGGTTGTAGGAGCCAATAATTCTTCTGTTGATGCTGCTTTGGAATGCTGGAGAAAAGGAGCCGATGTAACTATGGTGATTCGTAAAAATGAAATTAATAACCGTGTAAAATATTGGGTAAAACCAGATATTGAAAATCGTATCGCTGAAGGAAGTATCACAGCTTATTTTGAGTCGAATATTACTGAAATTCGAGAGAATGAAGTAGAAATACAAACTCCAAACGGAAAAATTACTATTGAAAATGATTTTGTTTTGGCCTTGACAGGTTATAAACCAGATTTGAGTTTCTTAGAAAAAATGGGAATTCAGCTTTCTAATGACGAGTTAAAAATTCCAGTTTACAATCCAGAAACTATGGAAACCAATGTAGAAGGATTATTCCTTGCAGGAGTAGTCTGCGGCGGAATGCAGACTCATAAATGGTTTATTGAAAATTCAAGAGTTCATGCTAATTTAATAGTAGATTACATTTCGAAGTAATATTGTTAAGCCACGAATTTCACTAATTTCAACAAATAAAAATTCGTGTCAATTCGTGAAATTCGTGGCAAAGAACACTTTTTAAGAACTACAAGAGAGCATTGAACATCCTACTTTAGAACGTGCCCAGTCTGGACGTTTGGCGAACCATTTTTCAGATTCTGGCTGTTCATCATAAGGTTTCTTTAGAAGTTGAAACAATTCATCAACTAAGGTATAATCTCCTTTATCCGCTTCATCGATGGCCAATTGTGCCATGTAATTTCTGAGCACATATTTTGGATTTATCAAGTTCATTTTAAGGGAACGTTCTTCGTCTGAAAAGTTTTCAATACTTAATCGTTTCAAATAAACTGCAAGCCATTTTTGCCAGGCATTCAAAATATTTTCTTTTATTTCTTCTGGTAAATAGAAAGCGTATTCAATCTTTTCGAATGCTTGTTCAACTGAATCTTCTTTTTTGATTTGACTTAAATTTCTAAAAAATATAGTCATATCGGTTTCTGATAATTGTAGAATTTCTTCTAGACCTTTCACAATTTTATCATCAGTATCACTTGAAGTAAATATTCCTAATTTACTTAAAAACATGTTTTTATAATCTTCTTCGAAATCAGTTATAAAAGTGTCCAGTATCTTCTCCAAAGGAGCTGCTTCATTTACTAAAGGATAAAGCGCATTGGCCAATTGAAACAAATTCCATTGCGCCACTTGAGGCTGATTTCCGAAACGATATCTTCTGTTTTGACTGTCAGTTGTATTTGGTGTCCAATTCGGATCGTAATTTTCTAACCAACCATACGGACCATAATCAATCGTAATTCCGTGAATAGACATATTATCCGTATTCATAACACCATGTACAAATCCGACTCTTTGCCAATGCAGAATCATTTCGCGTGTTGTATCTGCAACTTTCTGGAAAAACTGAATATATTGTTCTTTGGGTTCTCCTTTAATTTCAGGAAAATAATGTTTAATGGTAAACTCTACAAACTGCTTTAGATTTTTAAGTTCATTTCTTGCAGTGAGCATTTCATAACTTCCAAAACGAATAAAAGAAGGAGCCACACGGCACACCACAGCGCCTTTCTCATATGCTGGATTTCCATTATACAAAATGTCTCGCAAAACTTGATCTCCTGAAAGAATCAGTGAAAGTGATCGGGTAGTGGGAACACCCAAATAATGCATAGCTTCTGCACAAAGATATTCTCTAATAGAAGAACGTAAAACAGCCAAGCCATCTGCGGTTCTTGAATAAGGAGTTTTTCCTGCACCTTTTAATTGAAGCGTATAAAACTGATTATTGTTTTCAATTTCAGTTAAATTAATAGCTCGTCCATCACCTAGTTGTCCTGCCCAATTGCCAAATTGATGTCCGGCATAACACATGGCATAAGGCTGAGTTTCTGGAAGAATTTCTTTTCCAGAAAAAACATTTACAAACTCTTCTGATTGAATTTCTTCTTTTGAAATTCCAACTAATGCTGCAACTTCTTCAGAAGCATGAATCAGTTTTGGATCTGAAGGTTTTGTTGGATTTACATACGAAAACAACGTATTTTTAACCTGACGAACTTCATTAGTTAAATCAGGATCTGCCGGTAATTCGGCTGTAAATCGATTGTTTATTTTTAAATTTTTCATTTTAAAGTTCTTTCTTTTTTTTCCACAGATTAAAAAGATTTTAATGATTTTATCTTGCAGATTTAATTTATAACTACAGTAAAAATGCTTTTAATCTGTGTAATCTGTGGCAAAAATCTTTAGCCGATTAACCTATCAGCATACATTTTTTTAAGTTTTTGAATTTTAGGATCAATTACCACTTGGCAATATCCAGCTTCTTGATTTTCATTATAATAATTTTGATGATAATCTTCCGCTTCATAAAACACTTCAAAAGGTTTTAATTGAGTCACAATCGGATCAGCATAAGCAGGTTGAACTTCTTCAAATACTTTTTCTGCAATTTCTCTTTGTTCGTCATTATGATACAAAACAATCGAGCGATATTGAGTTCCGCTGTCACCTCCTTGACGATTTAAAGTTGTTGGATCATGACTTGTCATGAATATAAATATTAAGTCGTGATATGAAATTATGTCAGGATTAAAAGTCACTTGAATAACTTCTGCATGTCCCGTTCTTCCGGTACAAACTTCTCTATATGCTGGATTTTTAATAAATCCGTCTGAGTAACCTGATTTTATGGATTCTACACCTTTTAAACGCTGAATCACAGCTTCGATACACCAAAAACAACCGCCACCAAAGGTAGCTACTGATAAATTTCCCATAAATAATACTTTCTATTAGTTTATTGTCTATTAATTCGATAGGATATTATGATAATTTATTAAAAAAAAGTTCTTTTAACTAAAGATACCCAATAGGAATGTAATGTTTGAAGTTTAGTATTGATAAATTCGCAATTTTATAAAAAAACGATATATTTGCATTCAAACACAAGACACAACCAATGAATAGCAAAAATAGTACCATCACCCTAGAAACTTATTTTCAGGAGTTCAGACAAAATATTGTCGGTATAAATCAGGAATTTACGTCACCTTATGGCAGAAAATCTATTATTTATACTGACTGGACTGCCAGCGGAAGATTATATCGTCCGATTGAAGAAAAATTATTAAATGAATTTGGCCCTTTTGTAGCCAATACGCATACTGAAACTACTGTTTCTGGTACTGCTATGACAAAAGCTTATCATCACGCGAGACATATTATTAAACGTCATGCCAATGCAAATCATGATGATGTTTTGATTACGGACGGAACCGGAATGACGGGAGTTATTAATAAATTCCAGCGTATTTTAGGTTTAAAAGTTCCTGAAAATTTGAAGAACTTTACAAATGTTCCAGCAGAAAAGAAACCTATTGTTTTTATTTCACACATGGAACATCATTCTAATCAAACGTCTTGGTTGGAAACGATTGCAGATGTTGAGATTATTCCATCTTGTGAAAAAGGTCTTTTCAATTTAGAAAATTTAGAAGCTTTACTAGAAAAATATAATGATAGAACAATAAAAATTGCTTCTATTACTGCTTGTTCAAACGTAACAGGATTGAGAACTCCTTTTCATGCAGCTGCAAAATTAATGCATCAGTACAATGGTGTATGTTTTGTTGATTTCGCGTGTTCAGGACCTTACGTAGAAGTTGATATGCATCCTGCTGATCCAGAAGCTTATTTGGATGCCGTATTCATGTCACCTCATAAATTTTTAGGCGGACCTGGAACTTCTGGTGTTTTAATTTTTAATAAAAAACTATACAATAATATGATTCCTGATTGTCCTGGTGGTGGAACCGTAAGTTGGACAAATCCTTGGGGAGAACATAAATATATAGATAATATCGAAGATCGTGAAGATGGTGGAACTCCAGGTTTTCTTCAGGTTATAAAAACAGCTCTTGCAATTGAGTTGAAAGAAGAAATGGGAATTGAAAACATCATGCAGCGTGAACATGAAATCGTTGATTATGTTTTCAGTGAATTAGAACCTGTTTCGAATATTAAAATTTTGGCAGGACAACATAAAGAACGTCTTGGTGTAATTTCGTTTTTTATTGATGATCTTCATTTTAATTTAGGAGTAAAAATTCTAAACGATCGTTTCGGAATTCAAACTAGAGGAGGATGTAGTTGTGCAGGAACTTATGGTCATTATTTATTACACGTTGATCAGGAAACGTCTAACAAACTGGTAAACGAAATTACAATTGGTGATTTAATCAAAAAACCAGGATGGATTAGAATGTCAATTCACCCAACGACTACAGACGAAGAGATTGCTTTTGTTTGTAAAAGTATTAAAGAACTAGCTGCAAATCATGAATCTTGGGCTCTTGATTATTCTTATGATAAAAACAGAAATGAGTTTATTCATAAAAATGCAACTTCTTTTGAAGATGAATTAGTTGAAAGCTGGTTTAAATCTTAGTCTTTTTACTCAAAGAACACTGAGGATTTTCGTAGAGTTTTTTCAGTTTTATGATTAGGAGTCTTTAAAGAGATTACTAAGCTTATTATTTGCTCTTTATTTAAAATATTAAACCCGACAGGTTTCTAAAACCTGTCAGGTTTATTCTTTTGTTGTTATTTATCTTTTCTTATGAAAATGATTTGTTCTTTTTTAGCCCCGATAGAAATGGAAATCCTTTTATGGTGGGGTTCACCATAAAAGATTGGAATGTATAGCGGGACTTCACTTCTTGAAAAAACGAATATCTCTGCTTCTAAAAAATTACATAATCAATCGTACTCCACCAAGATCTGAAACTCGATAAGAAAATTTATTTCCAGGCGAACCAATAAACATAAAGTTTTTCGGAATTTTCCATTTTTGAGAAAGTTCATCGATTATTTCCGGGCCGAAAATTCCTTCTATTTCTAGATATTCGATATCGAGTCCATCGTAAGCGCGATCTAAAACTTCCAGATCTTTTTTGAGCGCTTCATTATTGGTAGAATCGTTTTTGACATGAACAATTTTAAGTTTCTTAGTGGTTTCGTTATCTTCTACGTACTGCAAAACTTTGTTTAGAATAGTAATATCATCCCCTTTTGTAAAAAAGACAAATTCCTGAGAATTAATCTGTGCACTAAGATTCTGCAGATAACGATTACTAACAATTACCATTTTTCTGAGTGGTTGATAGAAATATTCTAAAGCTTCAATTAGCAAACGAATTAAAATAACGCGATTTAACATAACTCCAATAAAGATCAAAGCCGGAACCATATATTGCAGGAAAGTATAAAACGAATTGATATTCAACTCTACGTTTCCAATAAATGCAGCTATGACAAAAAGAACTGCAGCAACAACGGCAATTCCTCTGGCACGTTCTGGTCTTGGTAACTTTTTGCGTTTGTATTTTAAAAGCAGATTACCAATTCCGAATAAGGCCATTACAGCTAAGAATGAAAAAGTATACACTCCAGCCAAAGATTCTAAATGTCCGTTTGTAGCAAAAAGCACTGAAATACAAAGCACTAAAAAGCTGATTACGATTCTATAATGTGATCCCCTGTTGTTTTGTTTCAGGAAAAAATTAGGTAGAATTCGATCTAAAGTCATTCGGTTTAAAAGTCCCGAGACACCAACAAATGATGTCAAAACTGCACCACAGAGTACCATAACGGCATCAATAGAAATGAGCCAAGCCAACCATGAACCACCAGTTGTTTGTCCTAAATGGGCTAAAAGTGATTCTTTATTTTCACCTACTTCTGTAAGAGGAATTACGCTTATTAATAAAATAGCAATAACAGGATTAAAGAAACTAACAATACCCCACATGTTTCTAAGTGTTTTTGGAAAAACACCATGTTCTTGTTCTTCAACAAAATTGGCAGAACTTTCGAATCCTGAAATTCCGAGCATTGCCGCAGAAAATCCTAGGAAAAGTGCTGTTTTTATGCTTTCATAAGCTATCGGTGTATGCCAATTGATATGAAAAGTTTCTAAACCATGCGTTAACACAAACCAAATTGAAGCTAATACTAGTAAACTTAGCGTTCCAATATGGGTTAGAAAAATTATTACAGCCACAAATGCCGATTCTCCAATTCCTAAAATCGCTAAACCTGTAAATAATATTAAGACAATAACAGTGGCGATCGTAACGTTTAATCCATGAAAAATACCGTGTAAATAGTGCATTCCTTCAGAAGCTGAAATAACGGCTGTCGCCATATAGGACAAAACGGTAAGAGTTGCTGCCAAAGAAGCCAATCTCTTTGTAGAAGTATTTAATAAAACATTATAAGCACCTCCATTTAAAGGAATTGCCCCAACAACTTCACCATAAATTTTTCTAAAGAGAAATAATACTACAGCAACAATTAAAAGTGAAATCCAAGCATATTGTCCTGCATATAAAATGGTTAAAGCAGAAACATAAAGACAAGAAGAGCTAATGTCATTTCCGCAAATTGCTGTTGCCTGTAATTGATTTAATTTCTTGTGTACAATTTCTTTCATCAGTAGTCGAGATTAACACTTTTAGTACAAAACAATAAAGTAACAAATAATTATAATCAGTTAAAAGGCAGATATATAAATTGAAACCAACTCAAAAGCGCTATGTAGATTTCTAATTTATTATTATTTGGATTCCTGAAACTTCTGCAGCGACAATAAAGCTTGTTTTTGAACTTTATTCTGAAAAAAACCTGTCCAACCAAGCAAATAACCTGTTGTGCCAAAAGCTTGTTTAGACCACTTCCAAACGTCAAAACTGTCAGTGTGTTTGATAATTAATCCGTCTTGAAAGACAAATTCAGCTCTAATTTTATTAACTACTTTTCTGTTTGTTTTACTGAAATTATAAGTAGCAATCCAATTTGCAGATCCTGTCGAATCGTCGGCTTTTACATTAGAAAATTCTATTTTTAAATTCCCTTTACTTTTTGACAAGAGCATTTCCCACATTTTAGAAACCTGTTCTTCTTTAAGTAAACCAAAAGCCGGATCTATAAAATGAACTTTTGGATGATAACATTCACTCATCGTTTTAGCATCGGCGTTAGCAAAGGCAGTATAAAATTTTGTTATTAAGGATTCATTAGGATTCATAGGAAATTTTTAATGTTAAATATAAGATTTATTCGACTAAAAAATCACTACAAAACACTAATTTCTTTTGCTGTATCAAATGTTTTTTTCGATTTATCAAATGCTGTCGAAAAATAATTCATTTTACTATATGCCGTAAAATAACCTGTTTGGTTTCCAAAAGTATCTGGCCCTCCGGCGATTATAAAGCGAACTGCGTAAATATCAGTTTTCTTTAATTTCAGCCATTCTGCAGGAGTAAAGTAATAATATGAAGTTGTTGTACCATCTGCAGATTCTTTTACATTTTTGTCTGTACAGGCAATAACGTCGGCATTTGTCAGATCCACATATAATCCGCCAGCAATTCTGGCTTTATCATTTGCAGTTGTAATAGTTATTTTTAAAATACCTCCCTTATCTGTTTTAGCAATCTGAATTTTGGCTTCACCTGAAAACGCATATTTTTCGCAGATAAAAGTGTACTCTTGTGTTGCCGGAAAGCTAGAGCCTTTTACCGTTATAGTTTGCTGCGCATTTGCAAAAGTCGAGATAAACAATAGGATAAGAAGTGATAATTTTAAATTCATATTTTTAATTTATTGATTCGTAAGTTTAGCATCAAATTTCTCATCCCAATCCATTGATTTTATTGCAGAAATGAGATTTTCATCATTTACAAAAATTCGTAATTCTTTGTTTGCGACTTTCTTAGTGTATAAAGCGTGATAACGATAAATTACTTCATGCTTTGTTTTGTAAACTCCATCCAATTTTAAATCTATAAAACTTCCGTAATATTGTCTAAACCTTTGACAGGTCTTGGTTAAACGTTCCTCGGTCGTATTTTCCATTACCGATTTGGTTACTTCAGTTTCATTAAAAGGTTTAAATTTTGAAGTATTACAAGTTAGTAAAACTCTTTTTCCTAAATCATAAGCTTTTTGCTGTTGACTTGAGTTTATTTCGGCACCAGAAACTTTCTTAATTTTTAAATCTTCTGTATCTCGGCTTACTATTTTAGATTTACATCCAATTAATAATAACAAACATATAATCAATCCTGCTTTCTTCATAACTATTTAAGTAATTTTTAATAATAAGTTAGGATCGGGGCAATTTTCTATATAAAAGTTTAGGTCTTTTGCATTGCAGACACCTGGATAATCTCCCCAATAATCATCAATTTTGTGAATAATTTGAAAATGGACATGTGGCGCATAATCTCCATTTACTGAGGCATTTCCAAGGGCAGCAATTTTATCTCCCTTTTTAAATTTGTCTCCGATCGTTAAGTTTTCTATACTTTCTAACGACAAATGTCCATATAAAGTATAAAATTTTTCTTTTTCGACTTCATGTTCCAATATTATAGTTGGACCATAATCACCCAAACCAATATTATTTTTAAAACTATGCACTTTACCATCTAAAGCAGCAAGAACCGCAGTTCCGGCTTTTGTCCATAAATCTAAACCAATATGAATATTACGCTCCGGTTTCGATTCGTTAAAAAAAATAGTGCTTCTTTGGTATAAGGAACGACCTTCTATGTAACCTCCAAAAGCAACTTTGGCTTTATTCTTTTTGAGATAACTAAAAATATATTTTTCGAAATCTTCTGATGTATCAAGTTTTTGAGCAACTAATTCCTCATTTGAAACCGATAGATTCAACGGCGTATATTGTGAAACAGGAATTGTTTCATCAATTATTTTAGTAGGTGGTAAGGCATTTAATATTGAGGTGAGGGGCTTCATAAAACTAGGCTACTTTTTTTATAATTATTATTTCATTGTGCACTTCTATTCGAGGCAACATTTTGCTAGTAAACAATGCATTATTTACTTCAGAAATATACTTTCGATTTCTTACGTTATGCGCTTCATCCAAAATCATAGTATTGAATAAGATAAATCCGTCTTCTTTTAATAAAGTGCAAATTCTATCCAAAAAAAACTTTTCAAACAAGAAGTTAGGCATATTAGTATCTTCAAAAATATCAATAATAATAAGGTTGTATTTGTCTTTGGTTTTTAAAACAAATTCAAACGCGTCATCAATAACAACTTCTAATTGCTTAATTTGATTGAGATTAAAATATTGATTGGCTATCTGAATCATTTCAGGATCAATTTCGACTCCTGTAATTTTCCCTTTATAGTTAATTTCATCAACCAGCGTTTTTACTACACTTCCGCCAGCAACACCCAACAACAAAATATGATCCATTTTTAAAATGTTATCATAGCCAATATTTCGAAGTCCATATCTTAATATGCGTTGCAGACTTCCATACGAATAATTAGTATTTTCAGTATCTAAAACTAATTCACCATTTGCCCATGTGACTTCAATTGTTTTGCTTCTTGCAGATTTCTTTTTAAATATTTTTATGGGGATTATATAACTGAAAAATTTTTGAATCATTTTGTATGCTTTTACTCAAATTTACCATTAAATCTTTTATTTTGCACCAAATAATAAGTGTTTAATGAAAAAACTATTGTACAAATTCTTATTTTTTAAGCTAATGGGCTGGAAGATAGTAGGATTGAAAAATGCCGAAATAAAAAAATGTATCTTGATGGTAATGCCGCATACAAGCAATCATGATTTTTATATCGGACTTTTTACTCGTGGCATTTCTGGACTGCAAATGAATTGGGTTGGAAAAAAAGAATTGTTTCGATTTCCTTTTGGATATTATTTCAGAAATGTGGGAGGCGAACCTCTAGATCGTTCAGGTGGCTTAAATAAAGTTGATTCTATTGCTGCCATTTTTGAACGTAAAGAAGTCTTTCGTCTTGCGGTTGCCCCCGAAGGAACTCGTAAAGAAGTAAAAGAAATTAAAACTGGATTTTATTTTATTGCGCTTAAAGCGAAAGTACCAATTGTTCCCGTAGCTTTTGATTGGGGCAAAAAAGAAGTAAATCTTGGCGAACCATTTTACCCAACTGGAAATTACGAAGCAGATTTCGAAATTTTAAAGAAACACTATAAAGGAGTTTTGGGGAAAATTCCAGAAAATGGAGTCAAATTGTAAAATCTGAGAATTTTTTCAAACGCGTGAGAATCGCGTATTTGAAAATTTTCTGTACCAAACTCCAAATACGCGCTAATTTTTGAATTACGGCAAATAGGCTTTAAAAGTCCCATTTTTATAAAAAAGAACAATTTTCTCAATTTCGTCATCATTGAGATTTATATTCCTGTTCTGTAATTCTGAAAAACTCTTTTCAGTTTTTTTGTCTTTATAAAATTCTATAGGAGATAATAAATTTTCGTCTGTGTTCGAATGATGCGAAGTAGGAGATAGAGATTTTAATTTTTCAATTTTTTTATCATTATCAGGAAAATTTCCTCTTCCAATCAAAATCCAATATAAATCTACTTCCGGAAAAACTTCCAGAATTTTCAATATAAAATCTAAACTAGGTTTATTCCTTCCAGATAAAAGATGAGACATACTCGAACGTTGAACTCCAATTTTATCTGCAAATGAAGAAGCATTTAAACCATAATAGTCTAGCACCATTTCAAGTCTTTTAACAAAATCGTCTATGTTTACCATTGTGAAAAATAGTTTAAAATCAGCTATTTACAAATGTAAACAAAAAGAAATAGTAAAGCAATTTCAATTAGTTTAGTATAATAATAAATCAGTTTTTACTTAAATTTTAAATTTAAACAAAACAATTTTAGTATTTGATTTACAATTAAATAGCTATTAAATTTAACACTTTTTGTTTTTAAAAACACAAACAATACTAAACCTATCATTCTGTTTTAAAAATTTGTTTACAATATTAAATTGTTAAAGCTTTTACTCTTTCACAATTGTAAAAATAAAGATGTTTACTTTTGTAAACTAATCAAAACACAATGAATTTAGAACAACTTTTTACACAATATAAAGAGACAACCATCTCAGGAAGATATCTAACTTTAGATCATATTCAACCTCTTTTAGATAAACTAAATACTAACGAACAGGTTCAAATTGTTGGGCAATCTGTTTTAGGTGAACTTATATATAGTTATCAAATTGGAACTGGTCCAACTCGTGTTTATTTGTGGTCACAAATGCACGGAAACGAAAGTACTACTACAAAGGCATTATTTGATTTTATCAATTTATTAAACGGAGAAACTGATTTTGCTAAAAGAATGTTGGAGACATTTACCTTTCTTTCTATTCCTATTTTAAACCCAGACGGCGCAAGATTATACACAAGAGCTAATGCCAATGAAATAGATTTAAATCGTGATTCTCAAGATTTAACACAGCCTGAAAGCAATGTTTTACGTAATGTTTTTGAGAATTTCAAACCTCATTATTGTTTCAATCTTCATGACCAGCGTACTATATTTGGTGCTGGAACTACAGGAAAACCTGCAACAGTGTCTTTTTTGGCACCTTCTTATAATGAAGAAAGAGAAGTTAACGAGAATAGATTAAAAGCTATAAACATTATTGCAGAAATCAATAAAGTACTTCAAGAATTTATTCCAGGTCAGGTTGGACGTTTTGATGATTCGTTCAATATTAATTGTATTGGAGACACTTTTCAATATTTGGGAGTTCCAACAATCTTATTTGAGGCAGGTCATTATCCAGGTGACTACGACAGGGAAATTACACGCAAATACATCTTTTTCGCGTTAATTTTAAGCTTCAAACAAATTTCCGAAAACGATTTAGTTGATAATCGATTTGGTGAATATTTGAATATTTCACAAAATAATGTGGTTTTTTATGATTTTATGTATAAAAATGTCAAAATAAATTATGATGGTATCGAAATTATTACGAATTTTGTCGCTCAATACAAAGAAGAATTAATCGAAAATAAGATTCATTTTAACGCTTACATTGCTGAAGTAGGTGAGTTGGAAAATTTCTTTGGACATTATGAATATGACGCAAAAGGCGAAGAATATTCGGATGATTTCTCAAATTTTCCAAAAGTGGGTCAAAAAGCAAATTTTTATTTAAACAAAAATGTTAAATTTGTTAACGGATTAATAAAAAGTTAATTTTTATGTGAATTTGTTGTTTTTTATATATAATTTTATACTTTGTAATAGCAATTAGTAATATTAATTAAACAATTATGAGTAAATTTCGTTTAGATGAAGTAGATCACCAGATTTTAGATATGTTAATAGACAACACGAGAGTTCCGTTTACTGACATTGCAAAAAAACTTTTGATATCTGCTGGTACGGTACACGTTAGAGTTAAAAAAATGGAGGATGCCGGTATTATCATGGGATCTTCTTTAGCCTTGGATTACGATAAATTAGGGTATTCATTTATTGCTTATGTGGGTGTATTTCTGAATAATACCTCTCAGACAAAATTTGTATTAGAGCGAATTAACCAAATTCCATTCGTTACTGTAGCTTCTGTAACTACAGGGAAATTCAATATTTTTTGCAAAATTAGAGCAAAAGATACTAAACACGCAAAAGAAGTTATTTTCATGATTGATGATATCGATGGTGTGTACAGAACTGAAACTATGATCTCTTTAGAGGAAAGTATAAACGATAAGAAGCGTTTGATGCATACTATTTTCAAAAATATGTAAGAACTTTTCTTGAATGCTATATTAAAATATACCTCAAGTTTATTCTTGGGGTTTTTTTATGACTAATTAACCAACCAACTACAACACAATTATGTATACGTTGCCAAAAATTGAACGTTTTAATCAAGACGTTCTCTCAAAATACCACATTTATAATAGTGTTTTTATAACATTACCTTTTGATTCTATAGATAATACAGGAGTTTTACTTCCTTTATTTACAGAAACTTGCGAAACGGGCTTTAAAAAACAAGAAACACCAAAAGAAATCTTTGAATTCTTTTCAAATAAATTCTTAAACAACGCTTCTGAAACTGAAAAAGTCGATTTAATGTTCCGATTTATTCAGTATATCGAACGTCAAATTGTATTGTTTGATGCTATTGAAGATGCTGCATTTCCAGAAGTAAATAACATGGAAGGACGCGGATCTTTGCGTGACATCAAAGAAAAATCTGATGCTAAAGAAAAAGATGACGAATTGGTAGAGTTTTTAGAAAACTTCAATGTTCGTACGGTTTTAACAGCGCATCCAACTCAATTTTATCCTGGACCAGTTTTAGGAATTATCAATGATTTGACTGAAGCAATTCGCCAAAACGATTTATTACAGATAAAACAATTATTGGCGCAGCTGGGAAAAACTCCTTTTATTCAGCATGAAAAACCAAATCCTTACGATGAAGCCGTGAGTTTAATTTGGTTTTTAGAGAATGTATTCTACGCTACAGCTGGAGAAATTGTACATTATCTTCAGAAGAATATTATGGAAGGAAATCAGATTCAAAATCAGTTGATCAAACTTGGTTTCTGGCCTGGAGGTGATCGTGATGGAAATCCTTTCGTTACTACAGAAATCACACTTAAAGTTGCAGATCGTTTACGTACTTCAATTTTAAAGTGTTATTATGTTGAAATGAGAAATCTTAAACGTAAGCTAACTTTCTCAGGTGTAGATACTTTAGTAGCCGATCTTGAACATAAACTTTACCGTTCTGTTTTTTATTCTAAAGGTGATATTTTTATTACTTTGGAAGAATTATTGACTCAATTAAACAAAATTAGAGCAATCATAATTGAAAAACATCAGTCTTTATATTTAGATGAATTAGAAGCACTTTTGGTAAAAATCAATTTGTTCGGATTCCATTTTGCAACTTTGGATATTCGTCAAAACAGTAAAATTCACAACAAAGTTTTTAAAGATGTTGTAAACTATTACTTAAGTGCAGGTTCTGATATTTTTCCTAAAAACTACTATGAATTAACAGAAGATCAAAAAATTGATGTTTTATCTAAAGTAAAAGGAAATTTAAATCCTGCTGATTTTGAAGATGAAATCACAAGATCTACTTTAGAATCTGTTCAGGCAATTAAAACAATTCAGCATAATAATGGTGAAGAAGGGGCTAATCGTTATATTATCAGTAATAACGAAAGTGCTTTGAACGTGATGGAGACTTTTGCCATGATTCGTTTGAACAATTGGGAAAATCCGTCAGTAGATATTATTCCACTTTTCGAATCTGTTGATGATTTGCAAAATGCACATTCTATTATGGAGCAGTTGTATACTAATCCAGAATATTCTAAACATTTACAATCTAGAGGAAATGAGCAAACTATCATGCTTGGTTTCTCTGATGGAACTAAAGATGGTGGTTATTTGATGGCTAACTGGAGTATTTATCAAGCTAAAATTTCTTTAACTGAAATTTCTAGAAAATACGGAATCAAAGCTATTTTCTTTGATGGACGTGGTGGACCTCCTGCTCGTGGTGGTGGAAAAACACATAAATTCTATGCTTCTTTAGGACCGAAAATTGAAAACAAAGAAATTCAAATCACTGTTCAGGGACAAACAATTAGTTCTAATTTCGGAACTTTAGATTCTTGCCGTTATAATATTGAAAACTTGGTAACTGCTGGTGTTACTAATCAGGTTTTTAGTAAAGATAAAAATGAATTGTCAGCTGATGAAACTCAGATTTTGAACCAGTTAGCTGACTTAGGATACCAAAAATATTTAAGTTTTAAAAATCATCCAAAGTTTATTCCTTATTTGGAAAAGATGAGTACGTTGAAATATTACTCTAAAACGAACATTGGAAGCCGTCCTTCAAAAAGAAGCAAATCTGAATCTTTAGATTTTGCTGATTTAAGAGCGATTCCGTTTGTAGGTTCTTGGAGCCAATTGAAACAAAACGTTCCTGGATTCTTTGGAGTGGGTTCGGCTTTAAAACATTTTGAAGAAAACGGACAATGGGATAAAGTAAGTGATTTATATCATAATTCATTATTTTTCAAAACTTTACTTGAAAACAGTATGATGTCATTGGCAAAATCATTCTTGCCATTAACAGCTTACATGAGTAAAGATCCTGAATTTGGCGAGTTCTGGAATATCATTCACGATGAATTTTCTGAAACGAAAAGACTGCTTTTGAAAATTGCAGGTCACAAAACTTTGATGGAAAATTATCCTGATGGTATTGCTTCAATTCAAATTAGAGAGCGTATTGTATTGCCATTATTGACGATTCAGCAATATGCTTTATTGAGAATTAATGAATTGAATAAAGAAGAAGTTCAAAACGAAGAATTGATTAAAGTTTATGAAAAAATCGTAACTAGATCACTTTTCGGAAATACAAATGCTAGTAGAAATTCAGCTTAACCGAATTATAAATTTAAAATTCATTAAATATGAATGTCAGTGATATTTTAGAAAACGAATACGCAGGTCATTTTGGCACTTACCTTAAAGAAGCTGGTGATGGAAAATTAATCGAAGAATTAGAAATTTCTCTTCATGAATTTATCCGATTTGTTCAAAATATTCCGATGGATAAATTTGATTATCGCTACGCAGAAGGGAAGTGGACGATTAAAGAGATCATTCAGCATGTAATAGATACTGAAAGGATTTTTGCTTACCGCGCTTTACGTTTTTCAAGAAATGATAAAACACCTTTGCCAAGTTTTGAAGAAAGTGATTATGCTGATAATACTGATGCAAATTCTCGAAGTATTCAGGATTTGCTAACTGAATTCTCTGCTGTAAGACATTCAAATTTATTGTTTTACAAAAGTCTATCTGATGAACAGCTTAAAAGAATTGGAACTGCTTCTGGTAATCAAATTTCTGTTCGTGCATTAGGTTTTGTAATAATCGGACATCAAAAACATCATCAAAAAGTTTTTGAAGAAAGATATTTGTAAGAGATAAAAAAAAATCCTGTGAAGTTGATTCACAGGATTTTTTTATTTTAGATGGTTTGACTCTTTCGTTCAATAAAAGCTAAGCCAAATCTAATTTTATCATAAGACATCTTTTCTTCAAAATATTCGAAGTAAGGTCTCAAAGTCTCTGGTTTTTCAAGTTCTATTTGTGCTTTTTCAATTTTTGAAATTTCATCTTCCGAAACAAATTGACTTAAATCTATCTGGTGTCCATCAACATATAGTTTCGCTAAATGAGAAATAATTGTGGTGCGTCCTAAATTTCGGCTTTCAGCTATTTCCTCTACAGAGATTCCGCTCTCAAATAATTCTAAAGTTTTCTTATACGTATTTTCTTTTTTTTCTTTTTTGACAACCGATTTATTCTTATAAAATTCAATTATCGCATTGATAAATTCTGATCCGTATTTTTCTAGTTTTGCTTTACCAACACCTTCAACGGCAAGGAAATCTTCATCTGTCATTGGTCTTAAAATTTCCATTTGACGTAACGAAGCGTCACTGAAAATAACGTAAGCAGGAACTTCTTCTTCCTGAGCAATTTCGTAGCGCAATTTTCGTAGGGTTTCAAAAAGAGAATTTTTAGCCACTTTGACTTTCTCTTGTTTGATTTCGTTTTTATCAACAGTTTTCTTAACGACTGTTGTCAATTTTACTTTTTCTCCTTCAAACAAGACTTTTTTAGCAAAAGGAGTAAGTAATATTTTGTTGTGTTGATGAAAGGCTATTTCGCAATATCCTAAATTGATGAGCTGAATTAAATATTGATTCCAATCATACCAAGAAACATCAGCACCAATTCCGTACGTTTTTAGCTCTTGATAATTTTTTTCGTAGATATATGCATTTCTCGAGCCTCTCAAAAAATCGACAATTACGGCTAAAGGTTCGGATTCTTTTAAACGTACAATAGCAGACAATGCTTTTTGCGCGAGAATCGTACCATCGAAAAAAGTTGGAGGATTTTTGCAAATATCGCAGTTTCCGCAATTCTCTGTAACCAATTCTCCAAAATAAGATAACAGAATTTTTCTACGACAGCTTACAGCATCTGCATACTGTTTCATACGATCCAATTTTGCCAGCTGGATATCAGCATTCAATCCTTCTGAGGCAAATTTTTGAAGTTGGATTACATCAGCATAACTTTCAAAAAGGACAGTTTCTGCTGGAAGTCCATCGCGTCCAGCTCTTCCGATTTCCTGATAATATCCTTCAATATTTTTTGGAAGATTATAGTGAATTACCCAGCGAACATTCGATTTGTCGATTCCCATTCCGAAAGCAATTGTAGCACAAACTACCTGACAGTCATCATTAATAAACTGATCCTGAGTTTTTGCACGAGTTTCAGTATCTAATCCTGCGTGGTATGCTTTTGCTGTAATTCCATTTTTCTTTAATTTTTCAGCAAGTTCTTCTGTAGTTTTACGACTGAGGCAATAAATAATTCCAGATTCGTTAGGTCTATCTTCAATAAAATCGACAATCTGTTTAACTCGATCCAAAGCAGGACGTACTTCTAGACTTAAATTTTTTCTATCAAAAGAAGCAATGAAAGTTTTAGGTCTTATTAAGTTTAATTGTTTTGTAATATCTGTACGGGTTGCTTTGTCAGCTGTAGCTGTTAATGCCAAAACTGGAGTAGAAGGGAAGCGACTTTTGAGATATCCCAAATTGGTATAAGCAGGTCTGAAATCATGACCCCAAGACGAAATACAGTGTGCTTCGTCAATTGCTATCAGACTAATATTTAGCTCATTAAAAGCCATATCTAAATAAGATAAACTTTCGGGAGCAATATAAACTAATTTAAAAGTGTTTGATTTTAGATTATCTATATAATATTGCTGTTCTTGCGAAGATTGCGAACTATTAATATAACAAGCTGATATACCGTTGGTTTTTAAACTATCAACCTGGTCTTTCATTAATGCGATAAGCGGAGAAATTACAATTGTAATTCCCGGTAGAATTAAAGCAGGAAGTTGAAAACATATTGATTTTCCTCCTCCAGTCGGCATAATGGCTAATGCATCTTGCCCCGAAAGTATGGTATTGATAATCGTTTCCTGATTTGGTCTGAATTTCTCAAAACCAAAGTTTTCTTTTAGAGTAGCGTGTAAAATTTCTGAAGTCATAGGCGTATAATTTTTATGTTATAAATATAAAATTAAAAATAATCTTACAAAACATAAAAATATAAATTTCGTTTAAAGTTTAATTCAAAATAAAAAAAAGGAACCCAAATAGAGTTCCTTTTAATATTTTAAGAAAATGAATTAATCTTCATCGTCCTCATCTTCATCATCGTAATCTGTATCTGCTTTATCGTTGTCATCATCATCGTCATCGTCATCACCTCCGTCAGTATCAGGTTTGTCTTGATTATCATCATCATCGTCATCGTCGCTGATATCGTCATCAAGATCCATACCTTTAACTGGTGCAATTGCATCTACGTCAACATCTAAATCATCATCTTCATCGTAGTTTTCAATTCTGTCAGCCAATTTAGTACTAATTTTTACTAAATAAATAGTATCCTCAGTACGAACTTCAACAGCTTCAACCAATTCGTTTTTAGCATTTCTAAAACGGATTACATCCGAATCATCGTAACCATCAGGAAATTTCTCCACCAAAAGGTTCAAAATTTCATTGGTAAGTTTAGCGTAGTCTACTATAACTCTTTTCATAAATTATTTTATAAATCTAATAAATATGCAAAAATTAACGGAGCAACGATAGTCGCATCCGACTCAATAATAAATTTCGGGGTTTTGATGTCTAATTTACCCCAAGTGATTTTTTCATTTGGAACTGCTCCAGAATAAGAACCATAACTGGTTGTCGAATCTGAAATTTGGCAGAAATAGCTCCAGAACGGAACATCATGCATTTCCATATCTTGGTACAACATTGGTACAACACAGATAGGGAAGTCCCCAGCAATACCACCACCGATTTGGAAAAATCCAATTCCGTTTGAACTGTTTTTAGAATACCAATCCGCAAGGAAAGTCATGTATTCAATTCCAGATTTCATGGTAGATGCTTTTAAATCTCCTTTAATTACGTATGAAGCAAAGATATTTCCCATTGTACTATCTTCCCATCCTGGTACGATAATCGGTAAATTTTTCTCTGCAGCTGCATACATCCAGCTATCTTTTAAATCAATTTCGTAATATTCTTCCAGTACACCAGACAACAACATTTTATACATGAATTCATGCGGAAAATAACGTTCTCCTTTATCATCTGCATCTTTCCAAATTTTGTAAATGTGTTTTTGTAAACGACGGAAAGCTTCATGTTCAGGAATACATGTATCTGTAACACGGTTTAATCCTCTTTCTAATAAAGCCCATTCGTCTTCCGGAGTTAAATCACGGTAATTAGGAACTCTTTCATAGTGAGAATGAGCTACCAAATTCATGATGTCTTCTTCTAGATTCGCACCAGTACATGAAATAATATGTACTTTGTCTTGTCTGATTACTTCGGCAAAAATTTTACCAATTTCAGCTGTACTCATTGCGCCAGCCATACTCACAAGCATCTTTGCACCATCGGCTAATTGCTGCTCGTATGCTTTTGCAGCATCAACTAATGAAGCAGAGTTAAAATGCAAATAATGTTTTTCAATAAACTGACTGATTGGTCCTTTCATTTCTTTTGTTTTTGTTTTTTTTTTGAATTAAAAAGTTTAACCTTTTTGGATGTTAATGCAAATTAAGAATTTTCTAAAGATATCCATTACTTAATTTGCCGTTTTTTTACAACTTTTTTTTGTATCCTAAAATCTTCAAAACGTCGTCTGAAGTCTGTTGTTCTGAGAATACCTCAGTTGCCAGAATTCCGTTTTCGTCTCTGTCAATTAGAATATGTTTTGGTTGTGGAATTAAACAGTGGTGTAAACCTCCGTATCCTCCAATTGTCTCCTGATAAGCTCCAGTATTAAAGAAACCAATATATAAAGGTTTCTCTTTGTTATACTTTGGCAAATAAATGGCATTCATGTTTTGCTCTGAGTTGTAATAATCGTCACTATCACAAGTCAGACCTCCCAACAGAACCCGTTCGTAGGTATCATTCCAGCGATTTACCGCTAGCATAATAAAACGTTTGTTTATAGCCCAAGTATCTGGTAAAGTGGTAATGAAAGAAGAATCAATCATATTCCATTTTTCTCTATCATTTTGTTGTTTTTGATACAAAATCTGATAGATTGCACCACCGCTTTCGCCTACAGTAAATGATCCAAATTCCGTAAAAATATTTGGAACATCAACTTCAGCTTCATCACAAGCAATTTTGATTTGATTGATAATTTCATCAATCATGTATTGATAATCATATTCAAAGGCAAGTGAGTTTTTAATTGGGAAACCACCTCCAATGTTCAAACCGTCAAGAGTAGGGCACTCTTTTTTAAGAGCAATGTATACTTTAATACATTTTACAAGCTCATTCCAGTAATATGATGTATCGTTGATTCCAGTATTGATAAAGAAGTGAAGCATTTTAAGCTCTAATTTATCGTTTTCCTGGATTTGTTTTTTATAGAAAGAAACAATGTTTTTGTAACCAATTCCTAATCTTGAAGTATAAAACTCAAATTTAGGCTCTTCCTCAGCAGCAATACGAATTCCAATTTTGAATTTTCCTTTAATTTCTGCTTGAAGTAAATCTAACTCTTCATAATTATCAATAATCGGAATAGTATTTTTATGTCCGTTGTTGATTAATCTTGCGATATTAGAAATGTATTCGTCTCTTTTGAAACCGTTACAGATTACGTAAGTACTTTTATTGATTTTACCATTCTCCAACAAATTCTCTACGATGTTTACATCAAATGCAGATGAAGTTTCGATGTGAATATTGTTTTTAAATGCCTCATTCATAATATATTCAAAATGAGAACTTTTTGTACAATAACAATAGTAGTATTTTGCGTCGTATTTGTTTTTTTCCATCGATTTTCTGAACCAAGCTTTCGCTTTATTGATGTTTTCAGAAATCTGAGGCAAATAAGTAAACTTTAACGGTGTTCCGTATTGTTCAACCAATTTCATCAAATCGATATTGTGAAACAATAAGTTGTCTTTGTTTAGTTTAAATTCCTCTTGTGGAAAGTAGTATGTTTGGTTTATTAGATCCGAATATTTTGTATTCATTTATTTGTCAATTTTTAGAGATTGTAATTTTTACTTGTAATTTAGATATTAAGGTACTAAATCTTAAATTCAAACTCTAATATTGGCGAATATAATCGGCAGTTTTTCGTGCTCGGCTTTTGAACATTGGAAAACATCAAAACAAAGCGGACTTTTACTATTGTAAAAACGATTCAACATTCTTAATAAAGAACTGTTGAGACGGTTTCGATAAGAGCTAAAATTTCTTTGCTGCTTGTTTGTTTTCATGGGGCAAATGTAAAAAATAAAATATACCAAATGCAACGCTTTCGATTAAAAAAAGTTTAAGATTTATAATCTTGAAACGCGTCTAGAATTAATTTATTTTCAACGGATTGGTTAATTTTTATCTTACCGATTCCTTCAATCAACGCAAATTGAATTAAACCATATTCATTTTTTTTGTCATGAATAAGCAATTCTAATATCGGATTGATGTCATTTTCTTCAAAAATAACATCATCATAAATCCCCTTAATAATGGTTTTGATTTCTCTGTATTCTTCTTCAGAAATTAAATTTTTCTTCAATGAAATATAACTTTCTAAAATCATTCCGACAGCAATAGCCTCTCCATGTAATAAAGTTGTTTTTTCTTCACTTTCTAAAAAATATCCTTCAATAGCATGACCTAGAGTATGTCCGAAATTTAAGGCTTTACGAATGTTTTTTTCTGTTGGATCCTGAATAACGATTTCATTTTTAATTTCAACAGAACGATAAATCAATTGATCCAATTCATCAAAAACAATAGATTTTAACTCTGAAAACTGTCTCCAATAAGGCGCATCGTAAATTAAACCATGTTTAAGCATTTCGGCTAAACCAGATCGCATTTCGGTTTGTGGTAAAGTTTCTAAATATTCTGTATCAATTAATACCATTTGCGGCACATTGATTACACCAATCTGGTTTTTAAGATTTCCTAAGTCAACACCCGTTTTCCCTCCAACAGAAGCATCAACCATAGATAGTAATGTTGTAGGAACATTGATGAAATCTACACCTCTTTTAAAAGTAGAAGCGACAAAACCACCTAAATCAGTTACTACACCGCCACCAACATTAATAACAAGGGTTTTTCTATCTGCTCCAAGCTCTGTTAGAATGTTCCAGATTTCGATGCAAGTTTCGATATTTTTATTTGCTTCTCCAGCTTCAAACTCAATAATTTCGATCGCTAAATCTGTTTCTAAATGCGGAATAAACTTTGGAAGACAATATTCGTTTGTCTGATCGTCAACAATAATAAATATATTGGAGTATTTATTCTCTTTTAAATGTTTATTTAAAGCTTCGTATGCATTTTGGTTGAAATGCACTAGATAATTATTGGCCTGAATAGATTGCATAATTCTTTAGTTAATTGAAAGCGCAAAAATAAGGCATTTTAAACTAATTAATATTCAAACTTTATCTCTAATTTGTTTAAAATGTACCTAATTTATCCACATTATAATTAAGGATAAAACATTTGCTTTATAATCGAATGCTTTATTATGTTATTATTTAAAGATACTCAAAAATATCGTCCTGTTTTGTGAAGAATATTCAAAACACTCTCTATCTTTGCATAAAAACTAAACTTAATGGAAAAAATATTCGATAACACTCAGGTTGCATTTTCACTAAAAAGTGATACAGAACTTGATAGAGCTTATTTTCTTTTTAAAATGATTGATAGCGAGCCTTTGGTTCGTATTGGTACTGCTGTCACTAATTTTGCAATAAAAGCACACCTTCCAGTTGAAGGATTAATCCGTGCTACCGTTTTTGATCACTTTTGTGGTGGTGTAAACGAAAACGACTGTTTGACCGTGGTGGACAAAATGTTTACTAAAGGTGTTTCGTCTGTATTGGATTATTCAGTTGAAGGAAAAGAAGAGGAAGAGCAGTTTGATGCCGCTTTGGAAATGACCCTAAAAACTATCGAATTTGCCAAAGAACGTTTAGCAATTCCGTTCGCAGTATTTAAGCCGACTGGTTTAGGACGTTTTGAATTGTATGAAAAATTAGGAGAGAAACAAACTCTTAATCCTGCTGAACAAGAAGAATGGAATAGAGTAGTAGCACGTTTTGACGAAGTTTGTAGCGAGGCTCACAAAAAAGATGTGGCGTTGTTAATTGATGGTGAAGAAAGCTGGATGCAAGACGCAGCTGATGATTTGGTTACCGAAATGATGCGTAAATACAATAAAGAAAAAGCAATTATCTTCAATACATTGCAAATGTATCGTTGGGATCGTTTGGATTATTTAAAAGGTTTGCACGAAATTGCGAAAAATGAAGGTTTCTTTATCGGAATGAAATTAGTTCGTGGTGCTTACATGGAAAAAGAAAATAAACGTGCAGAAGAAAAAGGCTATGTTTCTCCAATCTGTGTTTCTAAACAAGCTACCGATGATAATTATGATGCTGCTGTAAATTATATGTTAGATCATATCGAAACGATGTCAATTTTTGCTGGAACTCATAACGAATTAAGTTCATACAAACTTATGGAAATGATGGCACAGAAAGGAATTGCTAAAAACGATAACAGAATCTGGTTTGGACAATTATATGGAATGAGCGACAATATTAGCTACAACTTAGCTGAAAATGGTTATAACGTAGCCAAATATCTTCCGTTTGGACCTGTTAAAGATGTTATGCCATACTTGATTCGTCGTGCTGAAGAAAACACTTCAGTTGCCGGACAAACAAGCCGCGAATTATCGATGATTAAAGCAGAACGTAAACGTAGAAAAGGGAAGGAGTAGTTTTTAGTCTCAGTCTCAGTCTCAGTCTCAGTTTACAGGATAGAACAAAAAACTCCAATCTTTCGATTGGAGTTTTTTTATTGTTTTGGATTTTGGAATTTCAAAATTTGGAATTTAATTAAGAGTTACTAAACTGTAGATTACTTAAATTCTTGTAAATACCATTCTCAAGATTTATTAACTCTTGATGGGTTCCTTCTTCAGAGATTTTTCCGTTGTCTAAAACTAGGATTTTATCAGCATTTCTAATCGTCGATAGTCGGTGAGCAATAATAATACTCGTTCTTCCTTCCATTAAAACTTCTAAAGCTTCCTGAACTAATTTTTCGCTTTCACTATCTAAAGAAGATGTAGCTTCATCTAAAATCAAAATACTTGGGTTTTTAAGCAATGCTCTTGCAATGGCAATACGTTGACGCTGACCTCCAGAAAGTTTAACACCACGTTCTCCAACCAAAGTTTCGAATTTTTCTGGGAAACCATCGACAAAGTTGAAAGCATTGGCTTGTTTTGCTGCTGCAATAATTTCTTCTTCTGAAGCATTTGGATTTCCGTAAGCGATATTTTCTCTAATTGTTCCTCCAAATAAAATTACGTCTTGAGGAACAATACTCATATTTCCACGAAGATCTTCTAAATCATAATCATAAATATTTTTTCCGTCAACCGAGATTTCTCCTGAAGTGATATCGTAAAAACGCAATAAAAGAGAAGAAATAGTAGATTTTCCAGCACCACTTGGCCCAACGATGGCAATTTTTTGTCCGAATTCGGCATTGAAATTAACGTCTTTTAAAACCTGAACTTCTTTTCTTGAAGGATAACTGAAAGCAACATTTTTGAATGCTACATTCCCTTTTATTTTTTCAACAGCTGTAAGTCTAGGTTTCGCATTAATTTCCTCTGGAGTTTCTTCCAATAATTCAAAAACACGTTCTGTTGCTCCAACCGCTTTTTGAATCTGTGCATACATTTCGGCAATTCCTCCAAAAGAAGCACCAATAAAAGTTGTGTATAATACGAATGAGATCAAATCTCCAACACCTTCAACTTCACCTTTTATTGTTAATGTAATTCCGTACCAAACTACAGCTACAACACATCCGAAAAGGCAAAGAATAATAAATGAAGCAAAATAACCTCTGTATTGACCGCCTTTAATAGCAATTTTTACAATTTCTCTAATTTTGTTTTTATAACGTTGAATTTCATACCATTCGTTAGCAAATGCTTTTACATTGCTGATTCCTTGTAAAGTTTCTTCAACGATTACCTGGCTTTCGGCAACTTTATCTTGTGTCTTTTTTCCGTATTTACGAATGAATCTTCCAAAGATTACGGCAGCAACCGCTACAACAGGCACAATTGCCAACATCATTAAAGTTAATTTTGGACTAATGCTTCCTAAGATTACAAAACCACCAATTATTAGAATGAACTGACGTAAAAACTCAGCGATTGTCGTACTGAAAGTATCTTGTAATTGAGAAATATCAGCACTGATTCTACTGTTTAATTCTCCAACACGTTTTTGAGAGTAAAACGACATTGGTAATTTGATCAGGTTTTCATACAACGCAAAGCGAATGTTTGAAAGGGAATTTTCTGTAAAGTTTACAAATAATGAAATTCTGAAAAAAGAAAAAACGGCCTGAAGCACTAAAATGGCCATTAATCCCAATGCGATTTCGTTTGCTTTAGAAAGATCTTTGTTTGTAACGCAATCTACAAGCATTCCCATTAATTTAGGAAAGGCTAGGGCAGTAGCGCTTGTTAGAAATAAAAAAATCAAACCAAGGAAAAATTTCCATTTGTGGCTTTTAGCATATTTAAAAATTCGAAGTGCTTTTTGAAGAGAGTTAGCGTTTAATTTAGCTTTTGGTAAATCATTTTCTTGAAATCTTGCCATTTGAATATACAATTAAGGTAAGCAAAGGTATGATTATAGCAAATTACTGCAAAAGGTTTATTGCGAAATAGCTTTTCTATATTCAATTTTTAACTAAAATTAAGAAAACGTGTTTTTTTCTATATTTTTAAATTGCTGAAAAATAGATTTCTAAATGTTCTAATGAAATTATTTTTAACTTTTTTCAAAAAAAGACTTGTAAATATAAAATCTAGCTGTATATTTGCACTCGCAATCACAAACAATAGCAACCTAGTAAAATAGGGCGATTAGCTCAGCTGGTTCAGAGCACCTCGTTTACACCGAGGGGGTCGGGGGTTCGAACCCCTCATCGCCCACAAATTCCAAAACTCCAAAGTCTTATGATTTTGGAGTTTTTTTTTATCTTAACTTTTTCAATAAATAGGATTTTGAACATCTTCAATTATAAATCTTTTATCAATTGCTTCCTCCACTACTGTAGAAGGTATTCCAAATTCTGTTATGGCAAGATCTAGTACTGACTCAATCGTCATTCCTTCTGTTGCCCAACACTCTATAATTTCAGTTGAGCCAGTATCGGCACAATAGATAATTTTTTCAGAACCTACTAACTT
>NZ_DASWYK010000262.1:0-7511 GCF_036405015.1 Flavobacterium sp. | reverse complement strand
TCACCGAAAATTCCAAATTTAGCCTTTCCTGTTAATACTTCTTTTCGACCTAAAAGACTACATTCACGGCTTGTAACAGCAATTCTATAGTCATTCAATACCTCAGTTTTGAAATCTTCAAATGTCAATGTAGTATTGTTTTTTTCTTTTATCATAATCTTGAAGGGTCATGTTTATGTCGCGAAATTACTTAAAAACAATCAATAATCATAATTCTTTAAACTAAATATAATTTAATTATTTGTATTTAAATTCAAAAAACTACGTATTTTTTTTATGATTTTTTTATGTAAATTTTATGATTTATGATAATTTCGCAAGTTTTTGTTTAAAATTTATTTGATTAAAACCATTTTCGAGTAAAAAGAGTAACTAATGTTTTTGGTGAGAAAGTGATTATAAATCGTATTTTTTCATTGTATCTTGGTTGTGAAACTTCCCATCCATTATTAGAATAGACTGGAAAATAAAGTTCAAAATAATCTGGAACCAGATTTAAACGTACTCCTGTATCATAAGCAAAGAACTCACTTTGATGTTTGTTTTTCATAAAACCAATATCTCCATATAATTCTACCCAGTTCCAAACTGCGTAACTTGCGTTTAAAGTCGTCATCCATTGATTGGCGTAAGAAGGTTCTAATTGTGATTTGAAACCACCTTCTGCAATTACATATTGCTGACTGAAAAAACCTGTGCTTTCAGATCTTCCAAATAAATTATAATCAAATAAATAATCGGTTGGTCTGTCTAAACCAAAACTAAAATAATCTGAATTTGTTCTATTGTACAAAAAGGTTCCTGCAAATAATCTCAGGTTGATTTTACGATTGTTTTGAAACAATCTTCGGTATTCAATTTCGCCTGAAGCTTTTCCAAATCCTCCAGAAAATTGCAGATCAGTCATAAAACTAAAATGATCAATTAGCTCTGTTTTGGTATTAGAATATCTCGCATTAAAAATAGAATAATTCGGTTTGGAATTATCAGTGATATAGGCGCTTTCCTCACGATTTACAATAACCTGACGAAATAAAAACAGCTGCTTGCGATTGTCTCTGAAATCTTTTTCACGGATGCGAAAGGCAACCATCGGATTTAACCTTAAATAAGTGGCATCGGGTGCGTAGTGAAAATAATTTTGACTAATAGAATAACGCACATTGTACAAAGTACTATTTCTATAATATTGATTCCATGAAAAAGCAGAAGAGCCTGATAAAGTCCCTGCTTTAATAGAATAAGCTGGATTTATATCAAAATTAAAAGGTTTGTCCAGAATGGTTTTGTTGTGAAAACGTATTCCGGGAGTAAAACCGTCATAATAATTGTAAGTAAGCGTCGGAATATATAAAATCTGATTGTAGTAAGGATCTTCTAAATCTTTCGCAAAATTAAACTTAATCGGACGATTGGTTATAACGAGACTTTTTAGAGATTTCCAGTTGTTTCTTTGGTTGTATTCTGGAACTTCGTTGTCGTAGTTTAAAACGATTTTGTCTGCATTTTTTCTATCAAATTCATATACAGAATCTTTGATTGTAGGTTCTACCCATTCCTTAAAAACGACAGTATTTTTCTTAAGTCCGTAAACTGGAATTGGTGCATAAATTCCGGTTTTGTTTTTAATTGAAAAACGAACACTGTCTGCAGTTCTGGAAACATGCGTAAACTTATAATCAATAATATCTCTTGAATCGATGATCGTATTAAAGAACCAATCCAGATTTTTTGGAGTCTTTTTGATTACTATTTTTTCGAAATCGTAACGATTGGTTTGCTGAATTTTGTTTAGGTTGTAAAACTCTTTTACACTTTCAGGAACAATGTTATGATTCAGATAATCATCTAAATAACTTAAGCTTAAACCCGCACGGTATTTACTGGCAATTTGTTCGTTGAATTTAATTAAAGTATTTTTTGGATCTCCCAATGGCTGATCCAAATTTTTACGGGCCATCAGCATATAATAATAGCTGTATTGCTCGTTAAAAGTCAAATTGGTGATATTATAACTTTTGAAGAGTTTCATGTCAGAAAGACGTCCCAGCATTTTTTTATCCAAATGATTTTCTTCCATGTATTTCATCATGGTGTAAATCTGAATTCCGTCGTAAACCCAATTGTCTTTTCGGGAATCTAAGCGAAGACTGTTCTTTAGATAATTATTTAAAAATGTTTTCAGGAATTGAATTTCAAACATAAAGTCATCAGGAAACGGACTGATAAAGGAAGGCAACTGATTTAATCCATAAAAAGGATTTCGGTCATAATCTGTCTGAGAAACCGTAATTTTTTCATGCGGATATTTACCAATAAAATCTGTAGCAAAAGAAACCACACGATCAATGATGATGGCTTTCTGAATTTCATCAATCTTTTTATTTTTTATATTGGTTTCAACTTCAATTAAACCATTATCGTATGTTCTGAAACTATTTTGCTTTTCGATGTAAAGACTAAAATCGGTTCTGTTTTTTCCTGAAAAAGAGTAAATGCTATAATCGGTGTTAGAAACATCTTTAGCAACCGAATTTAAGTCGGTTGTAATAGCATATTGATTAGGAATTTTAATCTCAATTTCATAATCAGCCGTCGCATTGGCAATATCATCTAAATTGAAATTATTGTATTTTATAAATTCATGATTTTCGAAACGTGCGGGGCTTAAAAACCAGTTTTTTAAAGCCATACCACCATTTTGATCAAATCCAAAATGAGTAAATTTATCATTCGGAATCTTGGCTATATAAGTAAGATGCAGATCGATTTTCTCTCCTGGAAGTAATTTTTGATTTAATCGAACAATAACATAATCAGGATTTTTTTCTGTTCTTTCCCATTCAAGTGCCGTGGTGTTATCTGTCAGACTTAGAATAGTGGTTTTTCCTCTGTCGGCTGCTTTTGCTAAGTGAAAACCTCTGTAAAACTCATCCGAAAAACGTCTTGCCAAAGGCGTGTTTTTATCTACAAAAGAATGATTCCAGTCATTTAAAACAATAGAAGTTAAGGTGTCGTTCGAAATGTTATGGTACGTAATATCTTGTTTTACATTCAGAGTTTTGAGCTCAAGATTTACCGCCACCTCCATCTGAGAAAGATGTTGTGCTGAAAGTTTTATTGAACTGAATAAAACTAAAATCGGGCAAATAATTTTAAAAAACAATTTCAAGAATGGCGCAAAATTTATAGGATATACTTAAGTTACGTACATAAAGTTACTTCGGTTTTTTGTAAAAATAGCATAAAAACAGCTGTTTAAAAAAACAGCTTTCAATTTTTACGATATTTGATGAAATTTAACCCAATAATCGATGTAAGTTTATTTGAATTTAATTCGAAACACCAATCTTAAATTTTCTTATATCTCTTATATGATTATAAAAAATTAGAAATTCGGACTTAAATCGTATTTCTTGTAGAATTTATCTAAAACATCTACCACTTCATCTTCCGTATCAACGATTTTAAATAAATCCAAATCTTCTGGACTTACCGTATGCATTTTTTCTACCAAAACCGTTTTTACCCATTCAATTAAGCCAGACCAGAATTCAACTCCAACCAAAATGATTGGGAATTTTCCAATTTTCTTCGTCTGAATTAAAGTGATGGCTTCAAACATTTCGTCCAAAGTTCCGAAACCACCTGGCATCACCACAAAACCTTGCGAATATTTCACGAACATTACTTTTCTAACAAAGAAATAATCAAAATTCAAGTTTTTATCGTGATCGATATACGGATTAAAATGCTGTTCAAAAGGAAGTTCGATATTTAGACCAACAGAAGTTCCACCGCCTAAATGCGCACCTTTATTCCCAGCTTCCATAATTCCGGGACCACCTCCTGTAATCACACCGTAACCCGCTTTACTAATTTTGTAAGCGATTTTTTCAGCCAATTGATAGTACTTATTATCTGGTTTTGTTCTTGCAGATCCAAAAATCGAAACACACGGACCAATTCGTCCCATTGCCTCATAACCATTTACAAATTCAGACATAATTTTAAAAATTGCCCAGCTGTCATTGGTTCTAATTTCATTCCACGTTTTTTGTTTCAAACGGTCTTGAATCACTTTATCTTCGTCATTATCAAAATCTTCTAATCTCATTTTAGGTATTTTATAATTTATATTTTATTCTCGGGTTGTAATTGTTTTTGAAATAAGGAGCTGTTTCCTGCTGTCCGCTATATCTTTTGTGGCGAACCCCGCCACAAAAGGATGCCGCTCCCATCAGGGCTAGGGCAGTTGGTTTCAAAATAAACATTAGGTTTAATTGAAAGATCTTTCTTTAAAAACTTTGAGTTTTTCAAAAAAAGCGGATACTAAATTAACACTTTTTTCTAGAATTGTTATAGAAAACAGGAATTATAATCTAAAAGTAATCTTATGATAATAATCAATTTGAGGTTTTTGATTCATTATCAAGTTTATAAGTTTGGAATCTTTTCAGATTCAGGAATGCGATCTTTGTCAAAGTTTTAAACTTTGACAAAGATGTTCCTGTTTTATTCCAGTTCTTTCTTTAAAAACTTAGCGGTATAACTTTTTTTATTCTCAGCGACTTGTTCTGGTGTTCCTTTGGCAACCAATTGTCCACCGCCTTTTCCACCTTCTGGACCAATATCAATAATATAATCGGCAAGTTTGATAACGTCCATGTTATGTTCGATTACCAAAATGGTATTTCCTTTATCAACCAATTTATTGATTACTTCCATTAAAACACGAATGTCTTCAAAATGCAATCCTGTAGTGGGTTCATCTAGAATATAAAAAGTATTTCCAGTATCTTTTTTAGATAATTCTCCTGCCAGTTTAATACGTTGCGCTTCACCACCAGAAAGCGTTGTGCTTTGCTGACCAAGCGTAATATAACCTAAACCAACATCCTGAATCGTTTTGATTTTTCTATAGATTTTCGGAATATTTTCAAAGAAAGGAACTGCTTCGTCAACCGTCATATCCAAAACATCCGAAATAGATTTTCCTTTGTATCTAATTTCTAAGGTTTCTCTATTGAAACGTTTTCCCTGGCAAGTTTCACATTCTACATAAACGTCTGGTAAAAAGTTCATTTCGATTGTTCTAACTCCAGAACCTTCACAGGTTTCGCAACGTCCGCCTTTTACGTTAAAGCTGAAACGCCCCGCTTTGTAACCGCGAATCATACTTTCTGAAGTCATTGTAAACAGATTTCTGATTTCGGTGAAAACCTCCGTATAAGTTGCCGGATTCGAACGCGGTGTACGCCCAATCGGACTTTGGTCAATATCGATTACTTTGTCAATATGCTCTAAACCTTCAATTTTTTTGTAAGGTTGCGGTTTTTTTACTCCATTAAAATAATAGGCATTTAAAATAGGGTAAAGCGTTTCATTAATCAAAGTCGATTTTCCACTTCCTGAAACTCCTGTAACACAAGTTAATTGACCTAACGGAATTTCAATAGAAACATTTTTTAAGTTATTTCCTGTTGCTCCAGTTAGTTTTAAGAATTTTCCATTTCCTTTTCGGCGCTTCTTCGGAATCTCTAATTTCATTTTACCATTCAGATATTGAGCAGTAATCGTATTTGATTTTAGAGTTTCTTTCGGTGTTCCAATACTGATGATTTCTCCACCGTATTTACCCGCTTTCGGACCAATATCAATTACGTAATCGGCTGTTTCAATCATGTCTTTGTCGTGTTCAACCACAATAACAGAGTTTCCGATGTCACGTAATTGTTCGAGAGAATGAATCAGTTTTTCGTTGTCTCTTTGGTGTAAACCAATACTTGGTTCATCCAAAATATAAAGAACACCAACCAATTGAGAACCAATTTGTGTCGCTAAACGAATACGTTGTGCTTCACCACCAGAAAGTGATTTTGAACTTCGGCTTAAAGCCAAATAATTCAAACCAACATTCATTAAAAAGTTCAAACGGTCTTTGATTTCTTTTACAACTTCAGAAGCAATTAAAAGTTGTTTGTCAGTCAAATGATTATTTAGATCTAAAAACCACGCTGTCAAATCTGAAATATCCATATCACACAATTCGGTGATATTTTTTTCATTTACTCTAAAAAATAAAGCTTCTTTTTTAAGACGAGAACCCTCGCAAACTGGACAAGCAATTTCGTCCATAAAATCTTTTGCCCAACGTTTTATGCTGGTTGTGGCACTTTCGTCATATTGATTTTTAATGAAATTTGAGATTCCTTCAAAATCAATTTTATATTCTCTTGTAACGCCAAGATCTTTTGAATTGATAGAAAATTTGTCCTTTCCACCATACAAAATCATCGTCATGGCATCTTCAGGAATCTTCTCAATCGGATCCGTTATTTTAAATCCGAATTTTTCGCCAATGGTTTCCAATTGTTTGAAAATCCATGAAGATTTATATTCTCCAAGTGGCGCAAAACCACCTGCTTTTATGGATAATTTTGGATTCGGAATAATCTTTTTTACATTAATCTCGTGTACCGTTCCCAATCCGTTGCAATGCGGACAAGCTCCTTTTGGCGAGTTGAACGAAAATAAATTCGGTTCTGGATTTTGATACGAAATTCCAGTTGAAGGACACATTAAATTTCTACTGAAATAACGTACTTCATTAGAATCCTGATCTAAAATCATCAGGACATTTTCACCATGATGCATTGCAGTATTAATGCTTTCCGATAATCTTTTTTGAGTGTCGGGATTATCTTCAATGACCATTCTGTCCACCACAATTTCGATATCGTGAGTTTTGTATCTGTCTAATTTCATTCCCGAAACCAAGTCCTGAACGTCTCCGTTTACGCGAACTTTCAAAAATCCTTGTTTGGTAATCTGTTGAAATAATTCGGCGTAATGTCCTTTTCTGGCTTTAATTACTGGGGCTAGAATGTTAATTCTTTTTCCGTTATAATCCTGAATAATCAAATCTTTAATTTGCTCATCAGAATACGAAACCATTTTTTCGCCTGTGTTGTAACTATAAGCATCAGCACCACGAGCGTATAAAAGTCGAAGGAAATCGTAAATTTCAGTAATAGTTCCAACCGTAGAACGCGGACTTTTGCTGGTCGTTTTTTGTTCAATAGCAATTACAGGAGAAAGTCCGTCAATTTTATCGACATCAGGACGCTCCAAACCGCCAAGAAATTGTCTGGCATAAGCCGAAAAAGTTTCAACATAACGACGTTGTCCTTCAGCATAAATAGTATCAAATGCCAAAGATGATTTCCCCGAACCCGATAAACCAGTAATAACCACCAGTTTTTCGCGAGGAATAGAAATGTCTATATTTTTAAGATTATGAACTCTTGCACCAAGAACTTCAATAGTATTGTCTTTTTCTAACATAATTTTGAGCAAAACGCAAAGTTACCACTTTGATTTGTTCTTTTAGTGCTCGATAGCAAAAGTTTATGTTACAAATAATAACAAAAAACGCTGGAATATATTTGCCAGCGTTTTGATCCAATCGTTTTGAATTGATAAAATGTTGTATTTTTTGATTTTTAATT
>NZ_DASWYK010000261.1:0-40737 GCF_036405015.1 Flavobacterium sp. | reverse complement strand
AAATTTCCTAAAAGCTTCACCAGAAATGAGCAAAATTAATACTTACACGCTCGAACATCATAAAAGCTTGTTTACCAATCAAAACGACAAGAAAGATTATTTTTATGTACAGATTGAAGATCATCCTTATATAGATATTCCGTATCGGGCTGAAAGTTATGCGATTGAATTTCTGAAAAAAGGAAGCATTATCATGCAAACACGATTGGATAAAATTGTCGTAGAAGCTCCTGCAATTTTGGCGCTGGGTCCAAATGTTATTAGAAGTTTCAGCAAAAACAGCGAAGAGATTTTAATGGATATTATCTTTTTTAAACCCAAGTTTTTTCTCGAAACACAAACCAATGTCTTCTTCCTTTCACAATATGATTTTTTTGAAAAAAGTGAGTTGCATGTATTTCCGTTAGAGAAAAAAACAAACCTAAAATTCGAACAGCTTTTTAATTTAATTCAAGAAAATCTTCAAACAGATCATTTTCATCAGGATTCTATTCTTAGAAGTTATTTGTACATTTTGATATTCGAATTGGATTCGATGAAAAAAAACCTTCCAAACAAAGAAATTCAAAATCCTTTGTTTGAAAAATTTAAGGAACTTTTGGTGAAAGATTTTATCAAACATCGTTCTCCGTCTCATTACGCAGAAAGTTTAAATGTGACAAGAAAATACCTTTCGGAAGTTATAAAAAACTACAGTGGTAAAACCACCCGCGAATGGATTGATGAAATGGTGATTTTAGAAGCTAAAGTTTTACTTCAAAATAAATCTCTAACTATTACTCAGATTAGCGATGTATTGCATTTTTCAAATCCATCTGTTTTTGGAAAATTCTTTAAAAATTATACACAGCTTTCTCCTTTAGAATATCGAAACGATATCTAGAAAACCGACTTTCTGACCAACATTTCAGACTTCTTTCCCTTTTCTTGCCAAACAAATAACCTCAATTTTGTATTGATAATTGAATACCAAAAAACATGTCAAAAAAAGCACAATTTGTCGTTATTGTACAAGATACCGCCACTTGGATGGAAGATCAGGCAAAAAAGTTCTATTCGAATCTATTTTTATCTGAAACAATTGGCGAAAAATATGTTGCCGAAACTCTTTCTATTCCTGCACTTTTTAAAGTTCAAAATGATTTTAATATTGAAGTTTTAATGGTTCATGAAAATGAAACTCCATCGTCTTTTCTGCAATTGAATTCTTCTCGAATTTTAAATGAAAAAATCGAAGCCTCAAAACCTATCTGTATCGAACATATTGTTTATTCAGATGCTGAAGAAATTCAAATACTTTTTGATCGAGCAGAAGTCATTGCCCAACAAAGAAAACACGATTTTATTTGGGTAAAACTCTTCGAATCTGATTTGATTTTGAAAGAAACTCTTATCGGAATGGGATACACTGCATTTAACTTTTCAGAAGCGATGACAGAAAATCTTCCTGTAAAACAGTTGCTTTTAAAAAAGGAAATCAATTAAATAAAAAAACTGCTGGCAAAATACAGCCAGCAGTTTCTATTTTATTCTTCCAGTGCCATTAGTTCTAATTTGGCTACAATTAGTGCCAAATTATCTTCCAACATGATACGTCCATCTCGCCATTCTTTTTTATCGGATTCCTTTGCTATTCTAAAGATAAAATCGCCTGTAAAAACATATTCTGTAGTTTCTCTTAAGCCGTTGGCCGTAATTCGTTTTAAAGCTTCTCTTAAATCTACTTTAATTTCGGTTCCGTTGCTAAAAAAAACGGTATCCAAACCGTGTTCACTTTTTCCAAATTTATGACCGCGGTATTCTATTAATTTTATAAAAGCATTCATAAACAACAAAGCACGATTGATGCTGTCAATAGAAACATTCAAGTCCAAAACATTAGATTTGGCTTCATAAATTCCATCATTTAAAACTTTACTGATCCAATGTTTTTCTGTTGCCGTAACAATAGGAAAAGGATTTTTCAGCTTTTTAGGAACTTGCAAAGGAGCGTTCTCATCGCTTTTAATTTTTTTGGCCAATTCTTGTAAAGGTGTCGGTTTGGATGCAGTTCTAAACTGCATCTCATACCTCTTTTTAAAAATGCTGATTTCATTATTTCCTTTATAATTGAAATCCAATTTTGGAATGCTCATACGCTTGTATTCTGGTCCTGTCCAATGTTTGTTTTTTGGAAGCGGAATTTCCAGTTTGGAACAGGCATTTTTAATTCCCATCGTAGAAATCTCATAATGTTTTGCAATTTGTACGAGTGGAAACTTCCAAACTAAATTATAAAGCTCTGAACGGGTAAAAGTAATTTTGTCCATATCAGTAATTCAAAATCTATTAAAATACAAATTCACCACCTCTCAAGTTTCCTTAAAGAGATAGTGAATTGCAATAAATTATTGGCTTCTACTCTACTCCGCCTCCTAAGGCACGGTAAAGATTAATGGCCGCGTTTAATTTTTCTAATTTTATAGTCACAACATCCAGATCATTTTGAAGTGAACTATTTTGAGCCGTAATTACCTCTAAATAATTCGCCATACCGCTTTTGTAAAGCAGTGAAGCATCTGCAGTAGCTTTGTCTAAAGACGCTGCTTTTTCTTCGGCTAAAACAATTCTTTCATCGGCATATTTTAATCTTGACATGGCGTCGTTTACTTCTCCAACAGCTGTAATAAACGATTGTTTAAACTGAACGACTGCTTTTTCTTGTTCTAAAACCGCTACCTCATAAGCTGTTCGCAATGCTTTTTTTCTAAAAATAGGCTGCGCCAGATTTACTGCTATCGTTTTAGTAATCGATCCTGGAAAATCAAACCATTTTTCAAATTCAAATGAATTCACTCCAATCGACGGATTTAAACTTAAAGCAGGATACATGGAAGCTTTTGCCAATCCTGTCTTTGCAGTGGCAGACATTACCGCATATTCGCTTGCTTTTACATCAGGTCTTCGGCTTAAAAGTGACATTGGAATTCCTGTTGGAAAAATAACGTTTATCTCTGCTGCATCAATATTTCCAGCACGTTCTACTTTATCTGGATATTCACCGCATAAAATCTGCAAGGCATTTTCCTGTACTGCGATATTCGCTTTCGCTAAAGGCACTAATAATTCAGCCGTTTTTTTCTGAGCTTCCGTCTGATTTACAGCCAAAGAACTAATCGAACCTGAATTGTACTGCAATTTCATCATATCCAAAGTACTTGTACTCAATTCGATATTTTTTTCTGCAATTTTAAGCTGTTCGTCCAAACCTAAAAGATTGTAATAAGCCTGTGCCACTTGAACAATAATTCGGGTTTTTAATGCCGAAAGATTTTCTTTTTGAGCAAAATACGCCGCTTTAGCATCTCTTTTCTGCATCGCTGCTTTTCCCCAAATATCAACTTCCCAAGAAAGACGCAAATTGGCACTGTAATCATCCATATAATCTTTACCAATAAACTGCGCACTTAACGATCCGTTTAAAGAGTTTTTTGACTGATAAGCACGACTTGCGCCAGCATCAAAATCAAGTGTTGGAAGTAAGGACAGCTTGGCTTGTTTGTAACTAAGGTCAAGCTGTTCCATACTTTTCATTGCAATAAGCACCTCGTTGTTTTTAACGAGGGCTTTTTCAATCAAATTAACCAACAAAGGATCTTTGTAATAACTTTTCCACGGCAGTAAAACCGTGTCTCCAGTAACAGCCATTTCCTCTCGGAATTTTTCTGGAGCATTCAAATCTGTTCGGGAATATTTTTTTCCTACCACACACGAAGTCATGATCGTTCCGGTAAGTAAAACAACTCCGATTTTATATAGTGTTTTCATTTTTATTCTTTTATCGTTTGAACTTGTGCTGGAATCTTTTTGCTGGATACTTTTTCTTGTAAATATTGGAATACAATGAAAAGTAACGGAATTACAAAAATTCCTAAAATCACACCACTTAACATTCCGATTGAAGCGCTGACACTAATAGATCTATTACCTACAGCAGTTCCTCCAGAAGCAAACATTAACGGAATCATACCTACAATAAAGGCCAGCGAAGTCATGATAATTGGTCTTAACCTTGATCTTGCTCCTTCGATTGCCGCTTCGACAATGCTTAATCCCGCGAGACGTCTTTGTAATGCAAATTCCACAATCAAAATGGCATTTTTCGCTAGAAGTCCGACCAGCATGATTAATCCTACCTGAACGTAAATATTATTGTCTAAACCAACCGCTTTAACTCCTGCAAAAGCACCTAAAATACCTGTTGGAATTGAAAGTAAAACGGCAAGCGGTAATAAGTAACTTTCGTATTGTGCAGCCAATAAAAAGAACACAAACAAGAGACATAATCCGAAAATCGCAACCGTTTGGTTTCCTCCTGCTTTTTCTTCCAAACTTAAACCTGTCCATTCGTAACTATAATCAGCAGGAAGTTTGTCTAAAACTTTTTCCAGATTCCCCATAATCTGACCGTTACTGTAACCTGGTAAAGCCATTGCAGTAATATTTACCGAATTATAAAGGTTGTAACGGTTTACCGATTCTGGTCCGTACACTTTATGGAATTTCACGATTGATTTTACTGGAACCATTTGCATATCAGCATTTCTTACGAAAATTTCATTAAACGCATCCTGATCCATTCTGAAAATTCCGTCTGCTTTTACATTCACTCTGTAAAACTTTCCGAATCGAGTAAAATCTGATGATTGATCTCCTGCAAAATAAGTTTGAATGTTTCCTAAAAGATCTTTTACATTCACTCCCATCTGGCGGGCTTTATCTTCATCTACTTCCAATTCCAGCTGTGGATAATCGGCTCTAAAAGTTGTGTAAGCGTATTGCACACCAGGCTGCTGCATAATTTGAGCAATCACTTTATCAGACATTGCTTTCAATACTTCAGGGCTTCTTGCCATTCTGTCCTGCAATACAATTTCGGCACCACTCGTTACACCAAATCCTTCCACTGGAGGCATTCTGAAAACCATAATCGAACCTTCTTTAATTGTCGATAATTTGGCCGTAACGCTATTCAAAATTTCATCAATATCTTTAACTTCACCTCTTTCTTTTTTAGGTTTTAGTTTGATAAACCCTAAACCATAAGCGGTGCTGGCACTGTTGCTCAAAATATTGAATCCCGTAATACTCGTATTAACATCAATAGCTTTTTCTGTTTCTAATATTTTCTCCATTCTCTCCACCACCGCAGTCGTGCGATCAAGAGCTGTTCCTGGAGGCATAGATAAACTGTACACCATGAATCCGTCATCTTCTAACGGAACAAAACTTTTTGGTGTAGACATCATCATATGAACTGCAAGTGCTGTAACTCCAGTAACTAACCCTGCAGCAATCCATTTTTTTCCGATAAGGAAACGAACGCCTTTAATATATCTTCCCGTAAAATTGTTGAAACTCGTATTGAATCCAATGAAGAAACGGTCTTTAAAACTGGTTTTATGCTCGTGATTTCCATGTTTATCTCCGTGATTCTTTAACAAAAGTGCACACAAAGCCGGAGTAAGCGTCAAGGCATTTACAGCCGAAATGATAATCGCAATCGCCAATGTATAAGCAAATTGTTTATAGAAAATCCCCGAAGATCCTGTCATAAATCCAATTGGAATAAATACGGCTGACATTACTAAAGTAATCGAAATTACTGCACCCGTAATCTCTGCCATTGCACCGTGAGTAGCTTCTTTTGCTGAAATTCCTGCATCTTCCTCCATTTTACTGTGAACAGCTTCGACAACAACAATCGCATCATCGACCACAATTCCAATCGCAAGTACTAAGGCAAAAAGCGTTAAGATGTTAATCGTAAATCCGAAAACCAAAAGGAAGAAAAATGTTCCCACAATTGCAACTGGAACCGCAATAGCTGGAATAATCGTCGAGCGAATGTCCTGAAGGAAAATAAACACTACGATAAATACCAGAATAAAAGCTTCAAACAATGTTGATTTTACCTGCCCAGTTGCTTCGTCCAATCTGTCTTTGGTACTCATTACGTTTACGTATTTAATACCTGGAGGGAAAGATTTCGAAAGTCTTTCTACTTCTTTATTAATTCCAATTTCAATATCATTGGCATTAGAACCAGAAGTTTGTAAAATTGCCATTGTTACAGCATTTTTACTATTCGATTTGTTGTCTCCACTATACGAAATAGAACCAAATTCTACTCGTGCCACATCTTTTAATCTTAAAACATTACTTCCATTATTTTTAACTACAATGTTTTCATATTGTTCTGGTTTGTTCTTTTTTCCTTTGTAACGAATTACATATTCTAAAGCCGCTTTGGATTCTTCTCCTAATTTACCCGGAGCCGATTCTAAACTTTGTTCTGCGATGGCCTGCGTCACATCTGAAGGAACTAAACCTGCATTTGCCATTTTACGAGGATCCAACCAGATTCTCATAGAATAATCTTTCTGACCAAAAATCTGAACTTGTCCAACACCTGGAACACGTTTCATTTGCGGTACAAGGTTTATATTCGCATAATTCTGCAAAAACAATTCGTCGTATTTGCTATTATCATCTGTATACAAGTTGAAAATAACAATCATACTATTTTGCTGTTTCGAAGTTGTAAGTCCCATACGGACAACTTCTTGCGGTAATTTTGGAGTTGCCTGCTGTACTCTATTCTGAACGTTTACAGCTGCCTGATCTGGATCTACTCCTTGTTTAAAAATGACACTGATAGAAAACGATCCGTCATTACTTGCAGTAGATTTAATATACTGCATATTTTCAACTCCGTTAATCTGTTCTTCTAATGGCGTTACCACAGAACGAATAACGGTTTCACTATTTCCTCCTGGATACGAACCGCTTACCATTACAGTTGGCGGCGAAATATCAGGGAATCTCGTTACAGATAATCTGGTAAGACCTATAATCCCCAATATTACCAATACAATAGAGATAACTGTGGCCAATACTGGCCTGTCTATTATTTTCTTTAACATGGAAAATGTTATTTTATATTTTTAAATCAAAAATTATTTGCTGCTTACGGCTTTTGAAGCGGTTTTCGGAACAACTTCCATACTGTCATAAAGAACATCGATAGAATTTAAAGCTACTTTATCTCCCGATTTTAAACCCGATTTTACGAAGTAATCTACGCCTGCGCTTCCTGCAATTTCAATTGGAACCATCGCTACTTTATTTCCTTCTTTTAAAACAAAGACGAAAAATTTGTCCTGAATATCTTTTACACTCGCCATCGGAACTGTAATTACAGATGATAAACTTTTGTTTAAGACAATTCTAGCAGAACCTCCTGCACGCAATTGTTTTTTCGGATTTGGAAAAATGGCTTTTAAAGAAATTGTACCTGTTGCACGATCAATATTTCCGCTGGCAACTTCCAGTTTTCCTTTTTGGTCGTATTCGCTGTCATCGGCCATAATTAAACTTACGGATTGATTAGCCCCAACATCTTTTGAAAAAGCCAGATAATCTGCTTCTGTAAGAGAGAAATACACAAATACATTGTTGATTTCTGAAAGTGTCGTTAACGGAACAGCATCGGTTGGTGTTACTAAGTTTCCAATACGATTCGGAATTCGGCTAATATAGCCGCTTACAGGAGCTTTAATCAAAGAGAAATCGGCATTAATCTGAGATGATCCTAAAGCGGCTTTAGCCTGTGCTACTTGTGCCGTTGCTGCTTCGTAATTGGCTTGTGCTGTTTTTAACTGCATGTCTGAAAAAACTTTTCCTTCTACTAAAGGTTTTATTTTTTCTACTTCCAGTTTAGCATTTGCCTGATTAGCCAAAGCGCTTTTATATGCTGCACGACTGTTGTTTACTTGTTCGGCATAAACATCGCCTTTAATTTTAAAAAGAGATTGTCCTTTGTTTACGTAATCTCCTTCTTTCACATAAATAGCCTCAAGATAACCTGATACTTGAGCTTTTATGTCAACATTTACAGCACCTTCGACAGTTGCTGGGTATTTTTTTTCTACTGCTCCCGTTTCTGAACTGGTTTGTAAAAAGTCTACTTCTGGCTTTGGAGGAGCCATTTGCGCATCTGCACTTTTTCCACACGAAGAAAGGGAAATGATTATCAATAAAACCGCAATCCTGCCAATTGCTTTGTTATTTTGAAAAAACTGTTTTGTCATTTTATTTTTCATTTTAAATGAATTACCTCAAATTTGAGCGCAAAATAACAGCAGAACAGCTCTTTTTTTTGGAAGAAAGTTACCCAAACGTAATTTTTCGATACTGAAACGGATGGGGTTTGTTTTTGCCACTAAGGCACTAAGTCATTAAGTTTTTTTTGCCACGAATTGCACTAATTTTCGCTAATTAGATTCTTATATGGAAATACTGATAGTATAATTTCTCGAATTTTTACCATGTGAAGTTTTTTCTGCCACAGATTAAAAGATTAGAAAGGATTTTTTTTTCGCAGTTTGTCATCCTGAGGAACGAAGGATCACACTAGAAACTCGACACAGATTGTCCGCTATACTTTACGGAATAGCATGTGTTATCCTTCGTTCCTCAGGATGACAATAATAAAATAAGGAAAAAATTCATGTAAATTTGTGAAATTGGTGGCAAACCTCTGAAGCTTTGAACCTTTGTTCCTTTGAGCCTCTGCAACTACCCCCCTTAGAACCTCAGCATCTCAGAACCTCAGCACCTTTACCCTATCTATCCATCCACTGTTTAAAGAAAGGTGTTTTTTCTCTACTGATGATCACCTCGCGTTCGGGATCTAGTTTTAATTGAATTTTTAGCTTTGCGTTGAAGTAATTCGCAATAGATTTGATGCTTTCTGCGCGAATGAAAAACTGGCGGTTGGCACGAAAAAAGATATTAGGATCCAATTCCTGTTCCAGTTCTTCCATTGTTTGGGGAATAGAAATAATTACGCCTGATTTAAGAAACAAATTGCTTGTTTTAAATTCAGAATATATAAAGTCGATATCTGAAACATCTACACTTTTATAACCATCACGATAGGTAACCAAAAAACGCATTCTAAAAACAGGTTTTTCAATCAGTTCTTTTAGAATTCCAGCGATATTGGTAACGCTGGTTTCATTTTTATTTAAAGATTTGAATTTTGTTAAGGCAAATTCCAATTCGTTTTTTTCGATGGGTTTCATCAAATAATCGATACTGTTTACCTTAAAGGCACGAATTGCATATTCGTCATAAGCAGTAGTAAAAATAACCGGACAAGTGATTTCGATTTCATCAAAAATAGCAAAACTTAATCCGTCTGCTAAACGAATATCCATTGTTATTAAATCCGGACATGGATTCGATTTTAGCCATGCAACAGTATCAACCACAGTATCGATAATATCTAAAATTTCGCAATCGGGTTCTAACTCTTCCAACAGTCTTTTTAATCTGCTGGCGTTAATACTTTCATCTTCTACAATTAAAATTTTCATAACTCTTAAATTAATGGCAGACGCACTTCATAATATCCGTTAGACTCACTAAAAATCGGCATTCTTTCGCATAAAATTTTATAGCGGAATTCAATATTCTTATTTCCTATTCCGGTTGAAACCAAACTTTTTCCCGCAGTTCTTTGCAGATTATTTCGAACAATAATATCACCTGAATCCGAAAAAACAGTAATAGTAAGTGGATTTGTCAAAGTCGCCATATTGTGTTTTACGGCATTTTCTACCAATAATTGCAAAGTTAATGGTGGTAAATGAAGTGCCAAAGAATCTGAATCAATCTCAATTTTCAAATCGATTTTTTCGCCCAATCTTTTCTTTAATAAATAAAAATAAGCATTCAAGAATTCTATTTCTTCTTTTACAGTAATCGTATCTTTATTCGAATTTGAAATCATATAACGATATACTCTCGTTATATTTTCTAAAAACGAAGCCGCTTCTTTTTGATCATCATAAATCAACTCTGTCAAAGTGCTGAAGTTATTGAAAACAAAATGCGGATCTAACTGCATTTTTAAAGATTCTAATTTCGAACGTGTAACAGCTTCCTGAAGTTCAGAGGCTTTAACTTTTAATTCGGCAGTTTCGATGGCATTCAAACGCCATCTGTTCAATAGAAATATTCCGGTATGAATGGCACTAATGAAGAGTGAAATAATCGCAGCCATAATTTTAGACTGCCATATTATAACCAAATCATTTTCTTCTAAAGCCGTGCACGGGTATAAATAATCCCAAAGACAGGAAAAGAAGTAATTAAGAAGAATATTTCCGGCAATTAAGCAGATAAATTGTGCTATTGCCCTAAAAGCTGGATTTTGTTCCCAGCGTATGTAATAATTTAATTTTCTGCCAACAAACAAAGTTAGTTCTGTAAGTATGGCACAATATAGAAGAATAATGAAAATATCGAAGGTCTGATCCACATCGAGCAGACCTTCCTCTTCAAAATTTCTATATGGATTTAAAAAATAATAAGATGACAGATAGACCAAGAAAACTGCCGGAATTACAATAACTCTGTAATATTTATAGAAAAAATTCTTGCCCGACTTTTTATTTTGGTTGCGTAACCTCATTTATTTCTTGTAGTTTGAAAAAATGCTGCAACACTTAATGCGCCACTAAAACATTTTCTTCTTCATTATTTGTAATTGTTTTTTCTACAGATTTTCTTTCACGCATTACGCCCCATTTCAAGCACGTAGCACCCCAAGAAAATCCTGCTCCAAAAGTAGTGATCAATACATTCTGTCCTTCTTTAAAATCGTCTTTGAAATCCCATAAACACAACGGAACTGTTGCAGATGTTGTATTTCCGTAACGGTCAATATTTACTTTAACTTTCTCAAAATCAATATTCAAACTTTCGCTTACAGCGTTGATAATTCTCAAATTAGCTTGATGAGGCACAACCCAGTCAATTTGGTCTGCTTCTAATTCATTTTTTACCAAAGCATCTTGCGAAACTTGGCTCATTGCTGCAACGGCTCTTTTAAATACAAAAGCACCATCTTGTTTTAAATAATGTGTTCTGTGTAAAAGACTTTGCATAGAAGTTGGATTTCTAGAACCTCCAGCTGGCACAGCCAAAGAAGAAACACCGCTTCCGTCTGTTTTCAGAATCGTTTTCATTAAACCAACTTTAGATTCTGATTTTTCTAACAAAACCGCTCCTGCTCCGTCTCCGAAAAGAATACAAGTGTTACGGTCTTCATAATCTACGATCGAACTCATTTTGTCTGCACCAACAATAATAAGTTTGCTGTAACGGCCACTTTCGATCATGTTTGCCCCCATTTCCAGTGCATATAAAAATCCACTGCAAGCGGCATTCATGTCAATTCCGAAAGCATTTGTCAAACCGCTTTTATCACATACAATACTAGCAGTTGGTGCTAAAATGTGATCAGGAGTTGCTGTTGCTACTAGCAAAGCTTCAATCTCGTTACGATCTACATTGTAATTTTCGAATAAATTCTCAATAGCAGCTGCAGCAAGATCAGATGTTGCTGTATCGTCGTCTGCGATTCTACGTTCTTTAATTCCAGTTCTTTTGATGATCCATTCCTCCGATGTATCAACTGTCTCTGAAATCTTTTTATTGGTCAGGATTGATGATGGTACGAAACCACCTATAGCTGTAATTACTGCGCTCATTTGTTTTTGTTTTTTTTTAAGCTTTGTACCCTTCGTACCCAATGCTTATTACTTCTTTTCTTCTTTTGAACCGTTCATTATAAATACCTAAAATATGAACCGTAAAAGCGGATTAAATCTTCTGACAAAACTTTTCTCTGAGAAATCTGTTAAAAAACCTGAACAAACTAAAAGTATTATACAAAATCCAATTAAAATAAATTAAAAACCTACACAAAGTGTTTCTCGGTGTTACTTGGTATAGAATTTTTAATTTATCTTATTTTTAAAATCATAAGATGCTTTTAAGCTTGTAGATATTTCCCAATTACAGCTATTGCCATACTGATAAAAAAATCTATCTGCATTAAGTTTTTAGAGTGCCACAAAATTAATTTAAAAAAATCTTAAACTAGCAGGTAATTAAGAATAATTAACAAAACTACCTGAAATGTTAAAATATAATTTTGATATCCTACAACAAACGGCAAAAATTATAGAATCCCTAAAATCAAAAAAGAATCTGTTAAAATTTATTTTGATAAAATTTCTTCAAAAAAACCTTGTAATTTTTATATCATTGTTTTTAAAACAAATTAATTTCTAATAATTTGGAAACGACAATAACGGGATATCAAGCCCTGCTGCCAGAATCCTAGTTTTGCTTCTGTGAACCAAAGAATCCCAAAAACCATATTTTTGAGGCACCATAATCAAAAGATTGGCTTCATAATTCTTGATTTCTTTCTTAATTTCGTTAATTACGGCATTTGATCTTACACTTTTATACAAATATTTAACATCCTCAAATTCTTTTTCAATATTCGAATTCATTAAAATTCGGTGTTGTTCTTCTTTCAAATCATCTAGTTTTTCGTCTACACTAAAAAACTCGATTTCTGCACCAAAGTCTCCTAAAGCATTTTTAATCCAGCTGAATCTTTTAATTGCCGAAAAACTTAAGCTATCGCATGCATACAATACTTTTTTAATATCAATGAAACGTGCATTTTGAGGAACTGCTAAAACTGGAATATGCAGGTTTTTGATTGCCGTTGTTGTCGAATTCCCTAATAATTCCTGCTCAAAAGAACGTTCTGCCATTCCCATTACAACAACATCTGCATTGGTTTGTGTTATAATTCTCGGAAGTTCATCTTCCAAAAAAGAATAAGTACAAATGGCTGATATTTCTATGTTAAATGAATCGGCTGTTTCTTTGGCTAAATTTTCAAGCCTAGAAATTGCTTTTTCAATTTGCTTTTGCATCGCATCTGCGGTTATATGTGAGTTTGCACTGTGCACGCTCAAAGAAAATGAATTAAATAAAATCAATTTTGCTCCGGTAGCTTTTGCAAGTCCAGCTGCATAAGAAACTGCGTTATTTGCAATAGCAGAAAAATTTGTCGCAGCAATTATAGTAAGAGGTGAAATCATAAAAATAGTGATTAAGCTTTGTGGCAAAATTGCTTAAATAAATGTTTCAAACCTTTTTTATATAACCGAAGAATCATTTTTTACGACTCAACCGTAAAATTTCATTCCTGAAAACACAAGCTTTCTTTTTTTGTTTCTTACTTTAAAAACGATGAAAATAATTGAAGCTAACGTCTTTAAATAATAGTATTTTTACAATTCAATAAAACTGAACAGTCCATTAAAATTTAAAACATGAAAAGTTCTGATACTAAAGAAAGCTCCATTAGAGCTGTACTTACGAATTATTTTAACGGGATTTACAACGGTGATGTTCCTTTATTACAAAGTGTTTTTTATTCGCAGGCCATTATTGGCTTTGATCTCAGTGGAGAAACGCATTTTAAAACCTTAAATCAATATCTGGAAGGCGTGAAAAATCGCAAAAGTCCGAAGGAATTGGGAGAAGAATTTAAAATGAAAATCATATCTTTAGAAATCATCAATAATACTGCGATGGCAAAAGTTCAGGTTCCAATATTCGAGTATGATTATTATGACTTTTTAAGTCTTATCGTTGTTGATGGCAAATGGGTTATTAGTAACAAATTAGCATCAAAAGTAAATTAAAACACAATGTGGAATTCAACCAAAATAACACAATTACTAGGCATTGAGTATCCAATCTTACAAGGTCCGATGGGCGGAGGTTTTTCCACTCCTTCACTTTTAGCAGCGGTAAGCAACGCAGGCGGATTGGGCAGTTACGGCGCTTATACGCTCACACCAGAAGAAATTCGACAGGCTGGAAAAGATATTAAATTGGCCACTTCTAAACCTTATAATATCAATTTATGGGTTAATGATGTGGACGAAAGTCTTCTAAACTATCCTTCAGAAAAATTAGAAAAAATCAAGCAGAATTTTAAACCTTATTTCGATGAATTAGGAATTTCACTTCCAGATTTATCTTCTGATATTCCTTCTAAATTTGAAAAACAAGTAGAAGTTGTATTCGAATTAAAACCTAAAGTTTTTAGTTTCATTTTCGGAATTCCGTCAAAGGAAATCCTTCAAGAAAGCCGAAAACTTGGTATCAAAACTATTGGTGCTGCAACGACTTTAGAAGAAGCACTTGCTCTAGAAGATGCCGAAGTTGATGCAATTGTCGCCGCAGGATTTGAAGCTGGGGGACACAGACCTTCTTTTTTAAAACCTGCACAAGATTCTTTTACAGGTTTATTCAGTCTTATTCAGCAATTAAAAGCAAAAACCAAAACGCCAGTTATTGCAGCTGGCGGAATTATAGATGCAAAAGGAATCGCAGCCGCGATGACTTTAGGTGCTGACGCCGTACAATTGGGGACTGCTTTTATGGTTACTGATGAATCTGCTGCTGTTCATTTACATAAACAAGCATTGTTTGCAAATCCGAATATTCCAACCACGGTTTCAAAATCGCTTACGGGAAGAATGGGCCGAATGGTTTGCAATACAATATCCAACAATGTTCCTTTTGAGGAAGAAGTGCTTCCTTTTCCACTTCAAACCAGATTGATGGCGTCTTTAAAAACCGTAGCTCTGGCTCAAGGAAGAACTGATTTGGTTAATTTCTGGTCGGGACAAAACACAAGCAATTTAAAACATCATAAAGCAAGTGAGTTGATGCAGGCTTTAATTGTTGAGACATCTGCTTTACTTTAATTTTTTTAACCGCAAAGCACGCTAGGATTTTTTACTAATAGGACTTTCTAAAAACGCAAAGAGCGCAAAGCTTTGTGTTTGTTTAATATTTGCCACAGATTAAAGGATTAAAAAGGATTTTATAATCTGTGTTAATCTGTGTAATCTGTGGCTAAAATTTTAACCGCAAAGCACGCTAGGATTTTTTATATGCAAAACTTCATAAAAGCGCAAAGAACGCAAAGCTTGTGTTTGTTTAATATTCGCCACAGATTAAAGGATTAAAAAGGATTTTAAATCTGTGTTAATCTTTGTAATCTGTGGCTAAATTTTTTAAACGCAAAGTACGCAAGGCTTTTAATCTCGCAAAGTCGCTAAGACGCAAAGTTTATTCACTTAGCTTTGCGAACTTTGCATTTTATAAATCCTCAGAAGCAAAAATCTTTGCGTGCTTTGCGGTTAAAAAACAAAAAAATCAGGCACAGTATTTCTACCATTCCTGATTCTTTGAATTATAACTAACTTTTATTCTTTACTCTTTACTCTTTATTCTTTCTACCTTCTTCCTCTAAAGCCACCGCCGCCTCTAAAACCGCCGCCACCGCCTAAACGACCACCGCCATCTCTTTGGAAGTTTTGGAAATTACGGGTTTGGGATTCTCCGCGATCTCTTGAAAAAGCAGAGCGATCAAGATCGTTTGTAATATCTGGACGCCCCGCTTCTCCAAGTGGTTTATTAGGTTGTCCTAGTGTTTGATCTGCTTTAGGGAAATTATCACGCTGTATTCCTTCACCAATTCTGGTTTCACCTCCTAAATTTTGATTGGCTTTCGGTTGAATTCTTTCTCCTGCTCCGTTTGCTCCTAATCCTTGATTTGTTTTATCACGCTGAATTCGTTCTCCAGCTCCATTGGCGCCAAGTCCTTGATTGGGCCTATTTTGAATCCCTTCACCCGATTTTTTGGATGAGCCCAAAGTTCCTGCTTGCGTCCAACCACCGTTTCCATTATTATAGTGACTCCAATTTCCGTTTGCATCTTTTTTATAAACATGTCCGTCGTGGCCTGCATAGACATTATTGTTGGTATGAATTGTTGTTCCTCCGCCTCTTCGATGTGTAATAACACCTTTATTTCCTCCCGAAGTTTCGTAACCAATTGCTGTTCCGCGTCGAGTTGTAATATGTCCCGTTTGTGCCCACTGATTTCCGTTTGTCGCTGCTGAATGTCCCCATTGCGCATACGCATTATGTCCTTGATTGGTTCTAGCATAATTTCCTGTCCACGGATTATAGGTACTTGCAGCCGTGCGACCACCATACCAGCCTTGCACACTTGCAGAACGTCCGTATCTTCCTGTTGCTGGATTATACCAAGCCGAAGTTCCCGCAGCGCCATAAGGTCCGTAAACACGTCTTCCGGCAGCATAACCACCCGTCCACGGATTGTAAACTGCTCCTCCTCCATACGCATAAGGCCACGGACGATAAATTGGATACATTCCGCCATAATAAACATAAGGCGGATAATACCATCCTGTTCCATAAGTCAAGATAGCGCCAAATGTTGCTCCAATAATAAAAGCACCTAAATAACCCGCAGTAGAACTGCTTTCTACCGTTGTATCGGTTGTCGTTTGCGTTACATACGTTACATTATATACAGGCGAACTTGGCGGAATGGTATAAATTTCTTTCGGAACAGAATCGGCTGTTTTCCAAGGTCCGTTTGGACTGGTTGACATGAACCAAACCGCCTGAAAACATAAATAATACAAATCGCCTACTTTTATAATCTTTTCCTGCGTATTGCTTGCGTATTGCATTTTTGTGCCTTCAATAGGTTTAAACTGAGCCGTTCCACCATCATAAGCTACTTTTACTTTTGCCTCAGCATCCGATTTTTTCAAAATAGCAGTTGTGGGAACTTGAGCCAACATAACGGCATCTTTTGCTTCCTGCGTTCCAGGTACAGATGATAATACATTGGCACGTGGAGAATCTTTTGGAATCTTAGCAAAATCAGCTGGTAAATTATTTCCTGCATACGACCAAGGTCCAGTTAAGGCTTTCGATTTAAACCATCTTCCCGATAATAACACATAATACTGACCATCTCCTTCATTCGCAAAAACATCATTTTCAGTATTATCAATATACATTAATTTGGTTCCGTCGATTTTAACGAATTTCGGACTTCCGTTTACTGCAATCAATTCTGCTGGTTTATTGCTGTAGAAAACCTCTGGAGCATTTCCAGAAGATGGCGGCGGAATCATTTTTTTGACCTCATCATAATTCTCTCCCGAAGGTAAATTACTTAAACTTAAAGGTAATTTAGTCGTTTTCGTCCATTTGCCCGCAATATCTTTAGAAGTCAGCCAAATGTTATCAACTAATAGATAATAATCTTTTGCCGTTTTATCATAAAACACATCCCAATTCGTATTGACCACAAATTGAATATCCGATTTATCTATAGGAACCAAAACAGGTTCTCCCTGTACTATCAGCAAAATTGCTGGATTGGTGCTGTAAAAAATGGCAGGTGGATCGTTTTTAGTAGCAATCCCTTTTGCTGGACTTTTGGTATGACTTAAATCGGCCAAAATACGATCTACCGAAATCGGATCTCCGCTTTGAGGCAGCGTTTCTTTAAACAGTTTTTCCATTTCGGGAACTTTCTTTTCATCCAAAGCAGGAAAGCGAATATCGGTTACTTGAATATTTTTAATAAAAGCGCTTCGGTTGTCTTTGTCTACCAATGTTTCCGCTTTTAAAGAAGCTACACCTAAAACCTGTTTTCCATCTTTTGGCGTCAGCGAAAAAGCCACACGCGCCGTAAGATCTTTAAAATCTTTCCAATCGTCTACCTGAGGCTGATAATAAACCAGTTTTGTACCGTTATTTTCGGCTTCTCTCGGCCAGCCATTATCGGCAATTAGTTCCGATTTGGTAGTATCCGACTTTTCAGTTTCTGTATTTAATTGATCTGTATTTTTATCTTTTTTGCAGGAGAACAAAATGGAACTCAGACAAGCTGCAAGTACTAGAAAAGCATTTTTCATAAATTTAAAAGTTAGGTTATTCATTAAAAATTTATTCTTCTGGTCGTCTTATAAAATTGTTTCCATAAAATTATATTCACCGAATAAAAAAAACTAAAAATCAGCACGTTACTTTGTTTCAGATTGTAATTTGAAACCAAATAGTGGGGAAATTTTTGTTTTTTTAGTTGACCTAAAATTTAAAATCTGTGGTTTGAAAAATAAGCTTTGTTCTAAAACCTATCTCCAAACCTTAAAAACTCCTTAAAAATCCCCATTCCAAAAAAATCTTCCCCATAAAAACCGTATATTACAAACTCAAGCCGGTTCTGTTGGCCCTATCGGCTATTGCTATAATTTTTAAAAACTACAAAAAATGAAACAATTATTACAATGGACCATCATTATTCCGATTCTATCTTGGGCGCTTCTTTTTAGCGGACTGATAGCAAACAGTACTATTTTTCAAATCGCGGCGAGTATTTTGCTTATTCTAAGTGTTATGTCGGCTGTGCATCATTCTGAGATTATTGCAGAACGCGTTGGAGAACCTTACGGAACGATTATTTTGGCTATTTCGATTACTGTAATTGAAGTTTCGATTATTGTTTCTTTAATGCTTTCTGAAGGTTCAGAAGCCACTTCTTTGGCCAGAGATACGGTTTACGCGGCAACGATGTTGATCTTAAACGGAATTATTGGTTTGTGTCTTCTTATTGGAAGCATCAAACATTACGAACAGAATTTCTCTACTTCTTCGGTAACTATTGGCTTGGTTTCGCTGGTTTCAATTATTGTATTTACTTTGGTTTTTCCCACTTTTACAGAAAGTGTTCACGGTTCCTATTATTCAACGCCTCAGCTTATTTTTGCTTCTATTGCTTGTTTGGTCATTTACGGTTCGTTTCTCTTTGCGCAAACCAAAGGCTATCGCCAATATTTTCTAACTAACGGAACGGATGAAGACGCTAAAATTCATCCCATAGAAATCAATAATAAAACGTTTTATACGAGTCTTATTTTTCTGTTGGTTAGTTTAGGAATTGTGGTTTTACTGGCTAAAACGCTTTCTCCCACTATTGAAACGATTATTATTGGTTACCATCTTCCTAAATCTCTTGTCGGGGTTATTATTGCGATTATCATTTTATTGCCCGAAGCGATTGCAGCCATTATTGCAGCAAGAAAAAACAGACTGCAGACGAGTTTAAATCTGGCTTTAGGTTCTGCCCTTGCGAGTATCGGATTAACGATTCCGAGTGTGGCAGCAGTTTGTATTATCATGAATATGCCAATTGTTTTAGGTCTTGATATTAAATCTATTGTTTTATTGGCTTTATCGGTCTTTACGGTAATGCTTTCGTTAAGCAAAGGCAAATCGAATATTGTGTATGGTGTGGTGCTTTTGATGAATTTGTTTGCTTTTATGTTTTTGATGATTTATCCTTAAATGTTTTTTTCAACACATAGAAACATAGAATTTTTCGCTTTTAAAAGAGATTAAAAAAGAAACTCGTTTCTACCACATAGCTTAAAATGCCTATAAACTAATATTTACAGTCATTTTTTATTCGTTTAAAACAATGTCAATCCAAAACTCCATCCTATCCATCCCAGAATATCTTTGCTGTTGTTGTCAATTACAGTATAACGTTTGGTACGATCCTGAACAAAAGTCGAAGTGTTTGCATTTCCGTATTTATCTTTTTTCTCAGACCAATACAGATTAAACGAAGGTCCTGCAGATAGCGCTACGCCTTTGCATAATTGAAATGAAAACGAAGAATCGAATTTAGTCAAGGAATTGTATACATCCCAATTTCCTAAATAAAGATATTGCGTGCTGAATTCGGGATTATAAGTAAAACGTTTCCCTAACGGAATGTTCTTCCCTACTCCAATTCCGAAAGAAAATAGTTTTTCTTCATCGCTTCGATCGCTTCTTCCTGCCATTAAAATCGTATACATTTTATGATCTCCCGTTTTTACAGAAACATTTATATCTGAAATTTCGTTGCTTGTAATGCTGATTTTCTTATAACCGCCTTTTTTAAAGTTTAGTAAACCAAAACTATATCCCGATGGCGAATCGGTAATGTTTATTAATCCAAACTGGACTCCGTCTAATTCTTTTGCATAATTAAAAAGTCCTGAAATTTGGGCACCTCGCACAGTATCTTTTCCTATATTATATATTCCAGAAAACTGCAATCCGTTCTGAGAACCTTTTACTGTATTACCAATTCCTGCAATTTGAAGCCCTTTAGAATCTTTATATACATTGTTATAAATACCGCCCATTTGTAACCCTATTTGCGAACCTTTTACACTATTATGAATACCGCTTAACTGCAAACCTCTTAAATTGCCAAAAACATTATTATAAATTCCAGCTAACTGAACTCCGTTTACAGATCCACCAACAGTATTAAATATTCCTGCCATTTGAAGCGCTTCAACATTCATACGGTTGATGTTGTAAAGCCCGGCCATTTCTAATCCGCGGACACCGGCATTATAACCTCCTAAAATATTTAAAGAAAAATTATTGACAATCTGTGTATTCATCATTCCCCGCGTGCTGATACTCGGAATAAGAGAAGCCTGTACAGGAACTTTAGAAATGAATCCTCCCAGATTGAGCGCTTGTATTCTTTGTTTGGAAGAAATAAAGAAACGCCCGATTCCTGATCTTTCTATTTCAGAAAAATCTCCATCAATATAATCGGTTTTATTTTTTTTGTCTCCCATCTGAATTTTAATTTCAGAAAGAAATACCATTGTCACTGTTTTATAATTCTCTTTAACGGCTGTCAGTTCTATAGCTTGAGGTGCATTTTTTAATCGAAGTTCAAAAAAACCATCTCTATTGGTTAAGGTAGACAGCAGCGCATTCTTCTCCAGCACACTCACATTTTCAAGACGATTGTTAGTTTTTGTATCTACAATATAGCCGTTAACAATTTGCTGTCCGTCACTCATAACGGTGTTTCTTTCTAATACAAGAGCCAATTCTAAAGGAGCATAACGAACAATAACAAATCCTGGAGATTCTTTGTATTCGTATTTTGTGCTTAACAATTGATCTAAAACTCCTTTTATAGTCGATTTTTCAGCATGAATGCTAACCACGCTGTCTTTAATCACTAATTTGCTGTAATAAGCAAATCTAAAATTTCCTTTTTCTTCCATTAAGTCCAAAATACTGCCTAATGGTTTTCTATCTGCATGAACAGAGATTTCGTTATCTAATATAGATTGCGCATTTACTTTAAAAAAGACGCCCGAAATAAGAATCAATAAAACGGGTGCAAAAATAAACTTGATTTTTGTGAGCATATAAAAAAGAATTACTCTAATATGATTTGATTGTCTTTTCGTTCTATTTTAATCGTAAAAGTTTCCTGAATTACTTCTAAAATCTGATCCAGTGACTGATTTTTAAATATTGTCGTTAATGGTTTTTCCTGTAAAGACGCTGTTTTAATGATAATATTGACGTTATATATTTCGTTAAGAGCATCGACTAATTCCTGCAATGGTGTTTGGTCGCAAACTAATTCTTTATTACGGTAATAATTGTATAAACGGCCTTTACTGACACTTTTTAATAAACCGGTCTGTTTGTTGGCAATGACTACTTTTTCGCCTTTTCTTAGTTCTACTTCATCTTTGTTTCGGCTGACTTTTACAATTCCTGTTTCGACATTTACAGTGGTTGTACCGTTTTTGTTTTTCACATTAAAAGATGTTCCTACTACTTTTACCTTAACATCATTCACATAAATAATAAAAGGTTTAGTTTTATCTGGAGCAACTTTAAAAAAAGCTTCTCCTTTTAAAGTTACAGGTCTGGTATGGCCTGCAAACTTTTTATATGATAATGAAGAATTTTGGTTTAACGTAACTATCGTGCCATCTGGTAAAGTATCATTTATAGTACTATTTGATGCATAAATCTGAATCAATTTATCATCTGAATTATTTTCAAAATAAGAATACCCCAACCATCCTAAAGTAGAAATCAAGATAATCGAAGCCGCAATTTGCAACCAGCGACTGTATGATTTTTTTGGAATCTTTATAATATTATCTTTTTCATGAATTCTATTTTGAAAGCGTTTCCAGGCTTCATCTTCATTTATAGTCGTTTTTTGAGACGCGATTAAAAGACTCTCTTCCCAGATTTTCTTAAAATCGTTGTAATATTTTAAATTGTTTTCGCTGGCATTCAGCCAGTCTTTTACGATTGCAGTTTCGTCTGCATCAGTTTCGCCAACTAGATATTTCACTAGTAAATCATCGTTCATATTCATATTGTTTTGGCTCATGATCTTCGAAATAAATTTATCATAAATAATAAAAATGGAAGATATTCTATTAGTTTAGAGCGCATTACTTTAAGCGCTTTTCCCATTTGATTTTCTACTGTTTTGATGGAAATATTCAATTGATCGGCGATTTGCTGATATTTTAACTGTTCAAAACGACTCATTTGAAAAATAATTCGGCATTGCTGTGGCAATTCATTTATTGCTTTTTCAATTTCGGTTTCGAGTTCAGTGGCAATCATTTGATTTGACGAATCTTGATTTGAGGATTCCATATTTCCTGAATACTGCAGTTGAAAAGAAGTTTTTACTTTTAAATGTTTAATGTGATTCAGACTTTCGTTATGAACAGATCGGTACAAATACGATTTTAATGAATCATCAATCTGTAATTGTTCTTTTTTCTCCCAAATCCGAAAGAATACATTTTGGACAATTTCTTCAGCCATAACATCATCTTTTACAAAAGTATAGGCAAATGCATGAAGGCCTTTGAAATAAGTTTTAAAAACCTTTTCAAAAGCGGCTTCATTTTGATTACTAAGACTAATATGATCTGTATTAGTATACTTCACAAAAACGGTTTGACATTCAATCAAAGATAGATACTTTTTATATTTAATATATTTTTTTAGTTAATTGAAAGACAAATTAGACTGTTGGTATATAAAATTATGATTTGCCAGAAGTTTTATAAAAGGATCAATCGTAGCATCAAGGTCCAAATCGGTATTTAAACTAAATTCATAACAATGTACAATACAGCTGTTATCTGAAAGATAGGTAAATGATAATCCTTTATCGGTTCCTTTTGTAATGATCATTTCATTCTCGAGAACGGCTATACGGTTATCTTTTCGGTTAAAGTATTCGAATAACTGTTGTTGAAATTGCTTTCGTTTTTCGTTTGCTCGCATGATACAATTGATTTTATAGGTTGAACGGTTTCTTTTTTTAATTTCTGTTTGGCAATAACATCTGGACTTGCAAAAATGTAATACATCTTTTTTCGAAATCCTTTTGCTCGTTTTACATCTGAAATAATATCTTGAAATTCATGAATATTTAAATACAGCGGATTGAGTTTACTTTTTAATAAACTAGTAATGCCATAGCGTGGTTTTTCGTCTTCGTACTGAAAGGATCCAAACAAATGATCCCAGATCATGAATACAGCGCCAAAGTTTTTGTCTAGATATTTTTCCTGACTTCCGTGATGTACGCGGTGATTGGATGGAGTTCCAAAATATTTTTCGATAAACGGATGCAGTTTCCCAATGGCTTCTGTATGCACCCAAAACTGATACAAAACACTTAACTGATTGGCAATAAAAAATACAGCGGGATGAAAACCAGCCAAAATCAGCGGAATAAAAAAGATGATTTTACCATACTGAAACCAACTTTGTCTAAAACTGACTGTCAAATTGTAATGTTCTGCCGAATGATGCACCACATGCGCCGCCCAGAAAAAACGGCAATAATGAGAAATTCGATGTGTCCAATAAGAGCAGAAATCATAGAAAATAAAACACGGAATTAAACTCCACCAGCTAAATTCCATTCGATAAGGCAATATATTATAAATCCAAACTACAGCATAAAGTAGTAAGGTCTTCATAAACAAATTGACGGTTAGATTTCCTAAGCCTATCAGTACAGATCCTATCGTTTCTTTTTTGTCGTACTCTTTTCTTTCTAAAAAATAAAAAACAACAAATTCGAGAATGGTAAAAAATAATACAACTGGAAGTGCATAAACAATTAAGTTTGGAGCACTTTTTTCTACTTCATTAATTTTTTCTAATGCAATGGGTTCTGCTCCAAAAAATGTCAATTTGATAAAGAGATAATTGATGATTTTAACCATGATTAAGAATCGTTTTTAATTAATTCTGCTTTTGTTACAGAAGTAATACAACCGAATCCTATTTTACCCCTATCCTCTTTTTCATATTTTTTTTTAGATGCTGTCTAAAACTCATTTTCAACGTAGTAAACCGATCAGATCGAAATGAAGTTGATTGTAAAGTTTTATTTCAAATTTTAAAATAAGTGTATTTTTAACACCTAAAAAGTATCACAATAAAGACCAAAAGTGAACGATTTTACTCCTCCTTTTTCAGCATTTTTCTCTAACTTAGCGGTCTACATTTTGAAATGTAAGATTAAAATAAACTGTGTTTTACTGCAAAACATTGAATAAAAAAGCTTTACTGTTTTTTCTCTTACTTTTTTTGCAGTCAGACATTCTTCTAATAATTTAGTTAATTGAAAACTATGAACAAATTTGATTTTGGAATTGTAGGACTTGGTGTAATGGGCCGTAACTTACTTTTAAATATCGCCAGCCATAACTTCGCGGCTGCAGGTTTAGATTTAGATACAGAAAAAGTCAACTCTCTTCAACAAGAAGCCGATGCCAATCACACTATCGAAGCAACAACAGATGTAAAACATTTTGTAGAGCTTATTCAACAACCAAGAGCGATTATGTTATTGGTTCCTGCGGGAAAACCAGTTGACAGCGCAATTGCTAGTTTACTTCCTCATTTAGATAAAGGTGACATCATCATCGACGGTGGAAACACTTATTTTACAGATACTGACAGAAGATTTTTAGAATTATCTGAAAAAGGAATCCACTTCTTCGGAATGGGTATTTCTGGTGGTGAAAAAGGAGCTCGTTTCGGTCCTGCTATGATGCCAGGTGGAGACCAGAAAGCATATGAAAGACTTCGTCCTATTTTTGAAGCAATTGCAGCAAAAGTAGATGATGAACCTTGTGTAGAATATTTAGGAAACGGTTCTGCTGGAAACTATGTAAAAATGGTTCACAACGGAATTGAATACGGAATCATGCAGTTGATTTCTGAGATTTATGACTTAATGAAAAGAGGTTATAACTTGGATGATGAAACGATTCAGAAAACTTTTGCTGAATGGAATCAAACTGATGATTTAAGATCTTATTTAATTGAAATTACTGGAAACATCTTAAAACAAAAAGATGAAGATGGAACGCAATTAATCAACAAAATCTCGGATTGGGCAAGATCTAAAGGTACAGGGAAATGGACTTCGCAAAACGCAATGGATTTACAAGTTCCAGTTCCAACAATCGACGCTGCTGTAAACATGCGTGATATGTCTAAAACAAAACCAGAAAGAATTGAAGCGGCTAAACAATTAGTTTGGAATGCTGATGAAACAACAGTTTCTCAAAGCGAAGCCATTGCGTCTTTAAAATCAGCTTTGTTCTTTTCTATTGTGGTGACTTATGCTCAAGGTTTAGCTCAACTTCACACTGCGTCTAAAGAATACAACTACGGATTAAATCTAGAAACAGTTGCTAAAATCTGGCGTGGCGGATGTATTATTCGTGCTACCATTTTAGAAGATTTCAGAAAAGCATACGTGGCAAAAGCAGATTTACCAAACTTACTTTTAGACGGTGGAATTGCTTCAAAATTAACAGAAAACCAATCAGGAATGAGAGCGGTTATTCAGTTTGCCGTTCAAAAAGGATTACCGGTTTCAGGATTAATGAACTCGTTGGCTTATTTTGATGCTTACCGTTCTGCTAATCTTCCAACCAATTTAATTCAGGCACAACGTGATTATTTTGGAGCGCATACTTACGAGCGTATCGATAAAGAAGGCGTTTTCCATACACAATGGGCTGAATAAACAATTAAAGCAACACAACTAAACCACACAATGACTAAAAATAAACTAAAGAATCCAACAATTATAGTAATTTTTGGAGGAACTGGAGATTTGGCAAAGAGAAAACTCTTTCCCGCTTTTCAAAATCTGTACCTTGACGGACGTATGTCTGAAAAGTTTCAGATTATTGCTCTCGGTAGAGCTGAAAAAACCAATGAAGATTTTCGCTCTTATGTTGCTGAAAATCTAAATCTGTTTTCAAGAAGAAAAGCAGACAATGATCCAGAAACAGAAAAATTTCTTTCGCATATTACTTACCACAGTCTTGATATTGACAAAGAAGAATCGTACATCGGATTAAACGAAAAGATCAACAATTTTGATCTGGCTTTTGGCGAACGCGCTAATCGTCTTTTCTATCTTTCGATTACGCCTTCTTTCATTTCAACAATTTCAAGCAATATCAAGAAAATCGGATTGGCTGCAAATCCGAAACAAGATCGTATTATTATCGAAAAACCTTTTGGTTACGATAAAGCTTCTGCCATTGAACTGAATGAAATGCTTTCGCAGACTTTCAAAGAAGAGCAGATTTACAGAATCGATCATTATTTAGGAAAAGAAACCGTTCAGAATATTTTGGCTTTCCGTTTTGGAAATTCTATGTTTGAACCTTTATGGAGCCGTAATTTTATTGATTTCGTGCAAATTACCGTTGCAGAAGAAGTCGGCGTTGAAGAACGAGGCGGATTCTACGAAGGTGTTGGAGCCTTAAAAGATATGATTCAGAACCATTTGTTTCAGATTTTATGTATGACGGCAATGGAAGCACCTGCTTCTTTAAATGCAGATGATATTCGTAATCGAAAAGCAGATGTTTTAAAATCGATTCGCCGAATCAAACCAGAAGAAGTAGATCATTATATCGTAAGAGGTCAATATAATGCAGGAGAAGTAAAAGGCGTTCCGGTTCCAGGTTACCGTCAAGATAAAGGTATTGCTCCAGATTCTAATACCGAAACTTATGTAGCAATGAAGATTTATCTGGACAACTGGAGATGGCAGGGAATTCCGTTCTATTTGCGTTCTGGAAAAAGAATGGAAGAAAAACAATCTTCGATCATTATTCAGTTTAAACCAGTGCCACATTCTTCATTTTCTTACGGAAAAGAAGGAATGACACCAAACAGACTGATTATCAATATTCAACCTTCAATGGACATTAAACTGCAATTTATGACTAAAAAACCAGGTTTATCCATGTCTTTAAGACCTGCTGAAATGGTTTTTGATTATTTTGCTTGTTCTACAATGTCACCAGAAGCATACGAAACATTGATTGCAGATGCATTATTAGGAGATCCTACTCTATTTATGCGTTGGGATCAGGTAGAAGAAGCTTGGGACGCAATCGAAACGATTCAACAAGTTTGGAAAACAACTGCTCCGAAGAATTTCCCAAATTACAAAGCAGGAAGCTGGGGACCAGAAGAAGCAGACGAATTGTTGGCTCGTCAAGGTCACGCATGGATTCCGAATACACAAACAAAAGAAGAAGTTTTAAATGATACAGATTTATAATAACACCGAAGAAATTAATACAACAGCTGCAGACCTTTTTGTAGCTTCTGCAGAAAAAGCAATTGCTGCAAAAGGCAAATTTACAGCTGTTCTTACAGGAGGTTCTTCTCCTGCAGGAATTTACAGATTATTGGCTTCTGATGCTTACAAAAACAAAATCGACTGGAGCAAAGTTTATATTTTTTGGGGAGACGAAAGATGGGTTCCGTTAAATGATGATTTGAGTAATGCAAAAATGTCTTATTCAACCTTATTGAGCCACGTTCCGATTCCGCAAGAGAATATCTTTGAAATGTACCAAGACGGTGTTACTCCTGAAGAATATGCAGCAAGCTACGAACAATCAATCAGAACTGTTTTAGGTGAAGAAGGAAAATTTGACCTGATTTTACTAGGTATGGGAGACGACGGACACACGGCTTCTCTTTTCCCTGGTGAAGCTGTTTTAAACGAACAAACCAAATGGGTTGACGCTTATTATTTAGCTCCGCAAAAAATGTATCGCATTACGCTTACTGCACCACTAATCAATAAAGCAGAAAAAATTGTTGTAGTGGCTTTTGGCGAGAAAAAAGTTCATGCTTTGAAAGAAGTTACAACTGGAACATATAATCCAACTTTGTATCCAATGCAATTGATTAAACCAGTTTCTGGAGAGTTATTGTTTTTGGTGGATAAAGTTGCTGCTGGAACAAACTAAGAAATTGTTTTATCATTATAAGATTAAGGTTTATGCTGAAAAGTATAAACCTTTTTTTAGCGCAATTTCATTCCGTAGGAATGGCTGGTTGGTAGAAATGAAATTGGAAATATCACGTGTCCCTACAGGACACAACGGAAAATGACATTATTTTTTTACCAACGAGATATTCCTACGGAATATTAATGTTTGTTGTAGGTGTCAATTTATTACGCAGAAATGTTTTGTCAATGCTAAAATCCAATACAAAAAACGGTTTCCCCTTTATTCACTGGCGGCGTTCCGATTTTATACAAAATGACTCCAGTTGCAGGAGATTTGATTTCAATTAAAACTTTCCCGAATTCATTCGAAATAAAACCAATTTTATCTTCTTTTTTAATGTAATCACCGCTTTTTAAGTTGCTGTGAAAAATGCCAGCCAATTCTGCTTTTACATATTCCTGATTATTCAGATAAACCGCTGATGGATTTTTAACTGGTGTTGTGCCTTTATTGTACATTTCCATATAATTAAGCATATTGTAAACTGCTTTTTTAATCAAATGAACCGATTCTGTCTGCACATTTCCTAATTTTCCAGCTTCGATACTTAAAGCCGTTTTGCCATTTTGGGAAGCTTGTTTAAAAGCATATTTTGCAGGTTCTGTTTTAGTAATGGTGTATGGATAAGAAACAATATGATTGATTCCCGAAATCTCCGAAAGTTTGTGACTCATAAGAGTATTCTTTTCTTCTAATGTATTGTTATAATAACAAACAAAAGGTAATAAATCTTCATTAGCATCTCCTGCATGAATATCCAGAAAAACATCTGAATTTGGAATTATATTTTTTGTAATATAATTGGCAATTTGTCCTGTAATAGTTCCTGATTCTGAACCAGGAAAAGCATTATTAAGATTTTTATGATCTGACGGATTTACAAATGGTGTTCTTTTATAAAACGAGCCCACATTGGCAATTGGAACTACAATCAAAGTTCCTTTCAACTTCTTCGGATCTATTTCTTTCATTAACTCCTGAACCGCTGTAATTGGTGGATATTCAAAACCATGTATTCCGGCAATAATGGTAAAAACGGGTCCTTTTTCTTGTCCAGAAATAATCGTTAAGGGCATGTAATTATAAGGCGAATCGGTTTTGAAATGCATTATGGTATCGATTCGTTTACCGCTATTTTCTTTTACTATTTTATCCAAATTCTGACCGAAAGTAATCACAGGTATAAGCAAAATTAATTTTATGCTTAAAAGCTTTAAATAATTCACGTGGTATTCTTTTTATCAAGGAAAAACAAGTTATTTCCTTTTATATATTCTTAAAACGCAAAGATAAAGAACTTAAATAGTTTAGACCAAAATTAAAGGTTACGATATTTTCATTAATTCTCTACTAACTCAATATCCATAGTTTTTATCAAACCATCTTCAAAAGTGTAAACATGTTTTACCAATCCGTCAAAAATCAGATTTCCTTGTAGGTCTTTTACGTTTTGTTGCACCAAAACTTCTAGACTTCCGTTATTTCTTTCTACAAAACCAACCGGCTCTACTTTCGGATTAATTTCTGCCCATTGTCTTGTCCAATATTGTCTTATTTCGTCGTGACCACTTATGTAACCGCCTTCCCAAGCTTTTGACCATTGTACATCTTCCTGCATAGTAGACAAACAATCGTCTATGTTTCTTTCGTTAAAAGCGTTGTAGGCTTTTGTAATTACTTCTTTGAAATGATTTAGCATTTTCGTTCATTTTATAATTGATTTCATAAAGTTAAAGCACAAATAGTAACTTTTAAAAATTAATTCGCATAAAAATCAAAATCTCAAAAATCAACTTCTATTATTATCAAATTTTTAAATTTAATCGGTTTTAAAATAATTTTAAGAAACCTTCCTTTTCAAATTACTATATTTGGCGCACCATCAAAAAATACAAACCTTTTTTTCTGATACTAAATTATTAATCCGATTGGCTTTAAATGAAACCTAGTAAGTTCATATATATCGTTTTACTTTCGTTGCTTTCTTTTTTTAGAGGCACCGAAACGTATACGATTCCTGTTGAACTTAATCCCTGCATTACATTAGATAGTGTTGCAGCAGATGACGTACTAAGTTTTTCTTCGGACTTTTCTTCTTCCAAAACAATTGATCTTCATTGTATTGCAAAAAAGAAAATGAAATGCAGGGCGACTACTTTGGAACAAAGTACCATCAAAGCTCCTTATTTCAGTAATTTAGTCAACTTCAAACTTCATAAAGAAAGTTTAATTTATGGTATCGCTTCAATATACCATATTGAAAGACATCCTCATCTTCATTTGTACCAGTTATTCTAGACTAAACTCTCGGCGTTTTTTTATATCTAAAATTTAGAAGTTTTCTGAATGAATTCCTCATATACGTTCACCTCGTATTTGGAAAAAATTATTTATATAAAAAACATTCTTGAAACGGTTATTTTCAAAAGAGAATTTCTCGTACACATTTTTATTTTTTTATTCCGATTGTTTTTCGGAAAACAAATCCAAATTCATGCTCCCTGTATCCAAAAACAAGGGAGAACATCTATTTATTCAAAAATTTAAAACCTAATGATGAGCACTTATAAAAATAAATTTCTTTTATGCACCCTGGCTTTATTCGTTTTAGTCTCGTGCGGTGATAAAGCAAAAAAGAATTCAGACAACATTAAAACAGTTCCTGTTTATAAAGTTACCTTAAAAGACACTATCGTTTCGAGCAAATTTGTTGCCGACGTACATGCTAAAAACAATGTAGAAATACACGTTCGTATTCCTGGTTTACTAGATAAAGTGTATGTAAGCGAAGGACAAAAAGTAAAAAAAGGACAAATCCTTTTCAAAATAAGCGATGTTGAACTTCAGATTCAATTGTTAAAAGCCGAAGCCGTTTATAAAAGTTCAAAAGCCGATTTACGAATCGCTACAGTAGAATTAGAACAAGCACAAACACTTTTTAACAAAAAAGTAATTGCAGATAAAGAATTAGAATTATCTAAAGCAAAATATGAAGCCGCTTCTGCGAAAGTAGCTCATGCACTTGCAGAAAAGAAAGCAATCGACCAGCAGATTAATTTTACCACAATCCGCGCGCCATTTGACGGAACAATTGATAGAATTCCGTTTAAAGAAGGAAGTTTAGTAGAAAACGGTTCTTTATTGACAACAGTTTCTCAACTAGACGATGTATATGCGTATTTCTCAATTCCTGAAAACACTTATTTCCAGATGATGGAAGACAAAACCTTAAATACCCAAGGTGATATCAAATTAATATTGCCAAACGGACAAATTTATGATCAAAAAGGAGAATTAAGAACTGCTGACGGAGAAATCGATAGACAGACGGGTTCTATTCAATACAAAGCTAAATTTCACAATCCACAAGGATTTATCAAACACGGGACTTCTGGAAAATTGATTATTTCAGAGCCAAAAACCAATGCAATTTTAATTCCGCAGAAAGCTGTTTTTTCTATTCAGGACAAACAATACGTTTTTCGCGTGAACAAAGATGGAGTAGTTAAAATGACAAATATTACAATTGAAACCACTCTTGATGATGTGTACATCTTAAACGATGGACTAAAAAGCGATGACCTGATTGTACAAGAAGGCACGCAATCATTAAGAGACGGTGATAAAATCAATATGAAACAAATATAGATTTATTGATCTGTAATACAGTTATTTAATTATTTATCTAAAAAATTTAAAATGATAGAGCTATTTATCAGAAGGAAAATATTATCATTAATCATCTCGGTTATGATAGTCCTTCTGGGATTGCTGGCGTTGTTTCAGCTTCCCATTACCCAATTCCCAGATATTGTACCACCGTCTGTAACCGTTACAGCAAAATATACAGGAGCAAACGCAGAGGTTTCTGCCAATGCCGTCGCCCTTCCGTTAGAAAGAGCCATAAATGGAGTTCCTGGAATGACCTATATGTCAACCGTAACTTCTAATGATGGTTTGACTTTAATTCAGGTTTTCTTTGAAGTAGGAACCGATCCCGATCTGGCTGCCGTAAACGTGCAGAACAGGGTTACCACGATTCTGGACGAACTTCCAGAAGAGGTAATTCGTGCCGGAGTTACGACTGAAAAAGAGGTAAACAGTATGTTGATGTACTTGAATATTACAAGTACAGACAAAACTCAGGATGAGCAGTTTATCTTCAACTTTACGGATATTAATATTCTTCAGGAATTAAAACGTATTGATGGTGTCGGTCGTGCTGAAATCATGGGTCAAAAAGAATATTCGATGCGTGTCTGGTTAGATCCAGAAAAGATGCTTTCGTATAATATTTCGGCAAATGAAGTAATTGCTTCGCTTCAAAAACAAAACATTTCTGCCGCTCCAGGTAAAGTTGGTGAAGGTTCAGGACAAATGAACAATCAGTTGCAATATGTAATTAAATACGGCGGAAAGTTCTTTGAACCAAGCCAGTACGAAGAAATTCCGTTAAGAGCCAATCCAGACGGAACGATTTTAAGATTAAAAGACATTTCGAAAATTGAATTTGGTGCGATGAGTTACGGAATGGTTTCTAAAACCGACGGAAAACCTTCTGCATCCATCATGTTGAAACAGCGTCCGGGTTCAAACGCTTCTGAAGTAATTGCGAGCGTAAAAGAAAAAATGGCCGAATTAAAAGGTTCGTCTTTTCCTCCTGGAATGGAATACAACATTGCGTATGACGTATCTCGTTTCCTTGACGCTTCAATTCATGAAGTATTAAGAACATTGGTTGAAGCCTTTATTTTAGTAGCATTCGTAGTTTTCCTTTTCCTTCAAGATTGGAGATCGACTTTAATTCCGGTATTAGCGGTTCCTGTTGCGCTTATTGGTGCGTTTACTTTTATGTCAATGATGGGATTCTCGATTAACTTATTGACTCTTTTCGCCTTAGTACTTTCAATCGGAATTGTGGTCGATAACGCGATTGTCGTCGTTGAGGCCGTTCACGTAAAAATTTCCGAAGAACATATGGCACCAATGGAAGCTACCATTAGCGCCATGAAAGAAATTACAGGTGCCGTTATTGCGATTACGATTGTGATGGCTGCCGTGTTTATTCCGGTTGCTTTCTTGAGTGGTCCAGTTGGAGTTTTCTACAGACAGTTCTCGTTAACAATGGCAATTAGTATCGTGATTTCGGGTATTAACGCCCTTACGCTTACTCCTGCCCTTTGTGCGATTATGCTGAAAGCACACGATCCGAATAAAGAGAAAAAATCACTTTTAGATCGTTTCTTCCAAAGATTCAATCATTGGTTTGATAATATTACTTCAAAATACATCAAAATATTAGTAAAATTTGCTGATCGTAACACCGTTACCGTTGGCTTGTTAGTGCTGTTTTGTATTTTAACTTGGGGAACAACAAAATTTTTAGCCTCAGGATTTATCCCTACAGAAGACCAAGGTATGGTTTACGTGAGTGTTACAACGCCACAAGGAGCAACGGTTGAACGTACTGAAAAAGCTTTGGACGAAGTAACTAGAATTGCCAAAGAAATTAAAGGTGTTGATAACGTAACGACTCTTGCTGGATACAGTATTGTAACCGAAATCGCCGGAGCTTCGTACGGAATGGGAATGATCAACTTAAAAGACTGGAGCGAACGTGATATATCGGTAACCGAATTTATGGCGGAATTGACCGAAAAAACAAAAAACATCACCGATGCACAAATCGAGATTTTTGCACCGCCAACCGTTCCAGGTTTTGGTAACACGAGTGGATTTGAGCTTCGTTTACTAGATAAATCTGGAGGAAGCATTACCAATACCGATAAAGTAACCAAAGAATTCATCAAAGAATTAAATGCTTCGCCTGAAATTCAGAATTCATTTTCAAGTTTTGATGCCACTTTCCCGCAGTATTTAATTCATATTGATTACGATTTAGCAGCCAAAAAAGGAATTTCGGTTGACAATGCCATGAGTACTTTACAGACGATGTTGGGTTCTTTTTATGCGACCAATTTTATTCGTTTCTCTCAAATGTATAAAGTAATGGTTCAGGCAAGTCCGCAATTTCGTCAAAATCCAGAAAGTATTTTGGATATGTATTTGAAGAATGAGGCAGGCGAAATGGTTCCGTTTTCTACTTTCATCAAATTAGAAAGAGTTTACGGTCCAGAGGTTTTAACACGTTACAACATGTATATGTCGGCGATGATTAACGGTGAACCTGCTGAAGGTTACAGTTCTGGAGACGCCATTGCTGCCGTTGAAAGAATCGCTGCCGAAAAACTGCCAAGCCGTTTCGAATTAGAATGGTCAGGTATGACACGTGAAGAGATTCTTTCTGGTAACCAAACCATATACATTTTTGCACTTTGTATCCTTTTCGTTTACTTATTATTAGCGGCACAATACGAAAGTTTATTGCTTCCGTTCCCAGTATTATTGAGTTTGCCTGTTGGAGTTTTTGGTTCTTACATTGCACTTTTAATGGTTGGACTAGATAATAATATTTATGCCCAAGTAGCACTCGTCATGTTGATTGGTCTACTCGCGAAAAATGCCATTTTGATCGTAGAATTTGCCATGGCGCAAAATAAAATCGGACGTGATATTGTCGAAGCTGCGATCGAAGGAGCGAGACTTCGTTTCCGTCCTATTTTGATGACCTCTTTTGCTTTTATTTCAGGATTGATTCCGCTGTGTATCGCTTCTGGCGCGGGTGCAATTGGTAACCGTTCCATCGGTACCGCTGCTGCAGGTGGAATGTTAATCGGAACTGTATTTGGTCTTGTGATTATTCCAGGACTTTACATACTGTTTGCAAAATTGGAAAAACGAATGAGTAAATCTTAATGCTTAATTTTTTTAAACACATAGAATCATAGGATTTTGAAGGCGTGGAAAGGCGTTTCTCTTAGTTTAAACAAACATAACTAAATGATAATCTTCAATACGAAAGAGAATTTATGTATGGCTATGTGTTAGAAACTAGTTTCTTTCCATTTCCTTCTACAGAAAGAAAAAAAATCTATGTTTCTATGTGTTAAAAAAACTAAACGATAGATTGAACAAAATAAATTTAAACAATGAAAGACCTATTAAATCAATATAAAAATGCTGATGTTCAGTTTCTAAGGACAACTAAAAGTGCCGTTGTCATAACTGGTGTTTTACTTTTGACAGCTTGTTCTGCGCCAAAAGTCAGCAGTAAATTAGACGCTGCAAAACTTCCAGAAAATTTTGATGCACAGCGAAAAGAAGTTTCTAAGGATGATTTTATTCCATTAAAAACAGAAACCTTTTTTAAAGATCCTAAATTAGAAGCATTGCTAAAAAAAGCTATTGCCAAAAATCCGGATTATTTAATCATGCAGGAAAGAATTTTAATTGCCAATTCTCATTTAAAAGTGGCGAAACTGGCACTTCTTCCCTCTTTAGATCTTGCTGCAGATGCTTCTGGATCACATTTCGGAAAATATACCATGGAAGGTGTCGGAAATTATGATACTAACTTTTCTCAAAATATTACCGAAAAACAAAGAATCAACGAAGATGTTACCCCTAACCTATTTTTAGGCGGAAAAGTTTCTTGGGAAGCTGATATTTGGGGAAAACTAAGCAATCGTAAAAAAGCCGCTCAACAACGTTTTTTTGCTTCTCAACAAGGAATGCGTTTGTTACAAACTCGTCTTTTAGGCGATGTTGCCGATTTGTATTTTAAGCTTGTCGCTTTAGACAAACAAGCCACTATTTATGATGACAACTTAAAAACACAGGAAAGAGCATTGGATATTGTTTCGGCTCAAAGATCGGTTGGAAAAGCTACAGAATTGGCGGTACAACAGTTTAATGCGCAAAACAATAACATTCACGCTGAAGCTTCAGAATTAAAACTAAGTATCGATCAAACAGAAAAAGCTTTATTAACTCTTTTAGGAGAATACGGCGGAAAAATTGAAAGAAGTTCAGACTTTTTAGCTGGACATCTAGAAGTTTTAAACCAAAAAATCAGCGTTGATTCTATCATTCACAAAAGACCTGATGTTTCTGAGGCTTATTTCGAATTATTAGCGAGCAACGCAGACGCAAAATCGGCTCGTGCAGCCTTTTTCCCGACTGTAAATTTGGGCGGTTATGCAGGATTCAATTCGTTTTCTTTCAATACACTTTTTGATGCAGGATCTTTCGCTTGGCAGATTCTAGGTGGTTTAACAGCGCCTGTTTTTAATAAAGGTCAGATCAAACAGGAGTTTTATGTTTCGAACAGAAGACAGGAAATCTCCTTTCTTCAATATCAAAATACAATAACAACAGCTTTCAATGAATTAAGTGCTTTATTGCATCGAAATGAAGCTTATGAAGATGTTTTGAAATACAAATTAAACGAAATTGATCATCTTGAAATTGCTGTAAATGTCTCAAACGATTTGTATTTGAGCGGTTATGCGAATTATCTAGAAATCATTAATGCCCAAAAAAACAAATTGCAGGCAGAACTTGATTTTGTTGACATTCAATTGCGAAATGCAAACTCACAAGTTTTATTGTATAAAGCTTTAGGTGGCGGAATTAATTAGTGCTTATATATTGGTCAAAAATGCCTCTGTTTTTTAGCTCATCGCAGAGGTAATTTTAAATCCCATTTCTATGAAATGGGATTTTTTTATGAAAACAACTCTCATTTCCCGTTTACTTTTTACCTTTATTCTAAAATACTAAAATTCCATATGGATATTTCCAAAATACTTGATTTCATATACCAACTTCCCGAACAGTCAAAATTGGCTTTGCAAAATAATGTCACTGAAATTATTTTCCCGAAAGGGCATATTCTATTAAAAGCCAATAAAATAGAATCCAATATTTATTTTATAAAAAAAGGATTAGTTAGAGCTTTTGTAGAAAGAGATAATGAAGTAACGTTTTGGTTTGGAAAAGAAGGCGAAACGATTATTTCAATGAAAAGTTATGTGGAAGATCAACCTGGATATGAAAATATTGAACTTTTGGAAGACTGCGAATTGTATGAACTTAAAACCGAAAATCTCAGAAAACTATTCAGTGAAGATGTTCACATTGCGAATTGGGGAAGAAAATTTGCGGAAAAAGAATTAATTAAAACCGAAGAACGTTTAATTTCTAAACAATTCAAAAATGCTTCTGAACGTTATTTGGAATTAATGAAAGATCATCCTGAAATTATTAAAAGAGTACAATTAGGACATATTGCTTCTTATTTAGGAATTACACAAGTTAGTTTAAGTAGAATTCGTGCAGAATTAAAATAACTATAAGGTGATTTTTTAAACTTACCCATCAGATTATATTAAAATCTTAATAAATCTGCTTTGATCTGTGTAGATCTGCGTGAAAAACCTATACGCAAAAATATTTCACGCAGATTATAAAAGATTTTGGCAGATCAAATTAGATTTATTTACTATATAATTCAATTTATAAAATAATTTCATTTTTTATCATTTGTTAAATTTTTTCTGCGTTTCATAAAAGAACTTTGCACCACAAATTTTTACTATATGAACTGGATTATTTTAATCATTGCAGGCTTATTTGAAGTAGCCTTTGCATCATGTCTTGGAAAGGCAAAAACAACAACTGGAACTGAAATGTATTATTGGTATATTGGATTCTTTATTTCCTTAACTGTAAGTATGCTTTTACTAATGAAAGCTACAGAAACACTTCCGTTAGGAACGGCCTACGCTGTCTGGACAGGAATTGGAGCAGTTGGAACTGTTTTAGTCGGAATCTTTGTTTTTAAAGAACCTGCAGCTTTTTGGAGATTATTTTTCTTAGCCACTTTGGTGGGTTCTATTGTTGGTTTAAAAACGGTTTCGCACTAAAAATATATTTTACGTTTACATTTAACTTTGTCAAAGTTCTAAACTTTGACAAAGTTTTTTTGTTTTTAAACACATAGAAACATAGATATTTCTACCTCAAAAAGGAAGTAGAAAGAAACTAGTTTCTAACACATAGCTATGCGCATTACCTCCCCATTCTTCTCATTCCGAGGAACGAGGAATCTCCGCAAGAAACTCTATAAAGATTGGTAACTTTCTATACGGAGCTACTTGTGGAGATTCCTCCTCCGTCGGAATGACATACTGTTGGCAAAAATTTTCAACTTTAGGATTTAAAATTTTGCATTTTGGAATTTAAAATTTAAAATTTGAGATTAAAAAAACTAATGCATTTCTTGCATCACATGATAAAAAAATAGCATTTCAAAACATTATTCTCTATAGTATCTTTGTCAAAAATTAAAGCCTAAAAGTAAACATGACATTCAGCCATTCCATTAAATCTTTTGATGAATTAAGCAATCACGAACTTTATGATATGCTTCGTTTAAGAAGTGACGTTTTCGTAGTCGAACAAAACTGTCCTTATTTGGATTTAGACAATAAAGATCAAAAAAGTTTTCATTTATTATATTATGTTGATAACGAATTAGCTGGCGTAACACGCTTACTTCCAACTGGTTTATCGTATAATGAAATTTCAATTGGAAGAGTCGTAATCGCAAGATCTCACCGCGGATTAGGTTTGGGAGTAAAACTGATGGAAGCTTCGATAGCAGGCTGCGAAGAGAAATTTGGAAAAGGTCCAATTCGGATCAGTGCGCAATATCATTTATCAAAATTCTATCAATCTCTTGGTTTTGTAGAGCAAGGCGAAGTTTATGATGAAGACGGAATTCCACACATCGGAATGCTTAGAGCATAAGTTACGGAACAATCAATTTTAAAACATTGGCTAAAACAGGATTATGATCTTCGGTTCTCCAATTGATGTACAAATCGGTTTCTAAAGGTAATTGGATAAATCGTAAACCAGGAATTTCATGAAAAAGATACGAGTCTGGTAAAATTGCAATTCCGAGTCCTTTTCGAACCAAAGCAATGATTGCCGAACCGAATTCTGAATGAAGATATACTTCTGGAGCGTTTTCCAGAGAATTGAATAATCTTCGAATAAGATCGCTGTAACTACTGCCTTCATCGTTTGTTGGCAATATGAATTTTTGAGAAGCAAGCGTTTCTTTAGTCAGATCTTCAGGCGTCTGATACGGATGATCTTCGGGAACTACAAGTGCTAAATGGTCAGTGTGGATTTTTTGTGACTGAATATCTTTAGAGGTATTAATATCTCTGGTAATCGCCAAATCGATTTTATAATTGCGAAGGAAATCCTGCTGATTTTCATATAAAACCTGAACCAATTTGATTTTAAGTTTCGGAAAAGCCTCAGAAATACGAGATAAAATTTCAGGCATTAGAGAAGCCGAAATAGAATCGGGATGAGAAATGGTAATAGTACCGCTTTCTCCTAACTGGATCTGACGAGCAGATTGATGAATGAATTCGAGTTTGTTCAATTCGACTTCCCATTTTTCTTTTAAGAATTGGCCAGCAGCAGTAAGTTTGACATTTCGTTTATTACGCTCAAACAACTGAACACCAAGCTGATTCTCTAAAGATTGAATCTGGCGGCTCAATGCTGATTGGGTAATATTCATTTTTCCGGCGGTATTCCAGAAATGAAGCTCACGAGATAAGGCTAGAAAATATTTTATTTGCTGTAAATCCATTAATGCAATTTACGCATTTATTAGAAACAAAAAACAAGTTTCAACGCATTAAAAAGTTATAAAATGAATTCATTAGAAATAAAAAAAGCAACTTTAGAAGATTTAACTGCTCTTCAATTAATTGGAAGACAAACTTTTTCAGAGACATTCGCATCAGTAAACAGCGAAGAAAACATGATCAAATATCTGGATGAAAGTTTTGCTGCTGAAAAGCTAACCAAAGAACTCAACAATCCGAATTCGTATTTCTTTCTGGCTGTTTTGGACGAAAAAACAGTAGGTTATTTGAAATTAAATACAGCTGATGCACAAACTGAAAAAGAAGACGTAAATGCATTGGAAATTGAGCGAATTTATGTGGCAAAAGAATTTCATGGTAAAAAAGTTGCCCAAGCATTATACGCTCAGGCTGAAAAAACTGCCGAACAACTAAAAGCAACTTATATGTGGCTTGGCGTTTGGGAAGAGAATTTTAGAGCCGTAAGTTTCTATAGCAAAAACGGTTTTGTACAATTTGACACGCATATCTTCCGATTAGGAGATGACGAGCAAACTGATTTAATGATGAAAAAAGTCCTTCTGTAATACAATTTCAAACATGGAAAAAAGAAAATTTATATTGCTTTTGTTAATTCTTGGTACCGCGTTTTGGGGTATTTCGTATTCGGTAACCAAAATGGCGATTGGCGGAAATTCAGGTAATGTTTTTTTATTTTATCGTTTTTTTCTAGCGGTAATTGTACTCAGCATTATTTTTTGGAAATACGTTAAGGATATTAATTTCGAAGCTATTAAAACTGGATTTATACTTGCTGTTCCTATGTTTGCAGGTATTCAATTGCAGACTACTGCGCTAAAATATACAAGTGCTTCGCAATGTGCTTTTATAGCTGGGTTAACAGTTATCCTAATTCCATTATTAAAATTGACATTTTATAAAACCAATACCCCTTTAAAAATTTGGATTGCTGCTTTTACAGCTTTAGCTGGTTTAGCCATTATAGCTATAAAAGACAAATTCGTAATAAACTTAGGAGATTTGTTTACTATTGCGGGCGCTTTTGGTTTTGCAGTTTATTTGATTGCAGTTGAAAAACATTCGGCAAC
>NZ_DASWYK010000260.1:0-12747 GCF_036405015.1 Flavobacterium sp. | reverse complement strand
TATTGCAATTAGCTTTTTTGCATTTTCATTTCGTCCTTACTCAGATAAAACAGAAAGCAAAAAGGCTTTTATAAATAATAAATATGTTTCGGCACTTACCATAGATGCTGCATCTTTAAATGCTTTCTTTAAAAAATATCCAAAACTGAAAAAGTATCAGAAAGACGTTGAGGATCTTTATAAAAACAAACAGTATAAATCGATTTGGTATGATGATAATAAGATTACTGAATTTGCTGCATTATTATACCAAAAAGTAAATGTACTGAAAGATCAGGGAATCGATAATAAAATGCCTTATAAGGAAGTAATCGACCAAGCATTTAATGAAAGTGATAATATTGAGCCACCACAATTAGATACCGAATTGCTCTTAACCAGTATGTATATTTTTTATGCCAGCAATGTTTATTCTGGTGTAGATGCTGCTACACTAAAGAAAATAGGCTGGTATTTACCTGCAAAAAGCATTTCGTATGCTAAAATTTTAGATTCTTTAATTGTAGATACGAATCGCTTAAATGAAGATGATAACCTTTTGTTTAGTCAGTATTACAAATTAAAAGACGCATTAAAAAAATACCGAAAAATTGAAACCGATGGTCTTTGGAAGAAAATTACAATTGATAGTGCGAATTTCAAAGATTTAAGACCAGATGATACTGCAGTTGCCATTAAACAAATTAGAGAACGTTTGTTTATTATTGGAGATTTGAAACGTGATTCTAAAAGTAATGTTTATGATGAAGAACTAATGGCTGCAGTTTGGAATTACAAAAAACGATACAATCTGAAAATAAATTATGCGATAACTAGAGATCACATCAATCAGATGAATGAACCAATCAGCAAAAGTATTAAGACCATAATGCTCAACATGGAAAGATGTCGTTGGATTCCGACCAATTTGTCTAAAGCAAGCGAATATGTAATGGTTAATATTCCATCTTTCAGAATGTTTTATGTCAAGAACGGACAATATGCTTTTGTCTCAGATATTTTCGTCGGCAATAGGCTGAGTGAAACGGTTATTTTTAGTGGGACTATGGATCGAATTGTTTTTAGTCCGTATTGGTATGTTCCGCAGAGTATTATTCAAAACGAATTAAAATCGCAGATTGCAAGAGATAAAAATTATCTGGCCGAAAATAATATGGAATGGAATGGAGGTCGTGTAAGACAAAAACCAGGACCTAAAAACTCATTAGGCTTAGTGAAATTTATGTTTCCAAATCCGAACGATATTTACATGCACGATACGCCAGCAAAAAGTTTGTTTGACTTTGAAAACCGTACATTCAGTCATGGTTGTATCAACGTAAAAGAAGCAAAAAATTTGGCTTTGACTATTTTAAAAGATGATCCAGACTGGCCTGCAGATAAAATTGATAAAGCAATGAGCGGAGAAAAAGAAACAACCTGTATGCTTAAACATAAAATACCAGTTTACATAGGTTATTTTACAGCTTGGGTTCAGGATAATGGCGAAATAAACTTTTTTCCAGACGTCTATAGTCGTGATGAGAGTTTAGATAAACTACTTTATTCAGATTCTGTAACCATGAATTAAAAATAAAAAACCCGGCAGATTTACAGGGAATCTGTCGGGTTCTAAAAAAAATGGTCTACAAGCTTATTCGTATTTTAAATATTTTAAAACGTCAATTTTAGTAACCTGAAATGCTTTTGTTAAAACAATTAATAATGTTAAAAGCAGCAGCGAGATCAAAGCAATACCAAAAGGAACGGGTGATATTCCAATTCTAAAAGCAAAATCTTCAAGCCATTTTTGTAATAAGATATAAGCTGGAATAATTCCGATTCCAAATCCTATCAAACAGAAAATTATATATTGTTTGGATAATTCTTTTAACAAAATATCAGTTTCTGCTCCTAATGTTTTTCTAATGGCAATTTCTTTCAGTCTTCTCTCCATCGAAAATGATGCCAAAGCGAACAATCCGAAGATCGCAATTATAATTACAACCAAATTTAAGATAAAAAATAGGTTTTTTTGCTTGATTTGTTCTTCATAAGTCTTTGCGAAACCTTTGTTAACAAATTGGTAGTCAAAAGGGTAGTCTGGGTTTACGTTTTTCTCCCAATAAAATTTCAATTTTTCTAACGTTTCTGTTAAATTATTTGGTGAAACCTTTACAAAAATGTTGTTGAAATTGTTCCATTTTAAAGTTTTGATGTTTATAAAAACCATTGGTGGAACTTTGTTTTGAAGCCCTGTAATATGGAAATCTTTTACAACGCCCACAATTTTAAACTTCAAACTATTGCCATCCCCAATGCTCCATCCCGAAGTTATAATCGTATTTATTGGTTTTTTCAAGTTCAGCGTTTTAGCGAGCGTTTCATTAATAAGCATACTGCTTACAGTATCTGATGCAAATTGAGGGGACAAATCACGGCCTTCCATGATTTTTATTTTCATCATTTCAAGGAAGCCAAAATCCATTTCAACATTTCGCGGTTGTACAAAAATTCCATTGTGTGTAAATCCAGAACTTGAGTTCGTACTACCTCCAAAACTTCCTGCAAACGTAGTAACATCTACAACTCCAGATATTTTTTTGATTTCAGATTTATCAACACCATATTGTTGTACTCTTTTTTGTCTGTCTGGTTTGTTATATGGAATTGAAATTACCTGATCACCACTAAATCCGAGATCTTTATTCATCATATAATTTACCTGAGAGTTTACGATCAAAGCACCAATGATAAAGAATGCCGCAATTCCGAATTGAAAAATAAGCATCGAATTTCGAATCCAAATACCGCTTTTACTTCTGGAGAAATTACCTTTTAGAACTTTTAATGTTTCAAAATTTGAGATATAAATGGCAGGGAAAATACCAGCAAGAATAATTACTAATCCAAATATTAAAATGAGCTGGAGGTAAAATTCGCTACCATTCATAGTCAAAGTTTTCTTCAAAAATGTATTGTAATATGGTAAAGAAAGCTCAACAATTGCCAAAGCAAACAAAATAGCCAGTATAACAATTATAGCTGTTTCAAAAATAAATTGTCTTATAATTTGGCTTTTAGAAGCTCCCACAATTTTACGAACTCCAACTTCTTTTGCACGTTTTATTGCCGATGCAGTAGCTAAATTGATATAATTGACCAATGATAAAACCAGAATTAAAACAGACAAACCGCCCATGATATAGAGTAATTTTAAATTCCCTACACCTTCAGGGAAATTTTGTCCAGAAGAACTTTTCGTTCCGTGTAAACGAGCTGTTGCTAGTTGGTCAATGATAACTTTAATTTCACCATTCTCTTTTACATATTCTTCTACAGTTTTCCCACTTTCTTTAGCGTCTTTCAAAGTTCGGTTAACAAAATTGACATTTTGCATTTTCTTTAAAACCGCTACTGGATCGGCATCTTTTTTAATCTTTACAAGCAAACCATAATTAAAGTTTCCCCAACTATTTTCATCGCCTTCACGTTTTACGCCGCTAAAAACATAATTAGGTTCTATTGATGAAGGTTTAATAATACGATAAACCGATTTTACGGTATAAGCTACCGTATTGTAGGTTATTGCTTTTCCAATTGGATCCTCGTCTTTAAAGATTAATTTTGCCTGTTCTTCAGAAATTGCAACACTGTTTTTTTCTTTTAAAATGTTGGTTTTTGATCCTTTTACAATTTCAAAAGGGAAAAAATTGAAGAAACTTGCATCACTTACAGTAATCTTTTTGGCCATTAATTTTAGACCTTGATATTTGATGATTTCTTCGGTGTACCAAGTATTGAAGAAACAAATGTCTTCAATCTCTGAAATTGTTGCTTTGCAGGTTTCGCCAAACGGAATGGAGTTAGAACCCCAAGTATCGCCAGTTGCGCCAATTCTATTCAATACCATATAAGCATTTTCCTTATTTGGATTCCATTGATCATAAGAGTGTTCATTATTCCAATAAAGAATGGCAAAAATGATAGAAGCAATTCCGATACTTAATCCCAAAACATTTAAAAAAGAAAACAGTTTGTTCTGTTTTAAATGATATATAAATATTTTAAACCAGTTAAAAATCATGGTGTATGTTTTTAGTTAAATGAGTTTTTTAAAAAGACTTTTTCTTTAAAGCATTGTAAAAATTTTGCAAACCAATTCTACCAGAACTACGAGTGCAGTAACAATAATTTTGATCATCTCCAATTATTTAGCATCCATAAAAACATCAACATTACGCTGATTTAATTTTTCAGAAAATATAACTCCGTCTTTCATATGAATGGTTCTTTGCGAAAAAGAAGCGTCATAATCAGAGTGGGTAACCATCAAAATGGTAGCACCTTTAGCATGTAAATCGGTTAAAAGTTCCATTACTTCATTACCATTTTTACTGTCTAAGTTTCCGGTTGGCTCATCGGCTAAAATGATTTTTGGATCATTTACTAAAGCTCTTGCCACGGCAACTCTCTGTTGTTGTCCTCCAGAAAGTTGTTGCGGAAAATGTTTCAAACGATGAGAAATATTCAGTTTTTCTGCAATAGCTTCAATTTTTTGTTTTCTTTCAGAAGCTTTTACATTGTTATAAAGCAAAGGAAGTTCGATATTATCATAAACTGAAAGCTCATCGATTAAGTTGAAGTTTTGAAAAATAAAACCGATATTTTCTTTTCTCACCTGAGCTCTTCCTTTTTCTTTCAGACCAATCATTTCCTGATCTAACAATTTATAGCTTCCGTCATTTGCGCTATCCAAAAGTCCGATGATATTTAACAAAGTCGATTTTCCACAACCCGAAGGTCCCATGATCGTTAAAAAATCTCCTTTTTTTATTTCTAAGTTGATACCGCTTAAAGCAGCAGTTTCTATTTCTTCTGTTCTAAAAACTTTGGTTAAATTCTGAATTGCGATCATAATTTTTAAGGTTTTGAAATGTTATTAAAAACGTTTTTTGATTGATGATTGAAACGATGATTTTTATAATTGTGAATTGTAAATTGTGAACTGAACACCGAGACTGCGACTGCGACTAAAAACTAATTACTGTTTCTCCAGCGAAAGCTCTTCAATATCTTTATAATCAGAATAAGAAGAAGTAATTACAGATTCACCTTCTTTTAATCCTTCTAAAACTTCATAATAAGAAGGATTTTCGCGTCCGAGTTTTATATTACGTCTTTCAGCTTTATTTCCTTTTACAACAAAAATCCATTTCCCTGCTGCTTCCTGATTAAAAGTTCCTTTCTGAATTACTAATGTTTTGTTTTTTTCTGATAAAATCAGTTTTACGCCAAAACTAAGTCCATCTTGCAACACAATATTTTCTTTTGAAACAAAAGCCAGTTCTACCGTAAAACGCCCACTTTTTACTTCCGGAATTACTTTGGTCACGATAACTTCAAGATTTTTTCCTTTAAATTCCACTTGGCCTTTTAAGCCTTCTCTAATTTTTTCCAAGTAAAATTCGTCAACTTCAGCGGCGAGTTTGTATCCTTTGTTGGAATCAATTTTTCCGATGCTTGCTCCGGCTTGAAAAGACTTTCCTAAAACCGTTTCAAAAGAAGTTAATCTTCCTGTTTCTGGTGCTGTAATTAAAAAGTTTTTTTTATTGTTTCTAAGAATTTCCAAACTCTTTTCCATTGTTTGAATCGAGCGGTTGATTTGAGCAATCTGAACCTGATTGCTTTGTTTTTCTTTTTGAACACTTTGCTGAATCGTTCTTTTACGTTCTTCCTGAAAACGAAGGCTTTCTTTAAAAGTATTCCAATCGTTTCTAGAAATTACTTCTTTCTCATAAAGTTTGGCATTCATATCGTATAACCTTTTGGCGTCATTGTAATCGTGTTCAATTAAAACCAAATCTTTGGTCAGGTTTAATTCCTGATTTCTAATGTTCAATTTTCCTGTATTCAAATTGTTGATTTGCTCAATAATAGCGGTTTCCTGAGTTAAGTAATTCAATTCTGTATTCGGATTGTATAATCTTGCTAGAGGTTGGCCTTTGGTTACCATTGCACCATTTTCTACAAAAATCTCTTTTACAGAACCACCTTCGGTAACATTCACTAACATGACATTCAAAGGTTCCACTTTTGCTTGAAAAACAACAAAATCTTCAAAAAATTCTTTTTCTGCTTTCTGAATAACCAATTCCTCCGCTTTTACGTTTAAAGTTTTTTTGGTATTAAAAGCAAAAAATACGATTACAGCCAAGACTAAAAAAATGGCAATTGCTATTGTGAGATATCTAAATTTTTTATTTTTACGAGGAATTATCTTGTCCATTTCTTTAATAATTTACTGATAATCAATAGGTAAATACTGTGCCATAAAATTTATTATTTATAAAGCATTGATTTTAAAGAGTCTTTGGAAATCAATAAAAAAATCTAGTGTTCGATAATGAACAGTTGACCGTTCGAAAGCGGACAGAAAAAATATCTTATGCGAAAAAAGCAAGCCCAAATATTAATAGTTGACGATCAGGAAGAAATTCTTTTTTCGGCAAAAATGATTCTTAAAAAGCATTTCGAAACGATTTTTACGACCAATAGTCCCAAAAAAATCATTTCAATTCTGGCCGAAAATGAGATAAATGTGGTTTTGCTGGACATGAATTACCGAATTGGTTTTGAAGATGGGAGAGAGGGAATTCACTGGCTGAAAGAAATTAAAACACTTTCGCCCAATACAGTTGTGATTTTAATGACCGCTTTTGGTAAAATCGAAACTGCTGTTGAAGGTATAAAAATTGGTGCTTTTGATTATGTTTTAAAACCTTGGAACAATGAAAAATTGCTTGAAACGATTGATAAAGCGCTTCTAGAAAGCAGAAAAAACAATAAAAAGACAACAGCTGAAAAAGAAGAAAAAGCCGAAAAGAAATATTTTGTTGGTACTTCACCTAAAATAAAACAAGCCTATTCTATTGCCGAAAAAGTAGCCAGAACCGATGCCAACGTTCTGATTTTGGGTGAAAACGGAACAGGGAAATACGTTTTTGCGGAGTTTATTCATCAAAACTCAGAAAGAAAAAATCAGCCTTTTGTGCATGTGGATTTGGGGTCTTTGAGTGATAATTTGTTCGAAAGCGAACTTTTTGGTTATGCAAAAGGCGCTTTTACAGATGCCAAAATTGATACTCCTGGCCGTTTTGAAAATGCTGCAAACGGAACAATTTTCTTAGACGAAATCGGAAATATTCCGCTTCATCTTCAGGCAAAATTACTTCATGTTTTACAAACTAAAACCGTAACTCGTTTGGGAGAAAGCAAACCGCGATCACTAAATGTTCGCGTGATTGCTGCCACCAACAGCGATATTAAAACTGAAGTAAAAAATAAAACGTTCCGTGAAGATTTACTTTACAGAATCAATACAATGGAAATAAATCTTCCGTCTCTCCGTGAAAGAAAAGATGATATTGTACCAATGGCAAACTTTATTTTGGAACGAATTGCAGAAAAATACAATCAGGAAGATTGGCATTTTGAGGAGAATGCTGCGTCTTATTTGGAACGATATCCATGGAAAGGAAATGTCCGAGAAATGGAAAATAAAATAGAACGTGCCCTAATTTTAGCAGAAAACAATACGATTTCTGTACTAGATTTGGATATTTTGGATTTTGAAGAAATTCAGGAAAACGATGAAAATCCGTTGTCTGAAATGGAAAAGGGAGCAATCGAAAAAGCTTTATTTAAACATAATGGCAACATCAGTAAAACTGCCGAAGAATTAGGATTATCTCGTGCTGCTTTGTATCGAAGAATCGAAAAATACGATTTAAAAAATTAAGTTTTTGCCACAGATTAAAGGATTAAAGAGGATTGTTTTTTTGTTTAATTTAATATGGATGGTAAAAATCATTATAATCTTTTAATCTGTGGCAAAAAAAAGACAATTACAATGAAAAATTGGAAATTCTATAATGCTTTATTTGTGAGAGTGCTATTTGTAATGGCGCTCTTTCTGTGCAGTGTTTTGTTATTGTATAAAGGATTTCGATTCAATGCCATTTTGGTCGGTTTTTTTGTGGTAGTTTTTCTTTTTGAAATGTATTTTTTTGTCAAAAATCAATTGTTGTTTTATGATAAAACGATCAATTCAATTTTACATGATGATTTTTCTACCTATTTTCCAGAAGAGCATAAAAAGGAGAACTTCAATAGTTTGTATGTTTTGTATGATAAGCTAAAAGATCAAAGACAAGAACAGATTTCGAAAGAACTAATTTATCAGTCAATCTTAAATAGTATTGATACTGCTGCTTTAATTTTAGAAAAAGAAAACGAAAATTGGTCAATTTTTATACTGAATGACTGTTTTTCAAACCTGTTTAAAGTGCCTAAAGTAAGTCATTGGAAATATCTTAAAAATTATCTTCCAGGACTTTGTGAAGAGATTGAAAATTTGGGTTTTACAGAAGTTAAGACTGCTATTTCTATTAAAATAGAAGAGCAGGATTTACAGACATTTATGCTTCAGACTTCACGAACGCAAACATACAATAAAGAATATTTCATTATTTTACTGGACAGTATTCAGCGTGTAATTGAGAAAAAAGAAAAAGAAGCGTGGATTAATTTGATGAAAATCATTTCGCATGAATTAATGAATTCGTTAACACCAATTCGTGCGCTTTCGCAGAATTTACTTCATATTGTTGATCAGGAAGAATTGCAAGAAGATGATTTCGAAGACATCAAAAGCAGTATTTCGACTATTATCAACAGAAGTGATCATCTACAGTTTTTTGTAGAGAATTATCGTAAACTGGCGATGCTTCCAACGCCAAATAAACAAATGACGCCAATTAATTCTTTGTTTGAAGATTGTTTGCGAATTATGAGTCCGATTCTGAAAGAAGAAGGAATTGAATTAATCAATGAAATTCATAGTTCACGTTCTATTTTGATTGATAAAAATCAGATGGAGCAGGTAATTATCAATTTGATTACCAATAGTATTCATGCTTTAAAAGAGAAAGAAGAAAAGAAATTAATCATTTCTAGTTATACCGAAAATAATCGCTTTTTTGTGGTGATTTCAGACAACGGAAAAGGAGTGGATCTTGAAATTAGAGACAAAGTTTTCTTGCCATTTTTCACCACCAGAAAAGACGGCGCCGGAATCGGATTAACGCTTTCTAAAAATATCATAGAAGCACACGGAGGATATCTAAGTTACCAAACCGATGAAGATAAAACGAGCTTTGTGATTTGTTTGATTTGATTTTTTGAACCATATAAGTGATATAAGTTCATTTAAAAAAAATATTGTCGTAGAACTTTGTCAAAGTTTTAAACTTTGACAAAGTTTCGCAAAGTGTTAAGCTTCAACTAAAATGAACTTATATCACTTATATGGTTAAATATTTTTTAACCTTGAATTTCAGGTTTCCAGAAATGTTTTTCTAAATCTACAATTTGATTATCGACTACCTTAATGCCTTCGTTTTCTAGAAGTTGCTGCATTAAGTTGGTTCCGTCAAAATGATGTTTTCCTGTCAAAAGTCCTTTTTGGTTCACGACTCTGTGCGCAGGAACATCATCCATATTATGACAGGCATTCATGGCCCAGCCCACCATTCTGGCAGAGCGAGCCGCGCCTAAAGCTTTTGCAATGGCACCATAAGAAGTTACTTTTCCGTACGGAATCTGTCTTGCAATTGCATAAACTCTTTCGAAAAAATTTTCTTCAGCCATAATTATTTTGCTACTTCCGATAGCTATCGGGATAAAGGATTGGAAGGATTTAAAATTACTATTTATCTGGTGAAATTTGTAAAATCTGCGTAAAAAATTTAATCACAAAAAAAAAGAATAATCATTTTTAATCCTTTAATCTGTGGCATAAATTTTTATCCGAAGTAGTAATTCAAGATATTAAAAAGCGTTACAAGAGCGATTACACCCGTAATTGTTCCGATAATGGTATTCATATTACGCATTAAATAATCGGTTTTCTTTTCTATTTTTCCAAAGAAAGCAATATAGCCGTACAAAGCCGCAAAAGATCCTAAAACAGAACCCAGAACAAACGTAAAGATGATATTGTTCTCGAAAACAAAAAGATGATAAGAAGCCAAAGTAACACTTACCACAACATAATACGGAATAGGGAAGAAATTTAAACCCGAAAGTAGCATTCCGAGAAAGAAACGACTTTTTTTACTACTCTTTTTAATCTTCGATTTTTTCTTGGTTTTAGGTTCTTTGGCAAGAAACAAAAAGTATATTGTTAAGATCGAAAAGATCCCAAAACCAACTTCGCGCAAAAGCGTAACAACATCCGGACGATTGTCAATTACACGTGCAAATAAAACCGCTAAATAAACCTGAAAAAAAATAACCAGAACAGCTCCAATAGTAAACCATAAAGCATTCTTTTTTCCTTCTTTCAAATTTATTTTAGCTGCCGTCATATTGATTAATCCTGGTGGAATAATCCCAATAGCAGCGGCAATAAAACCTGAAAGTAAAGGAGTAAGATATCCCATTCAGTAGTTTATGTGATTAAAAATTTGTGTTCAGAAAATTAAATTAGTCTTTAATTTTGAAACGAATATACGTAATTGCCTTGTTAATTTCTAAATATTGTTTCTCATAAAATGTCTGAATAGAAGTTACAACTTCTGGACTTCCTTCATTTTTATACACATTATGATTCGCATATAATACTTCGTGACCTTCACCATGAAGCAAACCAAGCGTATAACCGTGCATAAATTCGCTGTCGGTTTTTAGGTTTACGACACCATCTTTTTTAAGGATTTTTTTGTATAATTTCAAGAATTCAGAATTCGTCATTCTGTGTTTCGTTCTTTTGTATTTGATCTGAGGATCTGGGAAAGTAATCCAGATTTCGTCCACTTCTCCTTCGGCAAAAATATGATTGATCAATTCGATTTGAGTACGAACAAAAGCCACATTATGAAGACCGTTTTCTACAGCAGTTTTAGCACCACGCCAGAAACGAGCGCCTTTAATATCGATTCCGATAAAATTTTTGTCTGGGTATTTTTCAGCCAATCCAACAGAATATTCTCCTTTTCCACACCCTAATTCTAAAACTAAAGGATTATCATTTTTAAAGAAATCAGAATTCCATTTTCCTTTTAAAGGCATTAAATCGCCTACAACTTCTTCTCTAGTTGGTTGAAAAACGTTTTGAAATGTTTCGTTTTCTCTGAATCTTTTTAGTTTATTTTTACTTCCCACTTGTACAAAAATTTTCGGCAAAATTAAGGAATATAAACGAATGTAAGTAGCGGAATTGTGTTTAAAAGTTTTTCCGCCACGAATTCCCGAATTATTTTTTTCACTAAACCGAAATTTCTAATCGATTTCTATAAGTTTTGATTTTAAAGGACTGAAAGAAGTGAATTGCTTATAAAAGTTTTCCGCCAAGAATTCCCGAATTATTTTTAAACTAAAATTCGTGAATTCGTGGCGGAAAAAAATATTTTTTAACCGTAATGAGGTTCTGTGATTGGTTGTGCTTTTGGATCAAGAGATTCATCGTGTTGTGATAAATCCAATCCAATATGTTCTGATTCTTCAGAAACTCTCAACGGAATTATAAAGTTGGTTACCTTAAATAAGAAATAAGCTCCGAAGAAAGTAAAGATAGAAACCAAAACCAACGCCATCATGTGATGTCCGAAAACATTCCAGCCTCCATGAAGTAAACTTGCATCTTCTCCGTGAGCAAAAATGGCAGTTAAAATCATTCCCATAATTCCACCCACACCATGACAAGCAAAAACGTCAAGAGTATCGTCGAATCTCTTAGAATATTTACAGTTTACAGCTGTGTTAGAAACCAAAGCCGTGATGAAACCAAAGAACATACTTTCTGGAACAGAAATAAATCCGGCAGCAGGTGTAATAGCAACTAAACCAACAACAGCTCCGATACAAGCTCCAAGAGCCGAAACTTTTCTTCCGTTCATTCTATCGAAGAAAATCCAAGTCAACATTGCAGCGGCAGATGAGGTTGTTGTGGTTGCAAAAGCCATTGCAGCAGTTCCGTTGGCAGCAAGAGCAGATCCTGCATTAAATCCGAACCATCCGAACCAAAGCATTCCAGTTCCTAATAATACAAACGGAATATTGGTTGGAATATGCTGGCTGTTTTTTCTTTTTCCTAAAACAATAACTCCGGCTAAAGCTGCAAAACCAGAACTCATGTGAACTACAGTTCCTCCAGCGAAATCTTTTACTCCAAAATAACTTCCTAAAACACCAGTCGGATACCAAACCGCGTGACATAAAGGAGCATATATGAAAATAGTGAATAAACTAATGAAAACTAAATAAGAGATAAAACGAACACGTTCTGCAAACGAACCTGTAATAATCGCTGGACAGATAATCGCAAATTTCATCTGAAACAAAGCAAAAAGCATAAATGGAATCGTGTTTGCTAATTGTTTATGAGGCAGAACGCCCACATAATCCATAAAAGCAAAAGTAGTTGGATTTCCGAAAAAGCTGTAAAAATGATCGCCAGAGCCAAAACCAACTGGCTCTCCAAAAGCTAAACTAAATGCTACAACGACCCATAAAAGTGTTACCACTCCTAAACAGATAAAACTTTGGAGCATAGTCGAGATAACGTTTTTCTTTCCTACCATTCCACCATAAAAGAAAGATAGTCCAGGAGTCATGATTAAAACTAAACAACTTGAAGTAAGCATCCAGGCAACATCGGCAGGAACAATATGATCTGTAGTTCCGAATTCTGATAAAACATAACTA
>NZ_DASWYK010000259.1:0-26765 GCF_036405015.1 Flavobacterium sp. | reverse complement strand
GTTTTATCTTTTAGTATTGCTTTTTTAACTTATATAATGCCCATTAACAGATATAAAAAAAAACTCTCCTGACTGAGAGTTTTCTTTTTAGACTCTTATTTATTATTTTTAACAGAATCGGTTTTCACATTTTGATTTCCTTTTTGAGTTGAACCAGCAGTTCCAGAACCAGTTGTACCTTCTCCTGTTGCTCCTGTTGTTCCGTTTTGACCATTTTGTTCATCATCTAAAGTTGCAGAAGAATCCAGTGCTGGTCCAATTGTATCTACAGACATATCCATAGAATCGGTTTGATTTGTATCAGGGTACGTATTGTTGTTTTCATTCTTTTTACATGAAAAAACAAATGCTGTAAAAAGCAGCATGATCAATATAGTTTTAAAAAAAGTTTTCATAATTAATTTTTTTAAGTTTATAAAGTTCCAAATCTAAAGCACTGTAAATCAAGAATCTTATATAATTCCATTTCTCTATTACAGAAATCATAGTACTTGTTTTTTATAAATGTAAAATCTGTAAATCAGGCACTTAATATTATAAATTATACTAAAGAGACTGAACGAAATTTGTCTTTGTAATTCAATAAAGAAATATAACAGAGTATTAATCAAAGACCAATAGCTATGAACACAATAGTATCAAAACACAATCAAGCTTGTAATTCAAAGCCCTTGCTAAAAAATAATGTTTCAAAATTAGAGCGTATTTTAATGGTCACAAGCGGAGCATACTTACTTTACAACGCATTATCAAAAGAAAACAAAAGTATGACACAAGCAAGTGCCGGAGGAGCGATGTTGCTTCGTGGTATTTCGGGATATTGTCCTGTTTATGATGCAGCAGATCATTTAATGCACGACAAGGCTTCAAATGTAAACATCAGAGTGAACAGCGTCATAGATAAACCGGTAAGTGAAGTTTACTCCTTCTGGAGAAATCTAGAAAACTTACCCAAATTCATGAATCATTTGCAATCTGTTAAATCATTAAGTTCCACTACTTCTGAATGGACAGCAAAAGGTCCTGGTGGAATTGGACAGCTATCATGGAATGCAGAAATCATTAAAGATGAAAAAGATAAACTTTTAAGCTGGAATTCTATTGAAGGATCTACAATCAAAAATGCAGGAAAAGTTGTTTTTAAATCTAAAGGAAATGCAACAGAACTCGATGTGACTATTTCATATCATGCGCCTCTTGGAATTGCTGGAGAAAGTGCTGCCAAACTTTTAAATCCTTATTTTGAAAAATTAGTCAAAGATGATATTTCAAATCTTAAAGTTTACTTAGAATCTCATCAAGATAAAAATAATTAAAAAAATGCCTTTCCTGTATTTTTTTGAGAAAAGCGTCTTCTATTTACGGAGACGCTTTTTTAATGCAATGGCAATCCTATAAAATTGAAAATTTAATCTATAAGGAAAAACTGTTTCTTGTTTGTAGCTTTGAGAAGAGTGATTTATAAATGCTAAACTCAAGAAGATGAATAAATCAGCAGACACATTAAATGAAGGAAGTATTACATCTGGAGACCATGTTTCTTTTTGGATTGATACCACTTCTATTTTAGCTTTCGATAAACCGAGCCAAGACATTTCAACAGAAGTACTTATCATCGGTGGAGGAATCGCCGGACTAACTACTGCTTACAAACTTTTACAAGCAGGAAAAAAAGTAGTTTTGGTAGAAGACGGTTTTTTAGGAAGCGGTGAAACAGGAAGAACAACAGCACATTTAACATGCGCACTTGACGATCGATATTATTACCTTGAAAATACTTTTGGCAAAGAAAATTCAAAACTTGCCGCCGAAAGTCATACTGCAGCTATCGATGAAATCGAAAAAATAGTTACCGATTTGAATATTGACTGCTCGTTTAAGAGAGTCAACGGTTATTTATTTCTACATCCCAGCGATAAAGAAAAAAATCTTGACGATGAATTTAGAGCCACCGCAAATGCTGGACTCAATACATCTTTATTACTAAATACTCCTTTTTTAGCAGGAGCAGAAAACCAGAGATCTATTAAATTTAGAAATCAGGCGCAATTTCACATTTTACATTATTTAAAAGGACTAGCCGAAGCTGTAATAGCGCTCGGCGGAACCATTTTTACTGAAGCACATGCCGAAAACATAACGAAAGAAGGAGCTTCAGTCAATGGTTTCGATTTTAAAGCAAAGCACATTGTTGTGGCAACCAACACTCCAATAAATGATGTCCTGACCATGCATACCAAACAACATGCGTACAGAACGTATGTAATAGGCGCTAAAGTTCCGAAAGATTCTTTGCCTTATGCTTTGTGGTGGGATACTGGAGATGTGAAATCAAAATGGGTTTCACAGCCTTATCATTATGTTCGTCTGGAAAGTTTTGATGATAAATACGATTTATTGATTTCGGGTGGTGAAGATCACAAAACAGGACAAGCCAATGAAGAAGGAATTCCTGAAACAGAACGCTATGAAAGACTTGCTGCATGGACAAAACAGTATTTTCCGATGGTAGATGAAATCAGTTATAAATGGTCTGGACAAGTTATGGAGCCTTATGATTCTTTAGGCTTTTTAGGACGTAATCCTGGCGATAAAAACATCTACATCATTACAGGAGATTCTGGAAACGGTATGACACATGCCACCATTGGAGCCATGATTATTACAGATCAAATTCTGGGAATTAAAAATAAGTGGGAAGATTTATACAATCCGTCTCGTATAACTTTTAGGGCTTTTGGCGATTTTGTAAAAGAAGCCGGAAATATGGCATCACAATATTTGGATTGGATAACTGCATCTGATCTCCACAATACAGCCGATTTGAAAGCAGGAGACGGTGGTATCCTCTCTTTCGGATTAAAGAAAGTAGCCGTTTACCGCGACTATGATAATACGCTTCAAGCATTTTCGGCAGTTTGTCCGCATTTAGGATGCGTTGTACAATGGAATCCAGACGAAAAAACATTTGACTGCCCGTGCCATGGCTCAAGATTCGCCTGCGATGGAACAGTAACCAACGGACCTGCAAAAAATGATTTACATAAAATCGAAGTTAAATAAAACGGCATATAAATGTTTTTAAATCATTAAAAACTATGGAAAATATAGCAAACTACTTTGGTCAACATATCAGTCAAAAAAGAATTGTAATAACTGGCGGCACAACTGGAATTGGAAAAGCTATTGCCGATCTTTTGGTTTCGCTTGGTGGTCGCGTTTTTATTTTTGGAAGAGATGAAAATGACTTTTATAATGCCATGAACGATATCAAAGAAAAATCAAAAGTTGGCGAAATTTACGGAGTTGCCGCAGATATTACCAAAAAAGAAGATATTGATATGATCTGGGGAAAAGTAGATCGTAATCTTGGAGGAATTGATATTTTAATAAACAACGCAGCTTTACCCGCAGGAGGTCTAATTGAAGGCGATTATGAAGACTGGAAATATATCTTAGAAACCAACGTTTTAGGTTATATCGCTTTCGCTAAAGAAGCGGTGAACAGAATGAAAGAACAAAAATCTGGTCATATCGTAAACATCGGTTCTATGAGTGCCGAAGTAAAAGAGAAAACTGGAGTTATTTATGTTTCTACCAAAACAGCGATTAGAGGTTTTAGTACAGCGCTTCGAAAAGAAATAAATCCGCTTGGAATTAAAGTTTCGCATGTAGAACCTGGAGCGGTAACAAGTGACATGCAGCCTGATTCAAAAGAAATGCAGCAAGAGAAAATTAAAAACATGGAAATGCTTGAAGCAGAAGACATTGCCATGAGTGTTCTTTTCTGTCTATCGCAGCCAAAAAGGTGTGATATTGTAAGTATACAGATAAGGCCACATTTACAAATTATCTAAATGGAGTAAAAAAAATAAATTTTGAAATGTATTTCTTCCAAATTAAAAGGCAAAAGTTAAAAATTATAGTATCTTTAAAGTAAGAATTACACGTCCCCCTATACACAATGACTTTACAAAGTACCAATCCAACTGAAAAAAAATCTCAAAATTTTCCAATAACAGCCATTGCCGGCACTACAGGAGAGTTAGAAGCTTTGCATAAAATAATTTCGCAAATACCCGCAGATTCTGGTATTGCTTATGTTGTATTACAGCATTTATCTTCCAATAATCCAGGCAATCTTACTACCGAATTATCTAAATCGGCAAAGATTCCTGTTGTTGAAATTGTGAATCAAATTGATTTTCAGCCTGACCATATTTACGTTGTTCCAGAGAACAATTATTTAATGGCAGAAGATGGTATTCTACAAATGCATGTTATCAAACGAATTGACAAAATCACTCAAAATATTGATATTACTTTTGAAGCTATTGCTCAGATTTACAAAAGTTTTGCTATTGGCGTGATACTTTCGGGATCTGCATTTGATGGCACATATGGACTGAAAAAAATTAAAGAATATGGCGGTGTAACTATTGTTCAAGATCCTGAAACAGCACATTTTAAAACAATGGCACAAAATGCTATCGAAGCAGATGCTGTTGACTTTGTTTTAACGCCTGACAATATAATATCTCAATTGTTTACGATTCGTAAAAGTTATCTTGAGAATGACGCTTACAGCGAAGAAGAGCATATTTCTAAAAAAGAAGAAGATGTTCTGAACCAGATTTTGAATCTCATTTTACAAAAAACCGAAAATGATTTCTTTCATTACAAAAGACCTGCTATAAGAAGGCGCATTACGCGTAGAATGGTTATTTTGAAAAAAGAGACTTTGAGCGATTATTATACTATTCTTCGTAGCAATAAAAACGAACAAGAACTACTTTTTAATGATTTATTAATTCCGGTAACCTACTTTTTTAGAGACGAAGATTCTTTTGAAGCACTTTCAGAAACGGCTCTACCTCAGTTAATTCAAAATTGCACCAATAATACTCTACGCCTATGGTCGGCGGCATGTTCTACAGGTGAAGAAGCATATTCTCTCGCTATTGTAGTCTGCGAATATTTAACGCTGAATAATATCAAAGATTTAAAAGTACAGATTTTTGCATCAGATATTTCAGAGAAATCTATTGCAAAAGCCAGATCAGCAATTTATTCTGCGCAAGACGTACAGCATATTTCTGAAACCCGATTAGAAAAATATTTTACCAAACGTGACGGTCATTATCATCTTAATAAAATAATTCGCGACATGTGTATTTTTGCGACTCACAATTTTATTAAAGATCCTCCATTTGCCAAAATCGATTTGGTTTCCTGCAGAAATGTACTGATTTATCTGAATTCTTTTCTTCAAGAAAAAGTGCTAAGCTCCTTTCATTATTCACTGAAAGAAAAAGGCTTTTTATTTCTTGGAAAATCAGAATCAGCAAATAGTGTCCAGCATTTGTTTGACGCTGTTGTTAAGCAAGATAAAATCTACGCTAAAAAATTTACGCCTGCTCGCTACGTGCCACAGGCTTTTAAACCTGCTTACAATAATTTAGCTGTTAAAACAAAAACATACGATAATGCCAATCAGGAAACTGATTTTAGAAAAGTAGCTGACGATATTTTATTTTCGCGATATACACCAGCGAGCGTTATTATTAACGAACATTTAGAAATTGTTCATTTTCACGGTGATACTTCCCCATTTTTGTTGCCAGCGCCAGGAAGACCAAACTTTAATATTTTAAAAATGGCTCGTGAAGGAATTAGTTTTGAACTTCGCAATGCTATTTCTGAAATCAATAAAAACAAAGAAAATATAATTCGAGAGCATCTTTCTGTAAAAGGTCAAAATTATCAGGCTTGTTTTGAAATTTTGACACTTGCTAATGATGAAGACCATTTGATGATTCTTTTCCGCAAAAATCCGCTTCCCGAAACAGATTTAGAATCAAAAAACAATAAAAAAAGTGCCGATCAGCTTCGAATTGCAGAACTCGAAAAAGAGTTGTCGCACTTACGTGAAGATATAAAACGTGTTACCGAAGAACAACAGATTGCTTTTGAAGAACTTCAAACCACAAATGAAGAATTATTAAGCAGTACTGAAGAACTTCAAGCCATGAATGAAGAATTGCAGACTTCTACAGAAGAATTGCAATCGAATAATCAGGAATTAATGTGTACCAATGACGAACTTTTGGATCGTCAGGAGCAGTTACTTTCTATGCGTAATTATGCTGAATCTATTGTACAAACCATTAGAGAGCCATTGATTATTATTGACAAAGATTATAATGTAAAAAGTGCCAATCCGTCGTTTTATAAATATTTCAATACTACAGAAAAAGATATCGAAGGACTTTCATTTTTTGAAATTGGAAACTCACAATGGGATATTCCAGATTTTAAAGAATTACTTTTTAAAATGGTCTTTCAAAAACAAAATATCGAAGATTATAAATTGCAGATAAACTCTAATGGAGATAAAAAAACACTAGTTGCCAATGCCCGTTTAATTCAAAATACAAAACCAGAAGGCATGGTTTTATTGGCCTTTGAAGATATTACAGATATTCTGGCTTCGAATGAATTATTGAATAAAAGAAATTCTGAATTGCAGATTTATAACGAGCAATTAGAAAATTTCACTTCGGCTGCGAGTCATGATTTGCAGGAACCTTTAAATAAAATTCACATGCTTTGTCATCGAATTTTTGAAAAAGAAAAAACTTTATCAGAAGACGGAAAACATAGTCTGGAACGCGTAATGAATTCGGCTAAAAATATGAGTCAGTTAATTGCTGATTTGATTAATTATTCGAGATTAAATTTTAGCGAGAAAAAATTCAAAAAAACCGATTTTAATCTACTTCTAAAAAAAACGCTGACTGATATAAAAGATTCGATTGAGCAAAAGAAAGCTGTCGTAGATATTGATATTGCGGAGAATTCTATAAATGTAATTGCGTTTCAAATACAGCAATTGCTTACGAACTTAATTTTAAATTCTATTAAATATTCGAAAGAAAATATTGCACCAGAAATTAGAATTGAAACAACAAAAGCTTCTAATGAAGAAATAACAAATCTTGGCGGCAAAACAGAAACGGAATACATTAAAATCAATGTTATTGATAATGGAATTGGCTTTAGCAAAGACTTTGAAAACCGTATTTTTGATCCTTTCTTTAGACTACATAGTAAAGATGAATATGCAGGAAGCGGACTTGGTTTAACTCTTGTCAAAAAGATTGTATCGAACCATAATGGTTTTATAAAAGCATCAAGCAAAGCTGGTTTTGGCACTACAATAAGTATATATCTTCCTTTATAATATAGTGAAAATACATTTTGAAATGGGAATTATGTAAGTCTTTACAGCAATTCTACAAGCATCATAAGTAAAGTAGATTTAAATTTATAGATAAAGAAATCTACTTTTCCTTGAATGTATTTTTGAGTATTGATTATAATTATTACTCAATCTTCCTTTTCAATTTTTGAAGTTTTGGAAATCTTTTATTTCACCAAAAACATAAATATAAGATTGCCACAAAACCCTCAAAATGAAAACTAATGAAACAATAGTAGCACCTCATAATACTCATTTTCAAGTTACAGCAATAGGAAGTTCTGGAGCTGAAATTGATATTTTAAGAAACATAGTTTCTAATCTTGCATTGGATTCGGGCAGAGCTTATATAATATTCGAAAATTTATCTTCTCCTCAAACCCATAATCTCGCTGATGAACTAAAACCTTATACGCAAATTCCAGTTATTGAAATTGTTCATCATGTTGATATTCAACCCAATCAAATATACATCATTCCCGAAAATAATTTTCTGATTCTTGAAGATGGAATATTAAAATTGGAGTCGAAAAACAGAATCAGTAAAGCAGATAATAGTTTCGATTTGTTTTTTGAAGCAGTTGGACAAACATATAAAGCCTACTCGATAGGTGTAATTTTAACCTGGTTTCCTCTTGATGGTTCTACAGGACTTAAAAAATTAAAAGAAGCAGGCGGTTCGACAATTGCTGCCCTTTCTAAAAGGGGACTTATTCAAAATGAGATCACTTCTGAATACATTGATTATTTTACGGCACCACATGAAATTGCAAGCAAACTTCTGCAAATTCATGAAAGTAATGTAATCACACATTCTTACGAAGAAAAAGAAGAATCTACACCAAGTGAAAAACAACTACTCGATCAAATAATTGAAATATTACTGCTCAAAAAAGGTACCGATTTTCAGCATTATAAGCATTCAACTCTGCGAAGAAGAATCGCCAAAAGAATGGTAGACACCAAACAAGAAACCGTTGAAAAATATGTCGATTTACTTCGAAATAATTCCAAAGAACAGGATTTATTATTTGATGATTTCTTGATTTCGGTTAGTTATTTTTTCCGTGATCAGGAAGCTTTCAATAATTTATGCAAGACTGTAATTCCTTTCCTGATTGAAAATTTAACTAATAATACCATAAGAATTTGGTCCGCTGGATGCGCTACTGGAGAAGAAGCTTACTCTCTTGCCATTTGCATTCATGAATATCTAGAAGAAATCGAAAGGAATGATATTAAAGTGCAGATTATTGCTTCAGATTTGTCTGAAAAGTGTATTTCTAAAGCACGTTCTGCAATTTACACTGTACAAGATGTCAAAAATATAAGCGATAAAAGACTTGCAAAATATTTTACTAAAAGAGACAATAGCTTTCATATCAATAAAATAATTCGTGATATGTGCGTTTTTGCTGTTCACGATTTGACAAAAGATGCCCCTTTTGCTAAAATTGATTTTGTTTCCTGTCGTAATGTTTTGATTTATTTTGATACGCATTTACAAAATCAAGTGCTGGCATCATTTCATTATGCGCTACGTTTAAATGGTTATTTATTTCTTGGAAAATCAGAATGGGCGCATCACGTGCCACACTTATTTACAGCTGTCGATAAACTGGATAGAATCTATACGCGAAATACAATCGCATCTCTCCAATCAAAAAAAATAAGTCATAACAATCAATATAAAAACCTTAAAATAGCAGAGGATATTGAAGCCAAAAACGATTATAGTAAAATCACATCGGATATTTTACTAGAACATTTTTCAGCGGCAGCAGTATTAATTAATGAAGATTTAGAAATCATACATTTTCATGGCGATACAAGTCCATTTTTGCGGTTGGCATCTGGAAAACCAAGTTTTAGCATCTTAAGTATGGCTAGAGATGAATTAGTTTTTCAACTTAGAAATTACATACTAAGAGCTAAAAATGAAAAAAAGAGCTTTTCTGGAGAGTTTATTTCCTCCAAAAGACAGCCGTTTTTAAATTCTTTTGAAATCATTTACCTTCCCTCCCATCCTGAACTATTGCTTATTATTTTTTATCAAAATTCCATTTCATCATCAGATTCAATGGACGTTTAATGAATAACTTTTACATTAAAATTAAAAATATAAAATCTCCATTTCTGGAGATTTTTTTGTTTTAAAAAACACTGTGGCAATTGTAGAAAAATCATAAGCAATTCTATAAAAATGACATTTTTTCATCCTCTAAATTTGAAACACTTGATAATTTACGATCTACAACTACATGCAAACCAGAAAGGTACACTTGTATTTTATTAAGAGTTTTAACTAATATGAAAAAACACCATGAAGAATTTGCAAGACGAAAAACAAAGAGATTTATCCATCAATACTTCTGATGGAACAAACAAATTTTTAACCACTGATCAAGGAGTAAAAATTAACGATGACAACAATTCACTTAAATCTGGTGACCGCGGACCAAGTTTATTAGAAGATTTTATTTTAAGAGAAAAAATAACGCATTTTGACCACGAAAGAATTCCAGAACGAATTGTTCACGCAAGAGGATCAGGAGCACACGGATTTTTTGAAGTAACAAATCCGATTCCGGAATTAACTAAAGCTGGTTTCTTGCAGGAAAAAGGACAGAAAACACCCGTTTTTACAAGATTTTCAACCGTTGCAGGCTCAAGAGGTTCTACAGATCTTGCCAGAGATGCAAGAGGATTTGCGGTTAAATTTTATACTCAAGAAGGAATTTATGATTTGGTTGCCAATAATATTCCTGTATTTTTTATTCAAGATGCTTCTAAATTTCCAGATTTAGTACATGCTGTAAAACCAGAACCACATAATGAAATTCCGCAAGCGGCATCTGCACATGATACTTTTTGGGATTTTATTTCACTAATGCCAGAATCAATGCACATGATTATGTGGGTAATGTCAGACCGCGCAATTCCAAGAAGTTATAGAATGATGGAAGGATTTGGCGTTCATACTTTTAGGCTAGTAAATGCTCAGGAAGAATCGGTTTTTGTAAAATTTCATTGGAAACCTAAATTAGGTACACACGCCGTTGCTTGGGACGAAGCGCAGAAAATTTCGGGTAAAAATCCAGATTTCCATCGACAAGATTTATGGGAAGCCATTGAAATGGGAAATTTTCCAGAATGGGAATTGGGCGTTCAAATCATTCCAAACGAAGACGAACATAAATACGATTTTGATCTTTTAGATCCAACGAAAATTGTACCCGAAGAATTGGTTCCAGTCACTATTATTGGAAGAATGGTTTTAAACAAAAATCCTGAAAATTTCTTTGCAGAAACAGAACAAATTGCTTTTCATCCCGGCCATGTTGTGCCAGGAATTGATTTTACAAATGATCCGCTTTTACAAGGAAGATTATTCTCTTACACAGATACACAATTATCAAGATTAGGAAGTCCGAATTTTCATGAAATTCCAATTAACCGAAGCGTTGCTCCTGTTCACAACAATCAACGTGATGGCCACATGCGTCAGGAAATCAACAAAGGACGTGTAAGTTATCACCCGAATTCTTTGGGTGGCGGTTGCCCTTATCAAGCAAAAATTGCTGAAGGCGGATTTGCAAGTTTTAACGAACGTATTGATGCTCATAAAGTGCGAGCAAGAAGTGAAAGTTTTACCGATCATTTCGGACAAGCCAAATTATTTTTTAACAGCCAGACACCAGAAGAAAAAAGCCATATCGTAAAAGCGCTTCGATTTGAACTTGGAAAAGTAGAAACTACGGCCATTAGAGTTCGAATGCTTGGATTATTATCACAAATTGACACAGAACTTGCCGAAAAAGTAGCTATTGGTCTTGGAGCAACTGTTCCTCCTATTTTAGAGAAACCAATTAACAAAGGCGTTTCGCCAGAAACAGAAAAAGCTGGAACTCAGGAACCGCAAACTATCAATCAGGCAGTTGAATCTTCGCAAGCTTTGAGTATGATTAAAAACCCAACCAATTCGTCAACAATTGAATCTAGAAAAGTGGCTATTCTGATATCAGACGGTGTTTCTGAAACTTCTGTGATGAATATGAAAAATGCCCTTAAAAAAGAAGGTGCAAAAGGCTGTGTAATTGCGCCACACTTAGGTGCTGTAACAACAGATTCTGACGGAGCAATTGCGGCAGAGTTTAGTTTCTTAACTGCTTCCTCTGTATTGTTTGATGCCGTTTACATTCCACACGGGCTTGGACTTAACGAATTGGCAGAAAATGAAGATGCACTTGAATATCTAAACGATGCTTATAAACACTGCAAAGTTATTGGTGCCGATGGCGAAGCTGCAGCAATTATTAGCGGAGCATTTTTTGCAGGTAAAATCACCAATGACGATCCTGGCATAATTGTAACCAGCGAAATTGCAACTGAAGCATTTGCTCAAGAATTTATAACCGCTATGACCATGCATCGTTTTTGGCAGCGCGAACCCAACTTATACAATTAATTTCAAAAAAACATAAAATGAAAAATTCAGAAAAACAAGGTCAGACTAATGTCGTAAAACCAAAAGCGAATCAGTCAAAAGATATAAAAAATAATGCAAAAAAAATCAATATTGTAGAACCAGCTCCAGATGCGGCTACAGAATTGAAAGATTTATTTTTAGATAGTTTAAAAGATATCTATTGGGCAGAAAATGCCTTAGTCGGCGCTTTGCCAAAAATGGCGGCTAACGCATCGGCCACGGGACTTTCGGGAACTATTTTAGAGCATCTTTCTGTTACAGAAAATCAAGTAGCGCGACTAGAACAGGTTTTTGATTTATTAGGAGAAAAAGCCGAAGGTAAAAAATGTGAAGCCATGGCAGGATTATTAAAAGAAGGAGATAGCATTCTTTTAGAAACCGCTCCTGGCGCTGTTAGAGATGCAGGAATTATTGCCGCTTCTCAAAAAATTGAACATTATGAAATTGCTACTTACGGAACTTTAGTTGCCTTTGCAAAAGCTATTGGCGAAAATGATGCAGCCAAATTATTGACCCAGACTCTTGCCGAAGAAAAAGAAGCAGATTGTTTATTAAACGATGTTGCCTTAAACTTGGTAAATATCGTAGCTGCAGAATAATTGTTAAAGCAAAAAATAACTTTTAAAATATTGTATTATGAATTTAGACGAAAACGAAAATTACAATCTGGTAGATTATAATTTTCAAGACAAAGAACCATACGAAGATCCAGATATTGACATGCCTCCAACAGTTCATCCAATATCTGATAATGCGGAACCTGATTATGGAGATGACTTAGAAATCAATGAATCTGATGAAGACGACGAAGATTTCGACGATGATGAAGAATTTGATGATGATGAAATTGACAATGCAGATTTAGAAGATCTTGACGACGATGCTGGTACAAATCCAAATCGTAATCTATAAAGAAAAACCCATCTAGAAATTAGATGGGTTTGATTTTATAAGTTTTGCTTTTGTTTTTTCTCTTTGTTTGCGATAGCTTTTTGATCTTTTTTCTCATTCCAAAATTGAATAATTGAACCTAAAACTTGTTTGAACTTTTCTTCACTATATGGATTTATAAAGTAACTTTTTGTTGGAACAGAATAAGTATCGATAACAAAACAATTCGGAAATAAAACGGAATAGAATAAACAAGGGCAATCTGATTTTTGACTAATATCTTTATGATGCTCCAAATTCTGATGTTTGCTATCATCCTGAAACTGAAGAATGTTAGCAAAGAATATAAAAGGTTTTGCATCATTCAACAATAATTCTTCGTCTGCTTCTTGAAGTGTATCAAAATAAAGCACCTCATTTGTTATGGATAACTCCAAAAAAATCTGAGCAAATAAACGGCGATCTTCTATATTTTGTTCTATAATTATGATGGGACCTCTCTTATTCATAATTTTCTTTTTTTGGGATTATACCTAGAGAATCTTACAAAGATCATTAGAATAAAGCCGTCAATTTATATAATTTACCTCTTAATGTTATATAATTCCCATGTTTGAAAGAAATTGAGAACAAAAACTGCTCTAAACATAGAAATACAAATGTTTAAACACTTCTTAAAATATATTATGCAGGTTTTGGTAATGGGAATTATATAAATTCAAAACGTAATTCTGTAAATAGCGAGTAGTCTTAGATTTATCTTTGTGAACTCAATTTCTCACAAAAACAAAAACTATGAAAAAATTTGGTATCCTATTACTCCTGATTATTGCTCTTACCTCCATTTTAAATTACGGTTGTGAACATCTTTGCGAAGATGAAAATGATACAAGAAGTCAAAAAGAAGCATTACTACATAAAGTAGATACTCTGGACACATCAAAAATTGATTAAACTTACTTATTAAAAAATCAAGCTATGGAAAATACAAAAATAACTATCGGTAAAAATGCCTGCAGTGTTTCTAATACAAAAATGTATCCCGGAGATAATAATGAATTAATTTGCCTAAAGGTCTATAAAGGAGATTGGGGACACTGGGATGAAAAACCAGAACATAGCAATCAAAATGCAAATGGCAATTATGAAAGTATTATAAATGATCTAAATTTAGAAGGAAGATAATTCCAATAAATAGCTTTATTAACTCAGGATCCTGTCTTGAATAATGGAATAAAACTAATGGATTATCTTCCCGAAATTTTTCTTTATATAAGTTAGAACATTAATGCCCTGAAACATTCCTGCTATGTTCGACAAACTTTAGATTCTTTGCACAATACAATCCAAAACAGAGAATATACAAATAACAGAACACAGGAACGATAAATGATTTTTGTACTCCAAAATCAGAATCAGCGAGAACGCCCTGAATTAACGGAATCAAAGCACCTCCTAAAATCGCCATTACCAAAAGTGACGAACCTTGGCTTGTATATTTTCCTAATCCAGCTATACTCAAAGTATAAATATTAGAAAACATAATGGAGTTAAAAATTCCGATTCCTAATATGCTGTACATTGCCATTTTTCCTGTAGTGAAAATACTTAAAAGTAACAGAACAATATTAATTGAAGCAAATAATGCCAATGTTCTGGCTGGTGCCGATTTTCCGATCATAAAAGCAAAAAAGTTCAAAACCAAAAACACAAGGAAAAAACTCATTTGGCTAAAAGTCAAGTTTACAATAGCGTAAATCAGTACAAAAACGGCTCCAGCAGTCAGTATCATATATAATGCTTTTTTTGAAGCATTTATACTTTGATTGAGTGAAATTGCTCCTAAAAAACGTCCAATCATGGCACCACCCCAATACATAGCCAAATAGTTTTTACTAACCGCTTCTGTCAAACCGCCAATGCTGTCCAATTCTAGAAAACTGATTATAAAACTTCCTACAGCAACTTCACCTCCAACGTAACAGAAGATTCCTAAAATTCCCAGTCGCAATTGCAGGAATTTCAAAGCTCCTAATCCTCCATGTTCTGTTTCTTCTGTTTGAAAAGAAGGCAATTTTACATTATAAATCAAGATTGCTACTAAAATTAAAATTCCAGCAAAAACAAGATACGGGATACGCGTTGCTTCTGCTGTGATATTGTGATCGCCACCTGGCCCAAATACCAAGTAACCGCCAAGTATAGGCGCAATTGTGGTTCCAAAAGCATTAAAAGCTTGTGTCATATTTAATCGTCCCGATGCGCTTTCTTCGGATCCAAGTAATGAAACGTATGCGTTTGCCGTAATTTGTAAAATGGTAAATCCTAATCCGAGAACAAACAAAGCGCCAAGAAATAAACCATATACCGAAAAAGTAGCTGCCGGAAAAAACAATATACAACCTAAGGCAGAAAGTAGAATTCCGGAAAGAATTCCTTTTTTATAACCTACTTTATTAATTGGATCTCCTTTATAATAAGAAAAGACAAAATAAGTTAATGATCCCAGAAAATAAGCTCCGAAAAAACAGAACTGAACCAGCATTGATTCTACGAAAGTAAGGTCAAATAATTTCTTTAAATAAGGAATCAAAATGTCATTCATACAGGTAATAAATCCCCACATGAAAAATAATAATGTGATCGTAATCAGCGGTACGGTATAATTAGGAACCGCTTGATTAGAGTTGTTTTTGGTATTCATAACAAAATGTAATAAAATATATAAATCGAGAAAAACCGCCTTGAAAAAAATCAAGACGGTTTTTCAGCAGTAACTAACTATAATTAAGGTTTAAGTTCGGTAAACTTTGAATCTAATTCAAAAGCTTTCTTCACTTTCTCCACTGTAATTTCCTTTGAAACTGAAAATGATCCAGTTTGTTTAATATCTAATGAAGATGCTCCCACAAGTACTTTATAATTTCCTGCTTCTGCAATCCATGCACTTTTATTTTCTAAGAAAGAAGCCAAATCTTTTGGAGCTAATGTTAAGGTTAAAGTCTGACTTTCGCCTGGTTTCAACTCTTTTGTTTTAGCGAAAGCTTTTAATTCTTCTTTCGGCTTATCTATCGATTTTGAAGGTGCTGAAAGATACAATTGAACCACTTCTTTTCCAGCCACTTTTCCTGTATTTTTCACTGTTACAGAAACTGTCAATTTATCTTTGAATGTTGGAGAACTTAATTTTATACCAGAATATTCGAATGTGGTATAAGAACTTCCAAAACCAAATTCATAAGAAGGTTTAACGTTGAAAGTATTGAAATAACGGTATCCAACATAAACGCCTTCTTCATAAGTAACTTCTTGCGGATTATCAATTGGGAATCCAGGGAAGTTTTTGGCTGAAGGTGTATCTGTATATTTTGTTGGGAAAGTCATAGTCAATTTTCCAGACGGATTGATTTTTCCTGAAATTACATCGGCTACAGAATGTCCTCCCTCCTGACCTGGCTGCCATGCTAATAAAATGGCATCTACTTTATCTTTCCAAGAAGCGGTTTCGATTACCCCTCCAATATTTAAAATCACAACTACTTTTTTGCCTTTTGCATGAAAAGCTTTTGAGATTTTATCCAACATTTCGATTTCTTCGTTTGCCATATTGAAATCATTGTCTACTACTCTATCTCCGCCTTCACCAGAATTTCTTCCTAAAGTCACAAAAGCAATTTCAGAACTTGCGGCTTTTTTAGCGATAAAAGCATCATCCATTTTTAATTCTGGAAGTCTTTCTGGTAAAGCCAAAACGCCACGTGCTTTTCTTCTTTCTTTTTCGGCAACTACTTCTTTTTCAGCGTGAGGTGTGTACAAATCAACTAATTCTTTGTCTAATTTATAACCTGCTGCATTTAATCCTTCTAAAAGAGAAACCGTGTGTTTGTTGTTTACACTTCCAGATCCTGTACCTCCAGTAATCCAAGCGTATGAAGTTACTCCGAATAAAGAAACTTCTTTTTGCTTGTCAGCGAAAGGCAAAGCATTTTTTTCATTTTTAAGCAAAACCATTCCTTCAGTTGCCGCTTTTCTGGTAACTGCAGCATTTTGATCTAAGTTTGGTTTGTCACTGTATTTGTATTTAGCGAAAGTCGGCGTACGGAAAACATATTCTAAAATTCTTCTCACATTTGTATTGGCAACTTCCTGAGATAATTTTCCTGAATTTAAAGCTTCTAACATCGCTTTTTTCTGAACTGGAATTCCTGGCATCAAAAGATCATTTCCAGCAATCATTTGTTGTACAACATCTGAATTTGATCCTTTTTGAATAGATTCAAAACCTGGGAAACCACCAAACCAGTCAGTCATTACAATTCCTTTGTAACCCCATTCGTTTCTTAAAACCTCTGTCAATAAATCTTTATTCGCAGAAGTGTAAACTCCGTTCAATTTATTGTAAGAAGACATAATCGTCCACGGATCAGATTCTTTTACTGTAATTTCAAAACCTTTTAAATACAGTTCTCTAATGGCTCTTTCAGAAACATGAGCGTTAATCGTTAAACGATTGGTTTCTTCGTTATTTACAGCGAAGTGTTTGATAGAAGTTCCAACACCTTGAGATTGAATTCCGTTTACAATTGCTGCGGCTGTTTTTCCAGAAATCAATGGATCTTCAGAATAATATTCGAAGTTTCTTCCATTTAATGGATTTCTGTTAATATTCAATGCTGGACCTAATAAAACGTCAACACCATATTCTTTCACTTCATTTCCCATTGCTTTTCCAACTTCTTCCAAAAGGGTTTTATTCCAAGTCGAAGCCAAAGCTGTTCCAACTGGAAAAGCTGTTGCGTAATAGGTTTTAGAATCATTTTCTCTTGTTGGAGCAATTCTTAAACCTGCAGGACCGTCGGCTACCACTGTTGCAGGAATTCCGAATCTTTCAAAAGCAGCTGTTCCTCCTGCTGCTCCTGGAACTAAACCTTGTTTAGAATCTCCAACTGGACCTGTCAGTACTTCGATTCCTGGCATTCCTGTTCCAATTAATAATTCTACTTTTTCTGCATTGGTCATTTCCTTGATAATCGCATCAATTCTCTGATTTACAGAAAGACGTGTATCTTCCCACGGATCTAATTTTCCGTTTTTATTCGAATCAACAAAACTAAATCCGTTGATGGTAATTACAGGATCTTTTTCGTTATCTGGTAACTTTTTAAAAGACAAGCTAGAAAGTACCAACGCTGTTAAAAGCGTTACTCTCACTGTTTTTGTAACTGTATGTTTCATGATATATAGTTTTTAAGTGGTTTCTTTAATTTAAAAATCCTTGAAGTTTAAGCCATTCTTCAAAATGGTTTTCCCATGAATCTACTGGTAAGTTTTGTTTCCCCGTTCCAAATCCATGTCCGCCTTTTGAGTACATATGCAACTCGACACTCTGATCTGCCTCTAGCCATTTATTGTACATTTGAATGCTTCTTGGAGCCAATTTCAATTGATCGTCACTCGCTGCACAGATAAACATCGGAATCTTTTTTTCTGGCATTTTAATATTCAAAAGTTCGGCTCTTGGCCCTCCGTAAATATTAGCGACAAAATCTGGAAGCTGTTCTAATGTATTGTCTAAAACCGTTTCCATTGCGACAGTGCTTCCGGCAGAGAAACCAATAATCCCCACTTTTTTAGTATCTATGCCGTATTTTGAAGCATTGTTGCGAACATAGTTCACAGCTGTTTTTCCGTCTTTTGCAGCCAACTGAATTGTAGCCAGCGAGTTTTTTTCAAAAGCCGCTCTGTCTTTCAATTTGTCCATCATTTCCCTTGCAGGATCGTTGGTTTCTGTTTTGTTCAAACGATATTTTAAGACAAAAGCTGTAATTCCTTTTTTACTTAAAATGGTCGCTAATTCTTTACCTTCTCTGTTGATAGATAAACTTTGAAATCCTCCTCCTGGCGCAATTACAATTGCCGTTCCTGTATTTTTAACTCCTTTAGGAACCTGATAAACCAACAAACTTGGATCGGTTACATTGTAAACCACTTCGGTTTTAAAAAGATCCGAATACATTTGAGCTTCTTTCTGTGTCCAATCTTCAGATCCTGGTGCTTTTCCTTCGTATAATTTTATAGTTTCCTGTGCTTTTGAAGAAATGCTAACAAACATTGAAAGGGCTATTAATATTTTTAATTTATTTTTCATCTTGTTGTTGTTTTATTTATTTCACGCAGATTTATTAAGATTTAAGCTGATTCTGCAGATTTTATGGTTCTCGCAAAGTCGCTAAGACGCCAAGTTTAAAACTTAAAAAGAGAAACTTTGCGACCTTGCGACTTTGCGAGATTAAAAACTACTGTTTCTTATAAGCCTCAGTTCTAGCGTCTTTTATAACACCTTTCCAATTCAATCCAAAAGCAAAATCATATACATTTCCTTCTGTATCTTTATGCGGAATCATATCAAAAGGAACATCTTCAAATTGTTTTTCAACCGTTTCCATGTTGGCCGGCATTTGAACTGGAAGCAAACCAGAAGGTTCTATTTTTCCTGAAATGATATCTAGAACAGCTTGAGAAGAAACTCCGAAATTCAAAACAATTCCGTCTACTTCTTTTTCAAACTCATTAAAAATCATTGGTTTATTTGCTGTAACCGAAACAACAACTGGTTTTCCGTTCATCATATCTTTGGTATCCAGAATTGTTCTCAAATCCATCGTGTTGGCAGCAGTAACTGTTTTGTTTTTATAAGTTCGATCTTTAATTGTAGGATCAATAACTTGATCTCCAGCAGCAATACTTTTTGTTCTGGCTTCTGTTGCTGTGTAAGTTCCGTATTGAAGTGAAATTGGTACATAACCGTTGCTTCCGTTTGTGCGATCTTTTAAATCGTAGCCGCCTTCCAAACTCTGTGGACTTGTTACAAAAACAATGGCAAAATCTGCTTTTGAGGGATCTTCTGTAACATTATAATATTTCTTAACCAATTCTAAATTCACAGGATATTCTAGTTTTGGCTGACTAGCAACTCCCCACCAATCTTTGGTTGAAGCCGTATAAATCTTCGGAATAAAAACGGTTTTCTTTTCTTTTACAGGAAGAACAGCCGCTTTGTTTTTTAACAATACAACCGATTTTAATTGCGCATCATAACCTGCTTTCATAAACTCAGGATTTCCAACAACTGCTTTTGTCTCTTCCACATTCAAATATGGATTTTCAAAAAGTCCAACCCTGAAAATGTTTTTCAACAAACGCACCGCTGATCTTTCGAATCTGGCTCTCATAAAAGATTCCCCAAATTCTTTAACTCCTGTTTCGTAAGCGGCCAAAACTGGCTTTTTATCATTATTCCCGCCAAACTGATCTACTCCTGCAATAATCGCTTTGTAATGTCTTTCATCAATCGAAAGATTTTCTACTCCCCACGGTTTTCCTGCAAAAATGTTTGGTGTTTTACCTTCGTCACCCGTTACCAACCAATCCGTACAAACTACACCATCATAACCGTATTTGTCTCTTAATAAATCCGTAATAATGTATTTGCTGTAACCGTTAGCAACATTTTCATTGTACTTTTTATCCTGATCAAAAGTGATCGTATAATAAGGCATTACAGCCGAAGCTTTACTCGTTTTTCCTTTTAATTTGAAAGCACCATTAATAAACGGATCGATATGCTGTTGCAAATTATTTCCTGGGTAAACCGCAAATTTACCGTAAGCCCAGTGACCGTCGCGTCCGCCTTCTTCTGCGCCACCACTTGGCCAATGTTTTACCATTGCGTTTACACTTTTGTAACCCCAACCGTCTTTAATTTCGTCTTTTCCGTATGAAGTTTGGAAACCATCAATATACGCTCTTCCCATATCTCTGGTTAAAGCTGGGCTTTCGCCGAAAGTCATTGAGATTCTATACCATCTTGGCTCAGAACCTAAATCGATTTGCGGAGACAAAGCCGTCGCAATTCCTAAAGCACGATATTCTTTTGCAGCAATTTGTCCGAACTGCTCCACAATTTTCGGGTCAAAAGTTGAAGCCATTCCTAAACCATCTGGCCACATTGAGATTGTTCCTCCTGCTCCTGCATTAAACTCAGATGTTACATTTGCAGTATGACGTGGATCTGTACTGGTATTGCTTGGAATTCCCAATCCGATTCCTTCTACAAAAGATTGCATTTGGTTGTTCCATAAAGCGGCAACTTCCGGAGTTTCTACACTTGTGATTAAAACATGACGCAGATTATCTTCTTTTAAAAATGCCTTTTGTTCATCCGTTAATTCCCAAGGTTTTGCACCGCTTTCAGGATATAATTTCCCATTATAATGTCCTGAACGATAGCCATCAACTGGAGCTGGCAAAGCCTGATGGCGACTGTAAAGCATTAAACCTGCAATTTGTTCAACAGACATTTTTGAAGCTAAATCTTTTGCTCGTTCATCTGCCGAAAGACGCCAATCTTCGTATTTATCAAGCTTTCCGTTTTTATTTAAATCTTTAAACTTTTTACCGTTCACAGTCAAAATTTTGATGCCAGATTCAGGAGAATATCCTAAATCTGCACCTTTATTATTTTTAACAATCGTAAAATTGGCTTGTTGTGCCTGCAGGCTAACGCTCAGAAAAAAAGCGAAACCAGCAGTTATGATTATTTTTTTCATCGAAAGAAAATTTTAGAATCTGAAATTAAGAGAAGCTTCTAAAGTAAATGGACGGATATAAGATCCTACCAAAAGCTGATCATAATAAGCTGAAGCATCTGTAATTAACTCTGCTCCGTTGATTGTTCCTTTTGCTCCTGTTTGGTTTAAGAAGTTTACAGCTGTTAAGCCAATATCAAAATGTTTGTTGATTTTGTAGTTTACTCCTCCAAAAGTTTCCCATCTTGGCGCAAAGTATAAGGCGTTTGTTAAGTTCGCATATTGCTTGCTGAAGTAACGGAAACTCGCCCAAACCTTGAAATCTTTATAAGTATAACTTGGATCAATTTCCATTAATACTTTCGAGATTTCTAATACATTTTTGTCGTTGTATGAATAGTTATTTCCGAAAGCAGCAAAATCGTAGTTTTTGTAAACTGGATCTTGGAAAGTGATTAAATAATGCAGATTAAATCCTTTAAACGGTGAAGCCACAATATCTGTAGTCCATCCTAAAGTTTGAATATCATAGAAAACTGTTGCTACTTCTGACTGTGTTGCATCTGAAGGATTTACTAAGTTTAATCTCGCCAAATAGTTGTTTCTAGTTAAATAAGTTGCCTGAGAAACTACGCTGAAATTTTTATTGTTGTAATACAATCCAAACGCTGCTAACGGACTTTTTGATTTTGCATTATTTGGAATTGCCGCTCCTGAATAGCTTTCTAACTGACCATTTTTTTCTGTATAAGTAAAATCGGCAAGGATTCCGGCACTTTTTGTTACTTTATAAACCGCATTGATCGAACCTCCTAAATGGAACCAGTTGTTATCGAAATACGTTTTCTGACTTGGATCAAGCACTAAATCTGGTGTTCTTGGTGTCAAATAATAATCTCCTTTTAATTTATGGTATCTCAAATTCACTCCATAAGCTAAACTGAAACGATCTGAAATGGTCCAATTATCTGAAAAATAACCTGATAATTTATTTTCGAAACCATTGTGATATTCACCTCCGACATTGTAGTTGTAAAATCCGTCAGCGTCTGTATTTGAAGTTCCGCCTGGTGTGTTACGAACCAATTTATCAGGATTTGCACTTACTGTTTGGTTAAAGAAAGAACGGCTTGACGTAAAGTCATCAACCTGATAGTAGTATTCTGTTAAACCAAATCTCCATTTGTGTTTTTCAACATTTTTTGTAAGCTCAAATCTTGACATTGCTGTTTTTGTAGGAACTCCGTCAGTGTATAATCCTAACATCGAATTTACATTTCCAACATAAGCATTTCCTGTAGATTTGTAAGTGAAATTATCTGCCGCACTTGCCTGGAAAATTCCAAGTGGAATTGAGATTAACTGAGAAGCTTCGGCATAACGGAAACGAGTAGAGAAATTCAATTTCCAATCATTTGCTAAATCATAATTTCCAAGGATATCAAAAGTGTGCGAAGTAGTTGCAGCATCACTTCCTCCCATATCAGCAAATTTAGTTTCTCCTGTCATAATATCTTTAAACTTCATGATTCCGTCATTTACGATATATGAATCACGTCCAATTTTAAAGTCATTGTATTCTTCTACTTTTCCGCCTTCTTTATATCTAAAAACGGCATAATTGGTTAAAGATGCTGAGTTTGCATACTTATACAAGAAACTAATTTTCCCTTTTCCATTATTGAACTTTTTCGTCAAACCTGCTCTGTAAATTTGAGTTCGGTCAGAATAGTTGGCAAATTTCAAATCGAAAGAATTCGGATCAAAATTGGCATAGGCTCCCATTGTATAAGACCAGCCTTTCGCCAACGGACCAGAAATGTTTAAATCTCCTTTCATCCATCCAAAACTTGAACCAGAAAGATTTCCAACAATTTCCAATTTATCGGTTCCTAGTTTTGTGTATGAGTTAACTGCAAAACCTAAATCTCCGGTTGTAATAGCAGCTTCTCCTACTTTTAATAAACCTGTTCTTTCTAAACTTGTACTTTGTCTCCAAGTACGGTTTGGAAGTTCTGGCCAGAAATAATAAACCACTGGCAAATCGTTTTCTTGAATCGTAATTCCACCAACCGATGAAGGAAGTCCGATGTTTACTTCACGTGGTCCAGTATTGTTGGCCGCATTCAGCATTACATTTCTATTTTTTTCTTCCTTGGTGTCTGATTCTACAATTTTGGTCATTTTTTTAATCGAATCTGTGGCTTGTTGTTGTTTTTTATCTTCTTGCGAAAAAGCTTCGGAAGCTGGATAAAATGCCAGACAAAGTGTGGCAATAATTAATTTTTTCATGAGTAGTTTAAGTTAGGTTTTCATTATGAAATTTTCATTGCTTCATAATGAAGCAATATTAAATACTATTTTTCATATCAACAAATAATTGATGTTATAATTTTCAATATCGCATTAAAACCAAGCTATAAATTCGATAAAAACAACAAATAAGAAGTTAGGTCTGAATTGTCAAACTCACACTTAAATTTTACTACCTCGTTTGTGTAAAGTGCTGTAATTATTGAAAAAAAGACAGGATAAATAATCGATTTATTAAATTTGAATGAAGCGCTTAAAAAATAAAATATCACCTTTTAATATTTTTTTGTGACGCTCTTAAAATTGTCAGAAAAAATTGAAACAATTTGACTCGTAACTATTAAAAAGTTTAAATTTGGAGCTAATTGTACCCACATGGAATTTAAAAAACTACTCGAAACACGTTCTGAAGAGTCTTGGAAAAAGTATATTCCGACACTTTCTATTGACTGTGTTATCTTCAGTTTTCACGAAAATGAACTTCAGGTTTTAATCTTAAAAATGAAAGATCGGGAAGAATGGGGACTTCCTGGAGGTTACGTAGAAAAGGCTGAAAATGTCGATGATGCGGCAGTTCGTATCTTAAAAGACAGAACAGGAACAGAGAATGTTTACCTGCAGCAATTTTACACTTTTGGTAATTTAAACCGTTCTGAATTTGCTTTTCAAGATTATGATGATAGTATGTGGCACAAACAGCGTTTTGTTTCTATTGGCTATTATGCACTGGCAGAACATGGTCAGGTAAAACTAAATATTGATGAATTTTCGAGTATTGTTAAATGGCATTCGATAGAAAATCTTCCAACTTTTATGATGGACCACCGTACTATTTTTGATAAAGCCTTACTAACACTTCGCGAACAATTGAATAATCATCCGATTGGTTACAGTCTTCTTCCTGAAAAATTCACCATGCCAGAACTTCAAAAATTATATGAAGGTATTTTGGGAAAGAAATTAAACCGTGGGAACTTTTACCGTAAAATTCTTCGTTACGATATTCTAACTAAATTAGACGAATCTCGCAAAGGTGGCGCGCACAAAGCTCCGGATTTGTATAGTTTTGATTTGGAGAAATATAATGAAGCGCTTAAAGAAGGACTTAAAGGAGGCTGGTAATCCTTAATAATAGCGTAATTTAGACCAATATTAGAAAATAGGTTTAACAATTTATTCATTTTAAACCAGAAATTGTAGGCGCAAATCTGGGCAAAAGAATCTCTAAATATTTCAAAAAGCAATCCATAAAACAAGAAAGAGAAGATTCCATAATCCTCAGTATTGTTTTATTTGTACTACTTTGTTTACTCTTTTTAAATTTCATCAATAACACATTGTTAATCAAGACAAAACAAAACAGATACGCTTACTTTTAATTGCAAAAATCTTAAAAAATTAAAAAACAAAAAGAGTCCATTTTTTGAAAAAATGAGGGTCAAAATAAAAATATATAGGGGACACTTAAAGACTAAATCAGAAGCAATATTTCCTTAAACAGGCCATGTTAAATTTGCCTCAACAAATGTTAAATGTGCGTAAAGTCCCTGAAAAATCTAATCATTTTACCTATTTTTGTAAAAGACACTATAGAGAATCATACTCTAAATTTTATTTTCATTCTGTAAAATAAAATTTTTCAAAAACGCTTTAATCAATTTAGAAAAACTGTTTCGGAAAATGTTTTTTTTCAAAAGTGTCTAAAAAAATTATAATACCAATCATAAGCCCCATGACTATGAAAAAAATTACTTTACTGATTTGCTTATTGCTAACAGCTGCCTGCGTAAATGCACAGCAGGAAAAAGGAATTATCGGATATAATAACTGGCTGGACAACTGGACAGAATTTAAACCTCATAAATCTGAGTCTAAGGAACCAAATCAAATATTAGCTGGAAATATTGCTGAAAACACGAAACTGATGAAAAGAAATGTATACGTTCTTCAAGGAAATGTATATGTTACTAATAATGCTGTTCTTACTATTGAACCAGGTACAGTAATTATCGGAGATGCCGCTACTAAAGGAACTCTTGTTATTACAAAAGGAGCTCAGATTATGGCAGAAGGTCAGATAACAGATCCTATTATCTTTACTTCAAACAATAGTATGAAAAAAGCAGGTGACTGGGGAGGTTTAGTGATTCTTGGAGATGCACCAATTAATAAATTTGGTAATGCGGGTTCTTATAACATGGATCTTGACCCTTCACTTACTGTATACGGAGGAGAAAATGCATCGGGTAATTCTGGAGTTTTAAAATACGTAAGAATTGAATTTGCAGGAAAAAAAATAAAAGGAGGAGATACATTTAACGGATTGACTGTTGCTGGAGCTGGAAACAAAACAGTTTTAGAGAACATCATGGTGAGTTATTCTGGTGGTAATTCGTTTGCTTTCTATGGTGGTGATGTAAATGCTTCTCAATTAGTATCATACAAATCAATCAATGATGACTTTAGACTTACTCAAGGTGTTCAATGCCGTTTGTTCAATTCACTTGCTGTGAGATCATCATATTTATCAAGTAATAAAGATGGTTCTAGATGTCTTGAAGTAAGAGCATATGAAAAGAAAAACGAAACTGACTTTACTAAAAAATCTACTTTCGTTTCTGCTTCAAACATCACCATGTTAAATGATAGCGAAAATATTAAAAACGATATTCAGAAAGGTTTGGTAAAAGAAGCTGTTTATGTTGCTGAAAACACATCGTTGGAATTAAAAAGAAGTGTAGTTTCTGGATTTAATCCTGCTGTTTTGTTAGATAGCAATACCGAAATCAATGGAGACAACCTTAAGAAAATTAAATTTGAGGAAATGTTTTTCAATCAATGTACTGGTAATATTTTTACAGAAAACAAGACTGATAATGCAGACTTAGAAAACTGGTACGGAAACAGTATTTTCTCTAATGTTTATTCACATACAGACAACAAAGAAACATTTGTTGATCTAGACAATGCAAGAAGACCAGATTTTAGACTTCAATTAGGAAAAATTACGGCATCAAGCGGTAAATAAGCAAAAAAGAAAAAATATTAAAAAAGGAAACAGGTAATCATTTTAACTGTTTCCTTTTTTTATTTAAGACTCTTCGTTTTACCCTTTACTTCCTCTCACATTATCTCTTTTTGAATCTAAAAACTTTAAACTTTATTATAGTTTTTACTTTCGAGTGCTTTATTTCTAACAAAACCATTTTAAAAATTTAGTAAA
>NZ_DASWYK010000258.1:0-10724 GCF_036405015.1 Flavobacterium sp. | reverse complement strand
AAGGGAATCCTCTAGATTCCCTTTTTATTATATCTTAACGTAATACGTTTCTAAATTATCGTTAGTAATTTTTTCTATGCCTTGTTCCGTTTGGATTGCAACATTAATAACATGCAAAATATCTGATTTTTCATTTAAACTGCAGTTCCAGATTGTTCCGTCCGAAAGTACAATTTCTGAATATAGCGACACAGCACTTTTCTGGTCATTATAAACCAAACTTTCTTTTTTTAGTATTTTCTTTTCTTTAGTTTTTTTATCAACTTCAAAAAAGAGAATTTCATTTTCACTAATTTCAATAAATTCTTCTAGATCGGTTTGATTCTCAGAATTCATTGCTGTTGTCGACCAGACTGGCTGACTACCTGATTTTTTCCAGACTCCAATAGCCTGATCCAAAATTTCTTTTCTTAAAAATTCACGAAGCGTGTCTACTTTTTTAATCGATTCCTGACCGATTTCATTCTCAGGTTTGATATTTGCAGCCAGTGAAAATAAATCGAGAGCTTTAACAAAATCAGCTTTTTTGTAGTAGGAAACAGCTAATTCATATTTACTTTTTTGAAATGCAGTTTTTTGATCATCCTGTCCGAAGATCTGAAGAGTAATCAAAAAAACAATTAGGGGGAATGTTTTTTTCATTAATTAATTTTGATTTGTTAGTTTACAAACCTAATTTTTTTTGAATAAACTTTCCTACTTTTTTATGGATTTTAAATTATTTACAATCAATCTAAATAAAAAAGCATTTCTTTTTTAGTAGAAAGAAATGCTTTTTTATTATTAATCAAATGTAACTATTTTGCTTCCCAGCGATTATTCTTTGGAGTTGCATCCATAAAAATACCTCCATCCAATTCTACTTGTTTGATTTTTTTGGTACTTTTTAAAACAATCTTAGCTGTCTTTTGATTCTTTTCCCAAACTGCAGGCGTTTGATGCAACGTTACTTTTGAGTTGTCAGTATAGGTTACGATTACATCAAAAGGAATCGCAAAACCTCCAATATTTTCAACAGTAATACTTTTATTATCAGCAGCAACATTTTTTACTGCAATATCTAAGTAATTATTTGTAAAAAACCAGTTATTGAAAAACCAGTTTAGATTTTTTCCTGCTGAGGTATTGAAGGAATTAAAATAATCCCACGGAATTGGATGTTTTCCATTCCAAGTATCCATATAATCGTGTAATGCTTTTTTAAACAAATCATCACCCAACATATCTTTTAAAGCTAAATAAGAAAGAGAAGCTTTTCCGTAAGAGTTATTTCCGTAACCAGCTCCAGAAACTTGTGTAGACATTGTTATAATCGGCTGATCTTGCTCTGCAGAACGATCCTGAATATAATTTTTCACTCTAAATTCTTGATAAAATTTATCTGCAGCTTCTTTACCGTGTTCATCAATTCCGATCAAATATTCAAAAGTAGTTGCCCAGCCTTCGTCCATAAAAGCGTAACGTGTTTCGTTAATTCCCATATAAAAAGGAAAATAAGTATGTGCTACTTCGTGATCTTGAACCAATTGCGCAAAAACAGGATCTCCCATTTCAGAATCGTTACACATCATTGGATATTCCATATCTGCAAAACCCTGAAAAGCAGTCATTTTAGAAAACGGATATGGAACTCCCGGCCAATTATTTGAAAACCAATCTAAAGCATATTGATTATTCTTAACCGAATTAACAAAATCTGTTCCCTTAACATCATAAGCAGCTTGAACGCTTGCACGGCGATTTGTTTTCTTATCTACAATAACACTGCTCGCATCCCACAAATAATGATCGCTTAAACCAAAACATACATCTGAAATATTTTTAGCTTCAAACTTCCAGACATTCCAATCGTATTGTTTGGTTACAATTCCGCTTTTCATTTCCTGTTCGTTGGCAATATGCAGAATTTCGTCTGTTGTATAAGATTTCTTTAAACGAGTTGCAAAATCGGGTTGCAAAACCTCATCTGGATTTAATAAATCTCCTGTTGCATAAACGACATAATTTTTAGGCGCTTTAACCGAAAAAACATAGTCATTAAAATCATTGTAAAATTCCTGACGGTCTGTATGAGCCAATCTGTCCCAGCCATTATAATCATCATAAACCGAAACTCTCGGATAACTGTAGGCTACAAAAAAAGTACTTTCGTCAATTTGTCCTTCTCTCCCACTTTCTTTCGATAAAGGATAATTCCACTGAATATTTAAAGTCACTTTAGAATGGGGCGGAATTGCTTTTTTCAATTTTATATTTCCCACAGTTCCCCATTTTCTGGCATTTTCCTTATATACTTCATTTTCTATTTTTAATGAAGTAATGGTCAATCCGTCGCTTAAAAAATCGTCGCTTACCTCACTCCCACGAGGAGATGATGGTTTATGAAGATTGTTAACAAAACGAATGGCAAGATTTCTTAAAGTGTCTTTACTATTGTTCTCGTAAATAATGGTTTCTGTACCGCTTACTATTTTCGTAGCAGGATCAACCATAATTTCCATATTGTATTTTCCGCGATTCTGCCAGTAGTTTTTTCCTGGTTTTCCATCTTTAGAACGAGTTTCTTTTATATAAGCTTCTTTTATATTTCTTGGCATATAAAGCTCCTGAGCAAAGATATTTTGAGTAAAAAGAACAAATGCGAGTACTGCACATTGCAATATTTTCTTTTCCATAAGTAGATCTTAGGTATTATGAATTAATTTTTGATAACGTATTAGTGGATTTTTATCTACAAATGTTACAAATTTAGTTATTAATTGTTAATTGTTGATGGTTAATAGTTTTTGGTTGGTGGTGAAATGTGCAAACTACATTTTAAATTAGATTAAAAAAAAAAAAGCTTAGCAACTTTGTCACTTTGAACCTTTGTCACTTTGTTCCTAAAGAAGAAAAACCGTCTATCACCAAAAGCAACAGACGGTATCTACAAATAATATATAACCTTGATGACTACAAAATATAATCAGTATTAATAAAATTCGATTCTTTGCTGTTAAGCAATTCCTGCAGAATCTCATTATTATAATCGATATCTTTTGAAGCTACAAACGTACGGATTGAGAAAGAACGTAAAGCATCTGGAATACTCAAAGTTCCTACAGCAGAATCTTTACGACCTGTAAAAGGGAAAGCATCTGGTCCTCTCTGACAAGAACTGTTGAGGTTTACTCTACAAACCAAGTTCACCAAAGCATCAATCAGCGGAGCTAAAGTTTTAATGTCTTTACCAAACAAACTTACTTGTTGTCCGTAGTTTGATTCTGCCATATCTTTTAAAGGCTCTTTAATATCTTTGAATGAAAGAACAGGAACCACTGGTCCGAATTGTTCTTCATGATACACTCGCATTTCTTTGTTTACTGGATATAAAACCGCTGGAAAAATATAGTTATCAGTATGTTTTCCTCCTTTTTCATTGATGATTTCAGCTCCTTTAGAAGTGGCATCATCAATTAATCCTTGAATATAAGCTGGTTTTTCTGATTCTGGAAGCGGTGTTAAAGAAACTCCTTTTTCCCAAGGATTTCCAAAAACTAAACTATCTACTTTTTCAGCAAAGCGTTTGTTGAATTCTTCTCTGATAGATTCGTGAACATACAATACTTTTAAAGCTGTACAACGTTGTCCGTTAAAAGACAAACTTCCAGTAATACATTCCTGAATTGCCAAATCTAAATCGGCATCTGGAAGAATAATTGCCGGATTTTTAGCTTCTAAACCTAAAATCAAACGCAATCTATTTTTGTTTGGATGCTGATCTTGTAAAGCAATCGCCGATTTACTGTTTCCAATTAATGCCAAAACATCAATTTTTCCAGATTTCATAATTGGAGAAGCTACTTCACGACCTCTTCCATAAACGATATTGATTACTCCTTTTGGAAAACTGCTTCTGAAAGCTTCTAACAATGGCGAAATACATAAAACACCATGTTTCGCAGGTTTAAAAATTACAGTGTTACCCATAATTAAAGCTGGAATCAATAATGAAAAAGTTTCATTAAGCGGATAGTTGTAAGGTCCAAGACACAAAACAACTCCAAGAGGTCCACGACGAATCATAGCGTTTACACCTTGTACTTTTTCAAAGTGTGAACTGCGTCCGTTTAGTTCTTTATAACTAGCAATGGTATCGTAGATATATTCTACTGTTCTGTCGAATTCTTTTTGTGAATCTCCTAATGATTTTCCGATTTCCCACATCAGGTATTTTACTACCTCTTCTCGGGTTTCTTTCATTTGTTTCACAAAATTTTCCATGCTTTTAATACGGTCGGCTACTTTCATAGTTGGCCATAAACCTTGTCCCATATCGTATGCATTGGTAGCAGCTTCAACAACTTCTGCTGCTTCTTTTTCTCCCATAAAAGGAATAGATCCTAATAAGGTCGGTGAATACTTTTCAGTTGAAGAAATAGTAGAAAACACAGGTGTGGTTTGCCCTGTCCATTGTTTCAATTCTCCATTCACAAGATAAGTATCTTGGTTTATCAGCGTATTAATCTGATATTCTTCTGGTATAAAGCTCATAGTTTGGTTATTTAATGGTCTGGTAATTCTATTTTCAAAAGAAAAAAGAGGCTTTTTTTATGCCTCTTCTTCTTTTATGGTTGTACTGTTTCGCCTTCCCAATCCAGGATTCCTCCAAGCAGATTGTAGGCATTCTGTATCCCCAATTCGTTCATGATCTGGCAAGCTTTTGCACTTCTTGCCCCAGAACGGCAGTATACATAGTAATTTTTATTTTTGTCTAATTCTTCGATTTCGTAAATGAACCCTTGCCCTTTATTGATATCAATGTTTAAAGCATTCTCAATGTAGCCGTCATTAAATTCGTCCTCAGTTCTTACGTCAAGTATAACTGCATTTTCGTCAGCTTCTAACTGAGCAACCCAATCTTCTTGTGATAAATTCATAATAAAATGTGTTTTTGTAAAATTACGACGTTTCTATATATAAAAAACGTACCAAATGCGATTTCGATTATTATTCTCAGAAAACGTTTTAGAGAAAGTATTATAATCAGTGATTTACAAATTTAGTTACTATTTTTAAAAATTCAGTCTACAAAATCGGTAGAAAATAGGATTTTTTCATTTTCATAAAATACATCTTAAATCTGGTATTCTGACAATTAATACCAAACCAAACTATTATCTTTGTAAACAATTATAATTTTCAATTCGATTTCGACAAAAATATCCGCCACGAATTACACCGATTTTCAATAAATCGTTGTGGTTCGAATCAAAAAAAACTATAAAATGCAAAATTCACTAAAAACCATCTTTCCCAATTTCTCTAACGACCTTATTGCAACTATAGAAGAAAACGGAAGTCTGCAGGATTTTGAAGCGGGAACAATTTTAATGCGTACCGGACAATACATTAAAAACACAGCTTTAATTACGAAAGGCAAAATCAAGATCTATCGTCAGGGCGAAGATGGAGGCGAATTTCTATTGTATTATTTACAACCAGGACAAGCTTGCGCAATTTCGATGATTTGTACCGCAAAAAGCGAAAAAAGCCAAATCATGGCCAAAGTAGTTGAAGATGTTTCTGTGATGATGATTCCGTTACAAGCTATGGACAAATGGATGATGGAACACAGAAGCTGGTACGAATTTGTAATTGAAACTTACAGAAGCCGTTTTGAAGAAGTACTGGAAGTTGTCGATAATATTGCGTTCCGTTCTATGGATGAGCGATTGGAATTTTATCTAAAAAGGCATTCCGATGCCTGTGGCTGTTCTGAAGTAAATTTATCACATCAGGAAATAGCAACCGAATTAAATACTTCTCGTGAAGTTGTTTCCAGATTATTAAAAAAAATGGAACAACGCGGCTTAGTAAAACTCAACCGAAACCAAATTGAATTATTGAAATAAAGTTTTTTTCGCCACGACTCGAGCGATAGCGAACAGGCGAAGCAATTCACGAATTTTCACGATTAATTTTGTTGTCTTTAATTTCACCAATTTCTCAATTATTATCAAAAAATAATTTGTGAATTCATGGTAAAAAAAACTCTCATGATTTTCTACCACTAGTTTTCCTGTTTTTTTTATCAATCATAATAAAAAATAATTCGTGAATTAGTGGCGAAAAAAACTCTTCTGTGATAAATGTTACTGTAGGATTCTAATTTCCGAAGCACCTTTGCATCAAAATAAATGCAATGGAATATTTAGGCTTTTTTGCTTCAATCATAATCGGAATAACACTTGGCTTAATTGGCGGAGGCGGTTCTATTTTGACTATTCCTATTTTAGTTTATTTATTTAAAGTAAATCCAGATCAGGCCACTTCTTACTCTCTATTTATTGTTGGATTGACTGCTTTGTTTGGCAGTTTTAGTCATTACAAAATGGGAAATCTAAAATTAAAATCGGCTTTGTATTTTGCTGTTCCGTCTGTTATTTCCATTCTGATTATTCGCGAAGTCATATTTCCACAAATTGCAAAAACCTTATTTTGTGTCGCTTCTTATACAGTCTCAAAAGATTTTCTGATTATGGTAATCTTTTCTGTATTAATGATTACCGCTGCCATTTCGATGATCAAAAAAAATCAGCCTGAAATAAAAACAACAGAAACAAACTATTTACAATTAAGTATTATTGGTTTTTTAGTCGGAATCGTAACCGGATTCCTCGGAGCAGGAGGCGGATTTCTGATTATTCCTGCACTACTTTTCTTTGCTAATTTACCAATGAAACAAGCTGTTGGAACTTCATTATTAATTATTACTATTAATTCATCAATAGGTTTTGTCGGAGATTTATATATCGGAACGCCTATTAATTATACTTTTCTTTTAAGCGTCTCCGCAATGGCACTAATCGGCATGCTGATTGGAAGTCAGCTTTCTAAAAAAATAGATGGCGCAAAATTAAAACCTCTTTTTGGATGGTTTGTACTTGTAATGGGATTTTACATCATTACTAAAGAGGTCTTCTTTTAGAATTTAATGTTCTCACAGATCGTGTTGATCTTTGTAGATTTTTAAATATTTTGAATTTAGTTTTACTTGTAGAGTAATCTTTGTCAAAGTTTTATACTTTGACAAAGATGAAACTAAAACTGAGATTTTATTAGCTCAAATTTCTCCAAACCTAGTTTTGTAACGGCTAAGTTCGATCTCTGTTATATTCAGAAGCCTTTCCAGCAATTGAATTTTATCTTCATACAGCTCCTTCAAAACCGAAGTACTATCTGTATTAATCATTATACTTCCGTTGTTATTTCCAGTTATTTTACTGTTATTATTATTGTAATTGGTAAAATATTTATCGTAATCGAAACTAATTATATCTTCTACAGTGACATCTAAAATCCTTCCTATTTCGCAGAGTTTTTCATAACTGAGGGAAGTTTTGCCTTTTTCAATTTTGCTGTAACCCGCCTGAGTTACACCTAATCTTTCTGCCATGTATTCCTGAGTATAATTTTTTAACTCTCTAATGTTTCTAATCTTGTTTTTAATTGTTGCGGCCATAATTTTTGTTGAATTGGGGTCATGTATAGTTAAAACAGCCAACTGCTAATTTTTTTTAGCAGCATAACTACACTTCTATTTTTGGGAAATCTAAAGCTACTTTATAATTGGGAATTTATGAAGTAACATGACGTTAATTTTTTTCTTTATTGATAAATAACCGTCTATCTAAATTGCTTTTGTAAAAAAATTCACAAAGAATAATATAAAACGTAAACATTTCTGATTTAAGCGGTTCTTTTAATTTTTCTCTCAAACTGAAGTTCTTGATAATGATCTATCTGTCTTCGAATTACCAAACGATCTTTTACTTCGATTTTAGTTCTTATCTCATTTTGATAAATATCTTTAACAATAATAAAATAAACAAACTCTTCGTCGTTTTTAAATCGAATTGAAATAATCAGAGTATAACATAAAAGTGTGGGAATGATATAATACAAATCCATTATATCAGAAAAAACCATGCAGTAATAAGCCACTGCGGTAACGGCAATAAAAGCACCGTTTTCAAGAAAATGTTTTTTCTTCTTTTTTAGCAGACCAAGCTTTCTAACTTCATCAAAATGGTACTGCCAATTTTTAGATTTGTAACGAAATCTAATCTTGTCGGGTAAAATTGTTAAAGGCATAATAAATTGTAGGTAAAAAATGATTTAAGCTCTTTTGGTAAAAATCAATTTCTAAAAATTCTTAGGGGGAGAAATTCTTAGATACGCAATATTAACGATTAACTCTTTTTGTTTCCTACAATAAAAATTATAGAATATAACTATTGGTTGTAATTAAATCCTAAATAAACAATTTTGCTAATAAAATGGGCTTATTAAGGACATTATATCTTTTGATTCTTTCAAAAATCAAAAGAAAAATCTGTTTATTAACTTTTTTATTGTCATTGTCTAATTTTAACTTTAAAATCTTTTTGATTCAAACAAAAATACATCTTTAAGTTTTGAATTTCCTTCAGCTTTAGCTCCAGGTAAACAAATCTACATAAAAAAAGCTTTAGCCAAACTACACGATTTTGGCTAAAGCCTAATTCTCTTGAAACAAAAACCTCCAGTTAAAACTGGAGGCAATTGATATTACTTAAACATCAATTTTTTTAGACTTTATGCGTAACCCAAGGAATATAAGTTTCAAATTCTATCTGAACTAGCCCTTCTTTATTTTCAAAAAATGTCAAACTATTTTGCTCACAAAAACCTATTGAGAAATTATTGCCAATATCAGTTAATTCAATTTGAGAAACTTCATTTTCAATATCTTTTTTACAATTTTTACCCTCAATCAGTTTACCTTTAAAATGGAACCATCCTGCAATATGATGCAATCCATTAGGTAAAATTTGATAGGATAAAATTTCAACTTCTTTATTGTAATCAATTCCTAAATTTAAAAACAAGCTCTTAACTTCATCAGGAAAAACTTTTTCGCGGTTCTGAATGTAATTTTCGCAATCAATACATAAACAAGATTCAGCTCCACCTTTAGTAACACGAGAATAAGTTTCAACTGTTAAAGCTTTATCAACTTCAAATTTCCAATCTTTAAATTTTACATTCTCCATCTTAAATTCATGATCAATGTTCGCCATACCCAATATCATCCATTTTCCCACTGAAAACACGATATTGAATAATAAAATAAATAATCACCAAAAACAAAGCGATAAAAAACCAGCTTAAACCAGCATTTAATCCGTATTCGTGAGCTGCTGTATTATAAATAGTCAAAGACGGATTTACGCTATTGGTTGAAGGCAGAACATTCGGAAAAATTGAAACTGCTGTAGAAGCAAATCCTCCAACTAAAAATAAAGTTGAAAATAAAAATCCATGGCCGTCTTTTTTGAAAGAACGGACTTTAAACAATCCTAAAATCCCAACAAAAGTCAGTAATGGAAAGAACCACAAAATCGGATTTTCAACAAAATTATGAAACGGCTTCGGCTCAATAAAATGCCAAATCTGTAACGAAATACAAACCAAAACCAAAAGCACAATATTTAAAGCGAAAACCACTTTTTTCAATTTTGGATTTAAAGCAGAATTTGTTTTATAAATAATCCAGTTCGCCCCATGAATCGTTAAAGCCACGACACTCACAATTCCTAAGAAAAGCGTAAACCAATCGATAATTCCTAATTCATTTGCTTGCGGACTAAAAGTTGGATTCCACAAAGGCAGAAAGAAAAAATGCGGTTCTTGTGTTGAAACACCATTTTGAACCATTCCGAGATTGACACCACGAACGATATTTCCTAAAGCAATTCCGAAAAACAAAGCCAAAAGTAAACTTGCAATTCCGAAAGCTTTATCCCAAATCGCTTCCCACATATGATTGTGTACTTGTCCGCGCATCTCCAATCCGATTGCACGAAAAATCAAAAGCCATAAAATCATAATCAAAGGCAGATAAAATCCGCTGAAAGAAGAAGCGTATAAAGTCGGAAAAGCAAAAAATAAAACGCCTCCTGCCGCAATTAGCCAAACTTCATTAGCATCCCAAAACGGACCAATTGCATTTGTAATTGCTTTTTTATCTTTTTCTGTATCGGCAAAAAATAAATGAATAATTCCTGCACCAAAATCATAGCCGTCTAAAACCAGATATACAGCCAAAATTCCCATTAAAACTACGTACCAAAAAAATTCCATACTTATATTTTTTCTGTTGAAAGTTCCACATGATGCGGTCCTTTATTGATAATTTTTCCAATCAAAAGCAAAAACAATACTCCAAGTAAAAGGTATAAACCAATAAAACCAAGTAATGTAAATAAGGTATTTCCAGAAGAAACCGTTGGCGAAGCTCCCGATGCTGTTCGCAACAAATTATAAACCAACCAAGGTTGTCTTCCTAATTCTGCCGTGTACCAACCAGTTGTATTCGCAATGTACGGAAACGGCATCATGAACATCAATGACCATAAAATCCATTTGGTTTCAAACAGTTTCCCTCTTATTAATTGAAAAAGAGCCAACATCATTAAACCAATAAAAACAGTTCCTAATCCAACCATAATATGATACGCGTAATACAAACCTGAAATATTAGTTGGATGCAAATCTTCTTCAAACTGATCTAAACCTTTAATTTCCTGATCCCAATTTCCGTAAGTCAGGAAACTCAGAATGTTAGGAACAGCAATTTTATTATCTAGCTTTTTATCTTTCACATCGGGTTGACCAATTAAGACAATTTCTGAGCCTCT
>NZ_DASWYK010000257.1:0-21571 GCF_036405015.1 Flavobacterium sp. | reverse complement strand
AATAATTCTGTTACCTATTTCTTATAAGACTTCGTTCTTTATGAATTGTTACACTTTTTTAATAAAATATGATTGTTTTCGTAATTTTACCTCGTTTTTAAAACTTACTTTAATGAAGCTTACTTCCATTATTTCAATGTTCACAGTACTTGCCATATTAACTGGCTGTTCTTCTGCTCAAAAATTAGACACTTTAAAGCCAGAACCAGACGATGCAAGTCCGTTAGTTTATGACAGCAGTCCATCCTTTATCAACTTACCTATTACCGTAAAATTAACCGATATTGAAAGCCAGACCAACGCTTTATTAAACGGATTAATTTACGAAGACAATACGATTGAAGATGACGATATAGAAATGAAAATCTGGAAACTAGGTCCTATTAAAATTCAAAATGATCCGGCAAATCTGGATAAGAAAATAAAAACTATTTTACCACTAAAAGCCAATATCAAATATCGTATTGGAACTAAAAAACTGGGAGTAGAATTATACGATGTTAGAGAATTTAATTTAAATGGCGTAATTACTTTATCCAGCGAAACAGCTCTGACAAACTGGAAACTTTCTACAAAAACCGAATTCAAATCTCTTGATTGGAATGAAACTCCAACAATGACGGTTTTTGGTAAAAACATGCCGATTACCTATTTAATAAATCCTGCTATCTCTATTTTTAAAGGAAAACTGGAAAAAACAATAGATGAAGCCATAGAGAAATCAATGGATTTTAAACCTAATGTACTTCAGGCAGTCGAAAAAATATGCACACCTTTTCAGATGAGCGATACTTATGAAAGCTGGCTTCGAATTGTTCCGATCGAAATTTACTCTACAAATGCGAAGTTAAAAAACGATTCGTTCTTACTTGATATGGGAATGAAATGTAATATGGAAACGATTGTAGGCAAACAGCCTGAATCAAAATTTAGCGCCAGTAAAATTGTATTGAAACCTGTTGCTAAAATTCCGAATCAGATTTCGGCTAATATTGCTGCAATTTCAAGTTATGTTGATGCTTCAAAAATTATGACGAAGAATTTTGCCGGACAAGAATTTGGATCAGGAAGCAAAAAAGTAACCGTAAAAAACGTTGCCATCTGGCATAAAAACGGAAAAATGATTATTGCTCTTGATGTTTTAGGATCTATAAACGGAACATTATATCTGAATGGAATTCCGCAATACAACTCACAGACAAAAGAAATTTATTTTGATAAACTAGATTATGTTCTGGATACTAAAAGCAAATTAATGCGAACTGCAAACTGGCTGGCCCAAGGATATGTTTTAAGAAAAATGGAAGAAAGCTGTCGTTATTCTATACAACCAAATTTAGACGAAGGCAAAAAAAGCATGGCAGGTTATTTGAAAAACTATTCACCAATGCCTGGTGTATTTGTAAACGGAAAAATGGAAGATATTGTATTTGATAAAATTCAGCTCACCAATCAAGCTATAATCGCTTTTATCAAAATAAACGGAACGGTAAATGTTTCGGTTAACGGACTTAAATAAGAAAAAAAGCAGTGTAATTATACACTGCTTTTTTTCTTTTGATACATTCGGTAAATTAAATAACCGATTATTATTACTAACAAATATGGAATCACCATTAAATAAACGATTCCATCATTTACTGCTTCGGCTTTTTTAGTATTAGAATCCCCTCCTAAAGCCGCACGACACATGGCGCATTGTGCATTAGATGAAATTCCAATAAAGAAAAAACAAATTCCAAAGACTAAAGTTTGGATCTTGGATTTTATAATTTGAATATTTTTATTAGTGCGCATAATATGGAGAAATCATTAAAAACACTACAACACCTGTTACCGCAACATACAACCAAATTGGAAAAGTAATTTTTGCAATTTTTCTATGTCTGTCAAATCGTTTTGCAAGTGCTCTAACATAAGTTATTAAAACAAGCGGAATAATCGCTATAGAAAGCAAAATATGCGTAATTAGAATAATAAAATAAACCAATCGCAATGATCCAACCTTAGCGCTTTCTATCGCATCCAGAACACCATCGTGGTTAGAATCTCCAAATTTTGTAGAATCTGACGTCATATGATACGCAACATACATCACTAAAAAAGCAACTGATAACGCAATTGCAAAAGTCATTAATCGCTCATGCAATTTTTGCTTACCATTTTTAATAGCCACAACTGCCCAAACCAAGACAATAGCAGTAATTCCGTTTGTAGTTGCATAAATTGGAGGTAAAAATGATAAAGGCTCTACATCAAAACCAAAATCTTTAAGTTTAACACCAAATAAAATTGCCACAACAACTGGAATGATAATTGAAACCGCAATGATAAGTTTATTATATTTTTTCTCTAAAGTATTATCTTCCATTATTCTTCTAATAAAATTTTGATGTCTTGTTGAATATCACGAACTCCTTTTTTATCTAAACCATCATAGTAAATACTAGGATTTCCGAATTCATCTTTTCTACAACGAATATTTCCCTCTTTATCGATTAAAGCAAACAATCCAGAATGTTCAAATCCGCCACTTACTTTATCATTGGCACCAGCATAAAGATTAAAACCTTTATTAGACAAATCCATTATCACATCTCTATCACCTGTTAAGAAATTCCAGTTTGAAGATTTTACCCCAAGTAATTTGGCATGATCTTTTAAAACCTCAGGTGTATCATGCTTTGGATCAATTGTAATAGAAACGATTCCAAAGTTAGGATTTCCAAAAAAAGTCTTTTCAATTTCCAGCATACTCATATTCATTTTTGGACAAATAGAAGGGCACGTTGTAAAAAAGAATTCCAAAACATAAACCTTTCCTTTATACGTTTCATTAGAAACTTTCACATTATCCTGATTGGTCAATTCGAATTTTGGAGCAGGTCCTATTGTCAAAAGTTTAGCATCTTTTGAAGATTTTGCTTCAACATTATCCAGACGATTCCCTTTTACAACATCTCCGTTTTTAACCCGATCAACAATTTTTGGAATAGCATAAATCCCAAAAATCAAAATGATAAAGGAGATTCCTATATATGATTTGTTTTTGAACATTATAAATGATTATTAAAGTTGCTTAGTAGCGTTATGATTTTTCTTTAAAGCGGCGCGGTATTCGTATAAAATGATTTTAAAATCATCCAACATCTCGTTGCTCAACTCAGATGGATGAAAAGTATCATATCCTTCTTTATACTCTTTAGGATCTTTTCTTCCTCTTAGGTTGCGCTCTTTATCAATGATATAAACATTAGAAGTACCCAAATTTTGATCTAATTTTTCTTTTAAATGCAATCCATTATAAAATTTCTGAATGTCTTCTTTCGGAGCAAATACAAAATTCCAATTTTTAACGTCTGTAAAAGGAGATAAAGCGTCCACTATTTTTTGAGCTTCTTTTTCTGTTCCTTCAGGACAAAGAACTACAAACTGAAGATCTTCAAAACCATTATAACGTTTATAGATCTTTTCATTTAAATTAAAATAATTACCTCTGTTATCTAAAATATTTGTGCCAGCAAAACCTAGCACTGTAATCTTTTTATTGAGAGATATTTTTTTTCCGTTTAATGAATTCCAATTTCCAAAATCGGCAACTTTTGGTGTTATTACAGGAAGTGTTGTAAAACTATTTACACCAGAAGCAAAAAATAAATAAGCTACAATTGGCAAAACAAAAAGTACAAAGAGAACTATATTTTTTTTCATTGTATTAACGGAAATTATTGAGGTACAAAAATAAAAAAAGCTCCGTAAATCGGAGCTTCTTTTCGAATTAATATCATGTTAAAAATTCCATTTAATAGTAGAATCTTTAAAAACCCCATAAATATAATGTCCTTCTGTTAACAGAATAAACAATAAATATAAAACCAGGAAGATAACAGGAGAAACTACAGACCATCTAAGGCTGCTTTTTTCACCTTCCATGTGCATAAATGCCCATACAATATAATATGCTTTGAAAATTGTAAGGATATAGAAAATCCAGTTTAACAAATTCAAACCGATAAAATGCGTAAATTCTAATGATGCAGGTTTGTAGATACCTAAAATAACTTCTACTGTAGTTACTACTGAAAGTAATCCGAAAACAAACCAGATTCTTTTTGTATTTGATACGTGCTCGTGTGACATAATAATTAAATTCTAAAAATTAAACTAGGTAGAAAACTGTAAATACAAATACCCAAACTAAATCTACGAAGTGCCAGTATAATCCAACTTTCTCAACCATTTCGTAGCTTCTTCTTTTCTCGTAAGTACCTAATAATACATTGAAGAAAATAATGATATTGATAATAACTCCAGAGAATACGTGGAATCCGTGGAAACCTGTAATAAAGAAGAAGAAATCAGCAAATAATTTATTACCGTACTCGTTTCTGATCAAGTTAGCACCTTCAACAACATATTTAGCAGTTGCTAAATGCGCTTCAGATTCTTCTCTTGATAAAACTGTTTTTTTCTTTTTATCTGTAAGTTTTTCTGTTCTAATTAAAATTTCAGGGTGAGCTTTAAATCCAGCCTGAACTTCAGCAACTGTGTAAGTTGGTAAAGATTGAGCATCTTCCATAAACCAAGTTGAATGGCTTCTTGTTAAAGATTCTCTTTGTTCTGGCAATTTAACAGCAAAATCAGCTAAAGCTACTCTTTTACCATCTTTATCCACAAACTGAAGTAAACTACCTCCAGCAGTTTCAACTGCACCATATTCACCTTTAATGAAGTTTTTCCATTCCCAAGCTTGAGAACCAACGAAAATTAAACCTCCAATAATAGTTAAGAACATATAAATTGCAACTTTTGTCTTTTTCAATTGGTGACCTGCATCAACAGCTAATACCATTGTTACAGAAGAAAAGATCAAAATAAAAGTCATTAATGCTACATAATACATTGGAGCCGCAACACCATGCATAAATGGAAAGTGAGTAAACACTTCATCAGCCAAAGGCCAAGTTTCAATAAATTTAAATCTAGAAAAACCGTAAGCTCCTAGAAATCCAGAGAATGTTAAGGCATCTGATACGATAAAAAACCACATCATCATTTTACCATAACTTGATCCTAGTGGCTGGATCTCATGACCGCCTCCCCAAGTTTTTTCGTCGTTGTTTGCAGTAGTAACTGTCGCTCCCATAAAAGATATTCGTTAAAAAGTTCCCAAATTTACGTTTTTTTCTTATTTAAAGAAAAATAAAAATAAAAATAAATATACCCATAATAAATCCAAAAAGTGCCAATACATCGCACCTAGCTCTATCCCAAGAGTTTGAGTCGAATTGTATTTTTGTTTAAAATGATTATAAATTATAATTAAAAGTGAAATTAATCCGCCAGCTAAGTGCAACAAGTGTGTAACTGTCACCACATAAAGGAAAGTTGTAGTAATTGAACTACCTTCTCCTGTAAAATAATACCCTTGTTCTACGATTTGTCCAAATCCTTGAAATTGTAATATTATAAATAGAATTCCTAAAGCCAAAGTTCCTAAAAGAAGACTTGTAACTGCGCTTCTATTATCTTTTTGAATGGCTTTTTTTGCCAAATGAAAAGTAACACTACAAGCAATAATAACTGCTGTACTCCAATAAAAAGCAGAAGGAAGCTCAAAATTCTTCAACCAGTCTGCTCTGGATTTACTTACTACAAATGCACTTGTTAATCCTGCGAACATCATGGTCATACTCACCATTGCAAAAAGCAGAATCAGTTTTGCTGATTTTGACTTTTGTGCTTGTTCTTCATTTCTTGTTATTGTCATTTCCATAACTATCTTAAAAATTTATCTACTATAAATACAATTTGTAAAAGCGAAATATAAGATACACTTACCAACATTAATGTTCTTGCCGCTTTTGCTGTTCTCAACTTATACAATTTAACTGCATAGAAAAGCATCCAAATTCCTAAAAGAAATACTAAAACCGCTGCAATTGGCGAAATGAACAATTGTCCCGTAAAACCTAACACAGGTAACAACGACGCTATGATAAGCCAAATTGTATACAAAATAATTTGCAATGCCGTTCCATTATCTTTCTTTCCTGTCGGAAGCATAAATATTCCTGCTTTTTCATAATCTTCATACAAAAACCATCCGATAGACCAGAAATGAGGAAACTGCCAGAAAAACTGAATTAAAAATAAGGTTCCAGCTTCTATACCAAACTCTCCTGTAGCAGCAACCCATCCTAACATAAAAGGAATTGCTCCTGGAAATGCTCCAACAAAAACAGAAAGCGAAGTAACCGTTTTTAAAGGCGTATAAATACTGGTATAAAGAAATATAGAAATCGCAGCAAACATTGCCGACTTCGCATTTATAGTATAAAGAAGCGCAATCCCCAAAATAGTAAGCAGACTTGCCACCAATAAAGCTACTTTTGGAGACATACGTCCAGAAGGAACAGGACGATTTTTGGTGCGATCCATTAAAGAATCAATATCTTTTTCAATTACCTGATTAAAAGCATTTGATGCTCCAACCATACAATAACCTCCAACTGCTAAAACAGCTAAAACACTCCATTGAAAAGGATGATCAGAATCTACTCCTAATAAATATCCTGCAATAGAAGAAAACAAAACACTAATAGCCAGACCAGCTTTAGTAATCTCTTTAAAATCTAGGAATATTGATTTAATTGATAATGTATTTTTTGCAGCGTTCAATACTGTTGATATTTGTGTAATTTTTTTGAGTGGTGCAAATGTACAAATTAGATTGTAGAATATAAACCTATAAAAATAGATTTTTTCCAATAAAACCTTTACAAATTAAGATCTCAGCATTCTTTAACACTATTATTTCGAAAAATCTTATTAAAAATTTTAATAATCAAAATACCAGTTAAAAATATCAGAGCGTAATCCGATGCTAAACCATGTTGTATTTTGCTTAAAAGTTGTTGCAGTTTCTTGAGTAGGATCAAAATTTCGATAAATAAGACTTCCAAACAACTTCAAATTCGTCATCGGATTAATTAAATATCCTCCCTGAATATCTGCAATAAAAACACTTGTTTTATTTCCCTGACCTACTTTTACACCAGTATTGTAAGGACGTTTTTCATCATAACTTTTATAAATATTTCCTCCGTAATTATAGGAATCTTGAGCAGTATCAAAGTCCAATCCTCTTGTTCCCATTGTAAACTTTGCATCTCCAAACAAACGTCCTTTATGGTAGCGACCAATTAAAATTAATTCCTTGAAATTACCACCCCATTGATGCCCTACGCTTTGATTGTTATGTCCGTAATTCGTAATAACAGCACTATGCGAATACACATAAGGGCGAACATGATTGAATTCTACCTGAACTAATAAATCTTTTACATTAAACGCATTGAAATATTTTGCACCAAGCTGAAAACCAAATTTATTTTTCCAGCTTTGATTTCCTGCTCCAACATCTGAAACAGAAAATTCATCAATCAGGAACTGAGAATACAAATTAACACTGTTGTTCCATTTGTATTTTCCTGTAATTCCCAAAAGAGCATTTCCACTTCTCGAAGAAGAACCAAATTCTACTGCACGGTAAAAAATAATCGGATTTACAAAATTGATATCGAAACCTCTATTATTTGAATCGGTCCAAACTACAGATTCAAAAAAACCAAGATTTAATCTATTGGATACATTCCAACTTAAATAATGGTTCGCCATGAATTTAGTTGCATATGTTCGTTCTTCTGTAACTTCAGGACGAACATCTTTCATCCACATATACGTATTGGTATATTTTATTTTCCAGAAATTGGTGTTGATTTTAAAATATGGATACGGACTTGCTCCATCTCCTTCTAAAAGAGAACGATAACCGTCACCAATAAAGTTTCGACCATAACCTAATTGTAAATCGAAAATTTTACTTGGAGCGAAAGTAATATTTGCATCTGCTAAAGGAAAATCGTAAGCATCTGTTTTGAAACGTTTTGCAATTCCAACTCCAGGAATTATCGCCGGATTTCCTCCTGAAGGTTTAATCGATTCTGCATAATCATTAAAATATCCCGCAAATCTTCCTTGACTTTCAAAAAATGTCGTAGTAAAATTAATCTGCTTTCCTAGCCCTCCTCTAAAATTCAAAGCTCTTGTATTCACATAAGTATAAGAAGCATCACTATCTGAAGCTTTACCCAATTGCAAATCCACAATCGGATTTAATGAAAACCAGTAATCTTCTCCTTGAATCTGCACCATATTTTCATTCCACCATTTTCTTCCCAGCCATGACGAAACATTTTTCTGTAATGACTGATTAACCGCTTTCAAATTATAATATTTTGAAACCTCAGTATAAGTGTACGGTTTAGAAGCCGTATGATTATTGCTTCCAACCTGATTCATAGCTGCATCAAACTGGGCATAATAACTGTGGGAAAATGGTATATTTAAATGACTATTGAATTCCGGATTATTGTACTTTTTATACACAATACTATCCAGTTCTGTCATCGGTTTTTCGATTGGTTTTAAAATTTCTGCCGCAGCTAAAGCCTCTGCTGCAAGCTGTTCAGAACTTTTAAGTGGTATATCAATAGAAATGGTATATTTAGAATAAGTTGGTTTTCCATTATAAGTAGAAGGTTTTATCCTAGGAAATTTTCCGAATACGCGTTTTGCTTCCTCAGATAATTCTTCGTTTACTGCCGAAACATAAATTACTTTAAACTCTCCTTCAGCATTAACTTCAAAAAGTACTTTTACTACCCCTTTGTAGTTATTTTGCTTTAAATTTTTAGGAACCTGAAAGTTATTAAATACAAAATCTTGTACTTCTTTATAAAAGCATTTTTCTAATTTTTTACCATCTAAATTTTCGCAGTTTGGAAAAACAGGAAACATTTCTGCCGTAAAACCTGGCTGAACAGATGCATTACCATTTTGCTGCGAAGAAACAATGAAAAATGAAAAAATAAAAACAAGGGACAAAAAAAACTTATTCACTTATAATATGGTATTTATTTAATATTGATTTGGGGAATTTTCTCCGTTTGCAATTGCTTTTGCTGCCGAAGTTCCGATTCGCTTTACTCCTAAACGAATCATTTCTGCTGCCTCTTCATACGAACGAACACCGCCAGCAGCTTTTATTGAAAGTGGAGAAGCATTCTCAAGCATAATAATTATTGCTGGAACTGTCGCTCCATTTGGAGTATCATTTTCTGTTTTATAAAAGCCTGTTGAAGATTTTACAAAAATAGAAGCTAGATCGTCTTCTTCAAAATGAGACACTGCCACATTCTTAATCAAAGCCGATAACTGAATAATCTCTTTATCTGTCAAAGCCGCAACTTCTATAATCCATTTTACGGTTTTATTATTGGCTAAAGCAATCTGGGTTCCTATCAGGATTTCTTTTTTTACTAAATCTATTTCCCCGTTTTTAAAAGCTTCATAATTACAGACAAAATCTAAATCGTCGGCTCCGTTTGCTATTGCTTCGTTTGCTTCTTTAATCTTAGTTTCAAGACTTGATTTCCCTTCAGGAAAATCAATTACAGTCCCAACTAGCAAAACCGAATTGGCTTCTACAATCATTTCTTTTGCTAAAGCAACATATTCTGGACGAATCATAATTAATTTAAATTCTTCCTGAATTGCTTCGGTAATCATTTTTTTTACCACAATGGTATTTTCTGCTTCAGAAAGACCAGCTTGCGAGGCAGTTTTTAAATAAGTAGAATCTAAATATTGCTTTACATTCATAATGATAGAAGTTACAGAAAACCAGCACAAAAGTACATTTTATATTGATAAAAAACAGTGTTTTAAAACTTTGATTTTCTTGTACAAAAAAACCCACCGAAGTGGGTTTAGTATTTATATCTTATCGATCTGTTTTTTTAAAGCAATTGCTGTAAAAACAGCTATAACCGCTCCAAGTGCATTGGCCAGAATATCAGTAACATCTGCAGCTCTTGTCGTTGTTAATGCATTTTGAAGAATTTCAATTGTAATTCCAAAAAAAACAGAGAATATAAAAGAAATCAAATAAGCTTTAAAATCTTCAGCTCCTTTTCCTACGAATTCCTTTTTGAAAAACAAAATCCACGAAATTGTAAATCCAAAATGAAAACAGAAATGTACAATTTTATCAATATTTGGAATAGTAACAACAGGAATATTACTTGAATCTGTCAAACAAAAATAGGTAATAATTCCTGAGCATATAATTGCCCAAATTAACAGAAATTGTTTAGGCACCGATTAAATCTTTATAAGCTTCGTCAGATAATAAAGAATCAATTTCTGAAGCATCAGCGATTTTAATTTTAATCATCCATCCCGCTCCGTAAGGATCTGAATTTACAGTTTCAGGAGCACTTTCTAAATCTTCATTAAAAGCAATGATTTCACCTGTTAATGGTAAGAATAAATCTGAAACTGTTTTTACAGCCTCAACCGTTCCAAAAACCTCATCTTTTGAAAGTGTCTGATCTAAAGTTTCTACCTCAACATACACGATATCTCCTAACTCTTTTTGTGCAAAATGAGTAATTCCTACAGTCGCAACATCGCCTTCGATGCTAACCCATTCGTGATCTTTTGTGTACTTTAAATTTGCTGGTATGCTCATAATAATATGTTTGAAAAATTGATAATTTAAAATTTAAGTCACAAATGTAATAATCTTCTAAGAAATCTAGTTTAGAAACTAAAAATTAATTTCCAAAATTATAACGAAGTGTGAAACCTGATCTGATATTCGTTAAAGGAAATGCTGTTGAAATAACTGCTTTCGAAAATGAATGATCATAATAGAATATTGCTGTTAAATTTTTACTGAAAGAATAATCAGCTGTTAACTTTAAAGTCCAGATATTCTGTCCTGCCGCAAGCTGGTTATTATCATAATCCAAATAACGAACTAACGTTTCATTATTTCTAAATGAAAAATCAGCTTTAAGGTTGATATCACTTTTAATAATTCCTGTTGGGTTATCTGCCAGTCTTGATGAGAAAATGACATCTTTAAAACGATATCCTAATCCTACAACATATTCTACTCCTTTTACCTCTGTCAATAAATTATTATCAAAACTCATAGACAAAGCACGGTCTTTTTTAACTTCTGTCAACAAACGGAAAGAATTCTTCAACTCAAAATCAACACGGATAAGCGGACTAAACTGCTCTACCAAATTGACATTGGACATAATCGTTTTATTAAAGAAGTTTGTATTTACGTCTTGTCCATTCGGATTTTCAAGATAATCAAAGTTAGATCTAAATTGACTAATGGTATAAGACGCTCTATAATTATGCTGTAATGAAAAACGTTTAAAATGATCTTTAAAATATTTGTAACGCATTAAACCATTATACTTAACTGTCCAGTTAGGAATTGGGAAACTCCTAAAAATACTTGTAGAACTATTTGAAGCGTCACTTCCTGTATATGCTGCCAGGAAAGATGGAAGCAATACTGCCTGATTACTTTTTGAAAAACCAACCGGATAACCTAAATTAGAAACAAAGATTTTATAATTTGGATCTGTTTCTGCCGGAATTGGATTGTTTATATCTCCATATCTCGGAATTTCAACTCCTGCACCATAATGCTGTTCTGCTAAACGATTTGCAATAATTAGACGATTGCTTCTAAAATCGTCAAATGCAGATGATTCTGTTTCTGTACTTGTTGAAAACGCCGTTTTTATCATCACTGTTGAAATAGAAAACATTCCATAACTATATGGAGACAAAGGCGTATATTCTAACACACCAGTCTGATCATTTTCGACAACACTATATTGCTCAGATGAATTTTGAGAATAAGAACGATCCATTGCTAAATCTATTTTCAGATCAGGAAATAAATCTACGTTTGCTGTAACCTTTAAAATCTTATTACTAACCTGTGTAAAATTTTGATTGAAATTCTGATAATCGGTTAGCCAACCGTTTTTCGCAGCTTCATAACGTACATCATCCTGACTACCAAATACAAATCCCAGAGATGGTTTTGATGTACCAAAGAATCCAACACCTGGTATATAACCTGGCAAAACGGTTCCGCTGTTTTTAGTATAATTGATCTGAATATTTTTTACACTTGTCAAAACTCCTATTAAACCATCGTAAAAAGGATTGCTACTTGTAACCGGCTTTGCTGTATTTACAATTTTTTCTCCTGGTTTTGGAGCAGCGACTGCTTTAGTTTTTGCAGGTTTTGCACCTGGCGTTAATCCTAAATATTTATACAGCAAATTCATATTTAATGTTGCCGAAAAAGTATTCGAATTGGCATTTTGAATAGTATTTCCTAAATTCCATGTAGTATCGCCTTCTGTGTATTGAGACATCGCTGTTGAAGGTCGCTGCCAATTATAATCTGCAGTGTACGAATAGTTTGCTTTTACAAAACTAAAAATTGGAATTTTGTTAATTGGAATTTCATAATTTACAATAAACTGCTGTAAATGCTGATTTGGTATACCAATATCAAAATAATCATCCCAGATATTAAAATCTTGTTTTGGAGTATTATCGTCATTCAAGAAGTTTCTAACAATATTATTAGAAGCTGCAGTATAATTTAATTTTAATGATTTAGTCAAATTAAACCCAAAACCATATTGATAATTAAACGCAAAATTTCTTCTGTAAAGCGGATCAAGCCCAATACTTCCTTCTTCTAATTCAACCTGTCTATATTGCTGGCGATTACTTTGTCTAATAATATTGGTATTGAATGAAACGTTTGAAGGAAGATAATTGATATTAAAATCACTTAACAATTTCCAGTATTCACTAGTTTTCAAGAATTTATTCTTCTTAAACGGAACAACCTCTTTTTGCTGAAAATTGTAAGCATAGTTTATCGCTGTATTAGACTGTTCATCCTCATAACTTTCTACTTCATAATCGTGTCTTTCTACCTGATTGTACGATTGAGAAAATGTAAAGTTTTCCACATCATAAACATGAGGTTTTTGCTCTGGCGCTCTATCTTTTCTTACTCCAATGAAGTTAATACTTTTACGTTTAGTATAATCTACTGCACGAGTTCTAATATTATCTTTTTCTGCCTGATTTGTGGTCTCATCAAGTAATTGTTTCAATTTAATATCCTGATTAAAAGGATCGTATTCAGGAGTAATAACTTCCTCACCAATTGCATAATTGAACGGAAGATTGATACCCCATTTCTTAGGCAACAGTTTTCCTAAATTCAAATTGGTTACAATGTTATATTGCTGAATATCTTCACGATTTCTTTCATTTGCTCCTTGTTCTAAAGAACCAAAACCAATTGTACTCTTTTTACCAGAAGCAGATAAGGTCATTAAATCGGCCATATTGGTATCAACATTCAATAAAGCAGCCATACCACCTTTGTTCTCCAAATCAGACATACGAAGTTCGTTAAACCAAACTTCACCTTTAATATCTTTATGATCTGCCTGACTCTTCACTCCGACCATTAAATTTCGAACTAAACCAAAATTCGGGTTACCTTTTATTCCTAAAGTTAATTTACTGTCCTGATCCCCTCCTTCAACACTAGGGTCTCTATCGGGATAGTAAATACCATTTATATCTCTCCTTGGATCATTAGGATCAATCTTCATTGCCAAAATTTTCATTCTTGTCAATAAAGAAAGTGCCAAATCAATATTGTTTTCTTCCAACCAAACCAAATCTGGACTTATAGAACAAGATCCTCCACTGTTAGTTACTTTTAAAGGAATTTCTATCTGATAAAAGTTTTGTGTGAAGTCATTACCAAAACGAATAAAACCAATCATCTCATCATCTAAAAGCGGAGTTTCGTTCGGAAGTGATTCGGCATGAAGGAACATTTTCAGTTTTTTATATTGGCGCATATCCACGCTTACATTTTTGAAAACTGCTCTGGAATCCTGATATTCTAATCCCGTTCCACCAACTCTTACGGCTAGAGATTGTTCATTTTGATTAATAATAGTGTTATTATTATACAACTGTTCTCTCTGAACTCCTGGCGGAATAACGTAATTTACTGGACATTTTGTAGCATTTTCCTGAATATTAACCGCCGCAACATCAAATTCAGTTCCGTCATTTTCGGGATTTGTATCATTGGCATCTAATGTTCCAGTATATCTTCTCCATTCTCCTCTAACTAAATCTAATGCTCCAAAACGAACCGTCATTTGATCATTAAATCCGGTCATGAACATACGCATGAAACGAATTGATCTAAAATCTGTAATATTCCCAATTGTATTTTGAGGCTGAGAAACCGGAATTTTAAATTGAATCCATCTTGCATTTGTTGTACCTCCGTTTGGAAGCTCTACATTACTTACTTCTCTAATGTCTGTAATATAATTTTCACCAACCTGCATTCCTGGTTTCAAATCAACGCTATATTCATAATAAGCATTAATTGTACTCATTGTATTATCGCGGTTGATATCTTCAACATCTGGAAGTGTTGTAGATCCACGATTTGGATCATCTACACTTACAGCTGAATTGTTTTCAGTTCCATTATATCTTTTGTAACGATCTAAAACTCCTCCGGTTGTATTTAAATAATACTTGTAGTTATCTGCTGCTGGATCTTCTTCGCCTGCATAATTCGTATAAACAGTTCCTTCTTTAGCATCTGGCAAACCATCTAAACCTACGTCTTGATTTCTACGGTTGTCAGCATTGGTATCAAACGCATAGATTAATGATTGAGATGCCGGAACATCTCCCCAAATTGGTTGTGGGTTTACCATAACCTGATCTGGACCTAATCCGTTTTCATATTGTTTTCTTCCGTCTTTAAGAACGTCTTCAGAAACTTCTCCTAGATTGAAATAAATTTTTCCGCTGTTACCTGGCTGTGACTGCCCCGTTCCAACATAAGGATCAAGAACCCAGAACTGAATATATTCAACGTTACCCTGTTCAAAATTGGTTGAATTTAGCGCACGCATAATTCCCCCAAAATTGGTTGATGGATTACTTGTTGTAAAATTAGGGTTGTTATTGTAAGGCCCTCTGTCTGAAGGATAATACGTTAAATCGAGTGTATTAATAACCTGAATCTGTCCTTGTGCAATATCTGTATTTGGATAAAGCTCCCTGCTATACACCCTTCTTGTGGAGTTTAAAGACAAATCTTCATTCGAAATTCCCGAAGGCTTAGAAGCATAAAAAACAGGATCGATAGTGTACCATGCCAATTTTGCACGTTTATAACCGTATTCTAATGTATTTGAAGCAGCATTAAAGGTATTATCATTTAAAGAGCCAACATAAGGAGTCGAAGCCAAGCTCCACGCAAAAGCCGATCTCATATCAATTGTTGTCTGAGAGCCTTCAAAGTCATCGATGTAAATGGTTGCTTCACCTTCAAAATCACTTGCTTTTGGTGCATCTGGTTTTAAAAACGCAACTTCTCCACGAATGGAAAGATTCGAAGGAACATCTGTATCAACATTAGGTAGTTTATTTGCTAATCTGGTTAAAAACGGAACTTCGGTTGAGTAATTTCCATTAAAACCAAAAATCGTATTATTTACAGATTCCTGACCATAACTTGATTTTTGAGTAAAAGGACGTTCTGTCATCTTTAAGAAAGTTCCTCCAACAACAAATTTTTCTGAAATTTTATGTTCGATATTGAACCCCATAAACCTTCTGGTCTGTTGTCCGAAAATGGAATTATTTTCCAAAGAAACTTCAATTGGCGTATTTGAGGCCTGAAGTGAAGGATCTAAAATTTGAACTCTTCCTAACTGATAATCGACACTATAATCAATTCCTTCAACCAATCTTCTTCCTGCTGCACTTACTACAACAGAACCTTGAGGTACATTGAATGCCCCAATCGGGATACCGTTACTTCCTGAAGATTTATATTTTCCTCTTAATAAGAATTTATTTTTATCACTATCCTGCAATGCGCCAGCCTGTGTATTGCGATACATATTTCGGAATACATATTTTCGCTGGTTATCATTATAAGTAGTTGGATCGTTATAGTTTTCTCCCGATCCTGTATTCAATTTTCTAAATAAAAGCTCCCCAAAAGGCTCTTTTGTGGTAAAGATAATTCGAGCATTTTGAACATCAACGGTTACTCCTGGGACATAATCAAAGAACCCATCTCCTCCTGTCTGTGGGTCGTTATTGTAATTTAAACGATCCAGATTAAAAACATTCAATAAAGGCGTTTTTTCAACTTTATCTTCTGGCAATGGATTAGTTGGAAAAGTGGTTCCTGTTACTGGTGTGATATAATTGATTGGCGATGGATCTGTATAAAGAATGTTAAGTCTAAAATCTTCTTGTTTGATTTGATAAGCTTGCGGAATTTGATAAACGTTTTTCATCATCAGGTTCCAAACCGGATTATTTACATTTGTCAAACTACTTTTCAGCATTTTTAAAACCAAACTCTGAGTAATAACCGCCTGATTCGAATTACCGCTGTTTCCTGTAACAACAGTTGCATCTACACCATCACTACCAAATTCTCCAACCTGATACACTTTACCGCCAACTGTATATTCAAATGCAACGGCTAAAATTTCGTCATTTGCCAAACGTTGCTGTAAAGAGATATAACCTAGCTGAGCGTTAAAAGTATATTCGTTTGTAGTTAATTTTCTGGCGTTTTCTAAAATCGAATAATCGGTACCCTCACTTACGTTTGTGTTATTAAATCCAGAACCTGCCGTAGCAATTTCCCTAATGTTAGAATTTAAATATCCTCCTGCCCTTCCGATAGTTGCAGGGTCGTATTTGTTATTTGTATTGTCTGTAGGAGAATCTATAGGATTATTAAAAAATCCTGCTGAATTTGTAATTACCACAACTTCATTATCTGGCACGCCATTTACCTGACCTTCACCTAAATCCTGAAGCGCTACAATATTTCTTAAGTTATTACTCGTAGTCGTTACCCTATTTTGTTTGTTTGTTACCCATACTTCTAATCTGGTAACCTGAACACGGCTATCAATAAGAGGATAATTTTTTAAGGAGTTGTCGTATTTATTTCTAAAGTATTGTGACAGGAAGAAATGTCGGTCATTATCATAATCTAATGCAAACAAATCGAAGTTTTGAACTGTTCCTCCACCTTCTGCGACTATACTTTTGGTTTGAGACTTTTGTTCTGAGAATACTCCAGTAACTGTAGTCTTACCAAATTGCAATTGTGCTTTAACACCAAATAAACTTTGTGCACCTCTAATCAAAGTACTGTTTAAAGGCATACTTACATTTCCGACTTCTACTTTCTGAACAATATCATCTTCAGAAGGCGTATAAGCCAGTTTAAATAAATTCTGAAATGCAAATGTAGATTGTGTATCGTAGTTGGCATTAACCTCTAGACGGGTTCCAATTTTCCCCATTAAACTCATACTGATTCTTTGATCAAAATCAAAAGTCAGACTCGATCTGTTTCTTGGTGAAAATGAAGGATTATCTTGTTTGGTATAACGTAAACCCAAATCCATCTCAACTGATCCTGTGGGTTTTACATCAATAGTATTACTACCAAAAATGCTTTCGAACAAACTTGAATTGATGTAATATCTTGGAAGTAAATCTTTTTTAGCGGCTTCAGCTCCAGTTTTTTTGCCATCAATGGCATCCATTTTTTTTCTAAAATAATTCCTTCTGGATTCTTTTAGAACCAAATCCTCATACTCTTTTGGAGTTAAAATTAAAGGATAATTAATCGAAAAACCATCGACCGAATTGGTATAAATATAACGATCTGTGATAGGATCATATTTATAAGCCGACAATATACTTGGAGGATCTTCAATCTCAATTTTACCAACTGAAAACTGAGTTTTAGTTGTATCTTGAGTTGCCGGGGTAACCTGCGCACGCAAAACATTACCGCAGAGTAATACCAGCAACAAAATACAAATTTTACGCATAGAATTCTTTTATAAGAAATGAAATTTATAAGCTTTTTAAAGCTTTTTTGATAATTGTTTCCACAGTAGCTTCAGGATCTTCCTTAACAATTCTTTCCACCACTTTTTCAGAAGCTTTTCTAACAAAACCTAGAACTTCTAGAGCAGATAACGCTTCATCTTTGTTTCTATTGTTTTGAACTGCAAAAACTTCGTCCAAATCATACAATTTAACAACTTTATCTTTTAAATCAAGTATAACCCTTTGTGCTGTTTTATTTCCAATCCCTTTAATAGACTGTATTACACCAACATCTCCGGATGCAATCGCATTTATTATTTGTTTGGGTTCGATCGACGAAAGCATCGTTCTAGCAATTCCCGCTCCGATTCCTGAAACAGAAATTAACATTCTGAAAATTTCACGCTCCGATTTTTCAACAAAACCGTATAAAGTATGCGCATCTTCTTTGATTTGAAGATGCGTATACAATTTTATATTTTCAGAATTTGGAATTAAAGAGAAGGTATGCAGCGATATATTAACCTGATAACCAACGCCTCCACAATCTATCACAACTTCTGTAGGATTTTTTTCTACTAATCTTCCCTGCAAATGTGCTATCATAAATATAATTTATTAGTATCAAATATAACAAAATTGCCATAAAACTACGACAAATTTATCCAATCCTTGTTAGAACGTTTATTGTGTTATTTTATTCTTTTTACTTTCTTTTTCCTGTGCATCAATAACTGCAATGGCAGCCATGTTTACCATTTCTTCTACGCTTGCTCCTAATTGAAAAATGTGTACCGGTTTACCCATACCCATCATAATCGGTCCAATTGAATTTACTTTGTACAATTCTTTCAGTAATTTATAAGTGATATTTGCCGATTCCAGATTAGGGAAAATCAAAGTATTTACTTTTTTACCAGCCAATTTAGAGAATGGGAATTTTTCTTCAAGCATTTCCTGATTTAAAGCAAAATCTGCCTGAATTTCTCCATCAACAATCATTTCTGGATGATTTTTATGTAAATAAGCTACTGCTTCTCTAACTTTCGAAGCGCTTTCGCTAGTCGAAGAACCAAAGTTTGAGAACGAAACCATTGCGATAACTGGTTCGATTCCGAACATTTTAGCTGTTTTAGAAGTCATAATGGCAATATTGACCAAATCCTGAGCAGATGGATTAATATTGATTGCTGTATCTGACAAAAACATTGGTCCACGCGAAGTCAACATCATGTTTGCAGTTGCGATTAAAGATGCGTTCTGAGCCTTTGGAATCAATTGCATCATTGGCTTTACAACCGAAGGATAGCTTCTTGAATGTCCTGTAACTACTGCATCTGCTTCACCTTCATTAACCATCATTGCTGCAAAATAGTTTCTTTCGCGCATGAATTTTTCTGCATCTAATTTCGAAACTCCTCTACGTCCTCTTGCTTCCCAGAAAGAATTTGCAAATTTGTTACGTCTTCCTTCTTCCTCATCTGTTTTAGGATCAATGATTTCAAGATCTGCATCAAAACCTAGTTCTGCTTTTAGTTCTAAAATCTGTTCTTTGTTTCCTAATAAAATTGGGAATCCAATTCCGTCTTCATAAACAATCTGAGCTGCTTTCAACACATTTAATTGATCTGCCTCAGCAAAAACAATTCTTTTAGGATTTAATTTAGCACGGTTTGTAATTAAACGAACCATTTTATTATCGTTACCCATACGCTCACGAAGTGCATCTTCATAAGCTGCCCAGTCGGTAATAGGATTTTTGGCAACTCCAGATTCCATAGCTGCTTTTGCAACTGCAGGAGCAACAACTGTAATTAATCTAGGGTCAAATGGTTTTGGAATAATATATTCTTGTCCGAAACCTAATTTGGTAGCTCCGTAAGCAACATTAACCTGCTCTGGAACTGGTTCTTTTGCTAAAATGGCCAAAGCTTTTACAGCTGCCATTTTCATTTCTTCATTAATTTTTTTAGCTCTTACATCTAATGCTCCTCTAAAGATATATGGAAAACCTAAAACGTTGTTTACCTGATTAGGAAAATCTGAACGTCCTGTCGCCATAATAACATCTTTTCTAGTTTCAACAGCAAGATTATAATCAATTTCCGGATTCGGATTTGCCATTGCAAAAACAATCGGACTATTGGCCATTGAAAGCAACATTTCAGGAGAAAGAATATTTCCTGAAGATAAACCGATAAAAACATCAGCTCCTTTTACTGCTTCGGCTAATTCAATTTTAGCACCATCAATAGCATATTTTAATTGTAATTCTGAAAGTGAAGGATTGTCTTTTGTTAAAAGTCCTTTACTATTATACATTAAGATGTTTTCTACTTTTACTCCTAACGAAACATACAAATCGGTACAAGCAATAGCAGCAGATCCTGCTCCTGAAACTACCATTTTTACATCTTCTGCTTTTTTTCCTGCCAACTCAAGAGCGTTGATTAAAGCCGCTGAAGAGATAATTGCTGTTCCGTGCTGATCGTCATGCATTACCGGAATATCCAATTCTTCAATTAATCTTCTTTCAATTTCAAAAGATTCTGGAGCTTTAATATCTTCCAAGTTGATTCCTCCAAAAGTTGGAGCAATATTTTTTACAGTCTGAATAAATTCTTCAACATTTTTAGTATCAACTTCGATATCAAAAACGTCAATATCAGAGAATATTTTAAATAACAAACCTTTTCCTTCCATTACAGGTTTTCCTGCTTCTGGACCAATGTCTCCAAGACCTAAAACGGCTGTACCGTTTGAGATTACGGCAACTAAATTACCTTTTGCTGTATATTTGTAAACGTCGTCAATGTTTTCTGCAATTGCTAAACATGGTTCTGCAACACCTGGCGAATAAGCCAATGACAAGTCTCTCTGGGTTGCATATTTTTTTGTTGGAACTACCTGAATTTTTCCTGGAGTCGGTTCTGCATGATACAGTAACGCTTCTCTTTTTTTACTCTCTTTGTTCATTATTTTAGCTTTTATTCTAGCTTACAAAGATATAAGTCTTGTTTTAAAATGGAGTCTTTTTAGCGTTTTCTTTTCTTAAAATCCATTTTGATAAATAAAAAAAGTCCAATAGAAATTGGACTCCTTTAAATTTTTATCGTTTTTAGCTATGCTTTATTGAGAAATATAAGAATTCAAATGCTGAATGGTATCTTTCTGCATTTCTATAATTGCTTTTACAACGTCGCTGATTGAGATTATTCCAACTACTATTCCGTCTTCTAAAACAGGTAGATGTCGTATTCTTTTTTCGCTCATTAGCTGCATGCAGTCTTCTAGATTATCTGAAAGTTTTACTGTAAAAACATTGCTTTCCATAATCTCATGAACAAAAGTTTCTTTAGAAGATTTATCTTTTAAAACAATTTTACGGGCATAATCTCTTTCCGACAATATTCCTTTGAGAACGTTATTGTCAATTATTAGAATGGCTCCGATGTTTTTGTCTCCCATTACTTTTAACGCATCATAAACCGTTAAATTAGAGTAAATAGAATACACATTTCTTCCTTTTGCTTTAAGTATTTGATCTACAGTCATAATGAAAAATTTTTAGAATTATAAAGTTATAACAAAAACAAACACAATCTGCAACGAAAACGTTTTTTTAAAAATACAACTTATTCATTTTAAACAAAATACATCAAAGAAC
>NZ_DASWYK010000256.1:0-2229 GCF_036405015.1 Flavobacterium sp. | reverse complement strand
ACGGTTGATATTAAGGAGTTGTTCATATAAACGTTGTATTTCACATCTGGAGTAAATAAATCCATTACCTGAGCAATTTTTTTCTCGTCTCCTAAAGTGGCGTAATCATCTATAAGCGTTCTTAATTCTTCTTTGATTTTTAAAGTTTCTAATGTCATGATTTTTATATTTTTAAATTTATTAGAACAAAATTATCTTATATTAGCTTACTTTTTATTACTAGTTACTTAAAGGTTAGTAGCTTATAAAAATGAATCTATGAAAAAGACAATAAAAGAAGAGGTTGATAATAAGGAGTTTACTGACGAATGTAATGCTGTTTTAATGGCCGTATCTGATGCTCTTTATGCAATTGGAGGCAAGTGGAAATTGATGATAATTATTGCTATGGCTAGAGGGAATAAACGGTTTACAGAAATTCAAAGAAAAGTAAATGGTATTTCTGCCCGTGTACTTTCAAATGAATTGAAAGAATTGGAAATTAATGGTTTTATTATAAAGAAAGTTGCAGTAGGATATCCTGTAAGTATTGAATATGAATTATTGCCATATAGTCAAACACTAAAAGAAGTTGTAGAAGCGATGACAAAATGGGGAATGCAGCATCGATACAAAATTAGAACTGAAAGTCATCTGGAAATCTCGAAGAAAAAAGCGAAATAAGAATTGTTACTTTATGAAAAGAGCCACTTACGTAAGTGGCTCTTTTTATTATCGAATTATTTTCAGATATGAAGTATAAACATTATCTCCAAGAGTGGTTCGCATATAATATACGTTTTCGTCTTTTTCGGTTAAATCAAACTGAATTAAGCCTGCATCGCAATAATAATAAAGTAAGTTATCATCGGCTGGGAATTCAATGTTTGAAACAGGAAGCGTTGTTAATTTTGTTTCGAATACAGTTTCGCCATTAAAGTCTAGTTGAAAAAGTTTTTTCTTTTTAGTATAACCCCAAATATTATTAACTTCTTCAGTGATATATTCGACATTATCGTCTTTAAAATCTACTTTCCATAGCTGTGTTCCCGCTTTGGAATCTATAGCATATACAGAACTAACTGGCGAACCTTGCGCACCAATGAAGATTTTTTTGTCTTTGTATAAAATGCGTTCCTTGACATTATTTTGGTTTTCATCAAATTTAAATTGCCATAAAATATCTAGTTTGTCGGGACTTAAGGCGTAAAGACTATTTTTTTCATTTGCGACAAATATATTTTCACCATCTGTTATCGGTTTTCCGGTTATGTTTTCCTCAAAAGTTTTTTGGCTCAGTACTTTTCCTGTTTTTGCATCAAAACTATAAAGGTTGGTTGCGCTTGGAAGAAAAACTTTTCCGTTTAAGAAAAGTGGCTGTATGTCATTCTGTGCCGAATCCAATTTATAGTTCCATGCTAAACTGCCGTCTTTTGTATCAAGAGCGTAAAGATTGCTGCCTTGGTTTTGATTTTGAGCCGTGATAAATAATTTTCCGTCATTTACAATTGGCGTTTGATCTTTAAGAACAATTTGATCCGTAATGTTTCCCAATCTTGATTTCCAAAAAATGTCTCCGCTTTGATTGTCTATGGCGAAAATTTCACCATTAATAAACGGAACATAAAGAACACCATTGTTAAGCGTTACTTTATTAGCACACATTTCGGTATAAGCATCTGTTGCTTTTACAGTCCAATTAATGGATTCTGTTTCTAAATCAAAGGAGAAAAGAGAACCGTCGTAATCGTAAATTAGAATCGAAGTATCGTCTAATGGAATCTTTTTTATTGGACGTATAGCTTTATTGGTAACAATCTCAGCAGGTGTTAAACTGGAATTAGAAGTATTGGCTTTACCAGTTTTTGAGGTAGCTGGCACCTGCCCAAACATACTGATAATGGTAAATGCAAATAAAAGAGTTATTAGATTTTTTTTCATTTTTAAGATTTGGGTTTATTTTTTGCTTTGTTGATTTCAACAATTAAGCCAAAGGTTAGCCCAAATATAATGAAAAAATATATTAGGGTCTTGAAGCAGTAACTTCAACAAATTGTCAAATCGAAATTAAAAAACGGAATAATCAGGTTTTGCAACAAAACAGACTAGAGAAGAAATGCTAGCCGAATTCAGTTTATTATCTTTTTCTAAAAAAATAAAATACGACTAATAAACTCATCATTATAATTTCAATAACGATCCAGGGCTGTAGATCTTTTTTGATGGCTTCTTCTGCAGTTTCACTTTTCT
>NZ_DASWYK010000255.1:0-8976 GCF_036405015.1 Flavobacterium sp. | reverse complement strand
ATATCATTTTCTTCTGAGAAAAATAGACGTTGTCGATATATCCGGTTATTTCTTAATCTCATCGGTTTTGTTTTTTACTGTTGGCTGGCTTTATTTCAGGCCTCAGATTTTTCATGATGAAGAAGAAACATTTGATTTTGTAATTGATAATACATTTTCTATAAAATCAAAAGAAGTTAAAACTAATCTGCCTGTAACAAACGATTTAACGAGCGAAAAAAAGGAAGATTACCTTTTAAAATTAGATTATGTTTTAAATTCCCAAAAGCTTTTTCTCAAGAAAGATTTTGTAATTCGGGACCTTTCAGATGAGACCGGAATATCGGTACATCTATTATCTAACTTAATAAACTCTGAATTTGGACTTCATTTTCAGGATTATATTAATCTTAAAAGAATAGAATATTTTAAAGACAAAATAAACGATCCCGAATGGAAAGATTTGTCTCTAGAAGGAATGGCTTGGGGTTCGGGTTTCAAATCTCGGACGACTTGTTTTAGAGCTTTTATAAAACATACCGGAAAATCTCCTTCAGAATATTTCAAAACGATTCGAATCAATCCAGATCGTACAAGTGCTTATTATTTTAAATAAATTCTATTTCTTCTCCATAAAATTTGTTATTCGCCTTAGTTGTAAAGTCTTAATTCATTTTAAAACATTTCAGCATGAAAGCAAAAAATACTAATTCGAAAAAAATAGGACAATCAATTTTAGTAGTTCTGTTTGCATTGATTTCATTTTATGGCAACGCACAATTAAAAGGCGGACATATTCTTGGCGCAATGGGACTTCAGTCTGGAACTCAGGCTCCAGAAAACACATTAAGCGTGTATGTTCCAGTCTATATTTATACAGCAAATTGTCTGCGAAACAGAGACGGCGATAGCATTGGTAATCCAGATTTGACGATGTTTATAACAGGTGCAGGAGCATCTTATGTAAGCGATTTTAAGATTTTGGGAGCCAACTATGGAGCTTCTATTTTGTTGGCAGGTGCTTCTAATGCTATTCAAGGAAGTTATATTGATTCTAAAAGCAGTTTTGCATTTACAGACATGTATCTGCAGCCGCTTCAATTAGGTTGGCACAATAAAAGAGCCGATTTTGTTTTCAGCTATCAAATGTATATTCCAACCGGAAAATATGAATTAGGCGGTAGCGAAAACAGTGGATTGGGAATGTTTATGAATGAAATTTCAGCAGGAACAACTTTGTTTTTTAATGATAAAAAAACGTTTCATTTCTCTGCATTAGCAGCGTATGAAATTAACGGAAAGAAAAAAGATACCGATATAAAAACGGGTGATATTTTTAGTATTGAAGGCGGTTTAGGAAAAACATTTTATTGTATGAATGCCGAAAAAACAGCTCCAAAAGCAATATTAAATGCGGGACTTATTTATTATTTACAATATAAAGTCTCAGATGATAAAATTCCTGTTGGATCATTATTGTTAGAGCCAGACAAAGATCACGTTGGAGCTCTTGGTGCAGAGGTCAATTATTTTCATATTGGCTGTATGACATCAGCAGGTTTTAGATGGGTTTCGGAGTTTGACGCAGTCAATAGATTTCAGGGAAATACTTTTTTTATCACTTTGGCACATGTCTTCAGTACCAAGAAAAAGTAATGCAATATTTATTTCGAGCGTAAAATGAGATAGAATTTTTAAGTATAAACAATCAGATTCTTTTTATGAAAAACAAAAAACCGACACAAAAAGTACTGCTGTTTTCGCTTTGGTTTGTACTGACGTTTAATATTGTTAGCGCACAAAAATACCATATCAGTGTAAAAGATTCTCTAGACGGCGCTTTCGATTTAAGTGATTATATTATTTATGCACATGGTTTTATTGTGGTTCCAACAATTATTACCGAACCGGCTTTAGGGAATATTGGAGGAGCTTTGGTTCCGATCTTCCTAAAAAAACATGCGCCAGTAGTAAATGAAAATGGTAAAAAACGTTTTATAAATCCCGATATAACGGGCGGAATCGGAATGTATACTGGAAACAAAAGCTGGATGGCGGGCGCATTTCGTTCGTCAACTTTGATAAAACCCAGAATATTATATCGTGTAGCTGCAGGTTATGGCGATGTAAATTTGTCTTTTTATGAAAATAATCTACCGAATTTACCCGATCAGGAATTTAAGCTCAATTTTAGATCTACCATTTTTTATACCCAATGGTTAAAACAGTTTCGAAATGCAAAATGGAGTGCAGGTCCGCAATATCTGTTTTTAAACTCAAAAATAAATTTGCCCGATTTTAATCTTCCACCACCATTTGTAAAACCGGGAGATATAAAAAGTACTGTGAGTCAGTTAGGAGGAGCCATTCAGTTTGATGGCCGCGACAATATATTTACACCAGATAAAGGAATTAGAATCCAATCGGATTTCTTTTGGTCAGATAACGCAATAGGAAGCGACTACGATGCCTGGCGCGTTAATTTATCAGCAATCGGATATTATCCATTAGCTAAAACATTAATTGGCGGACTAAGGGTAGAAGGAGAGCAGGCGTTTGGGAGTCCGCCTTTTTATTTAAGACCTGGAATCAATTTAAGAGGAATTCCAGCGGCACGTTATCAAGGAAAAACCAGTATTGTTACCGAAGCCGAATTGAGATGGGATGTTTACAAAAGATGGAGTGTAATGGGCTTTGGCGGTCTGGCAAGCGCTTTTAACGATTGGGACAAAGCTTTTGCAAAACCTGTAGTTTACAGTTACGGAACCGGTTTTAGATATTTAATGGCTAGAAAATTTAAACTCAGAATGGGAGTTGATATTGCTAGAGGAAATGAAGATTGGGCGTATTATATCGTTTTTGGAAGCAATTGGATGAGGTGACTTTTTTTTCAGTCTCAGTCTCGGTTTTTCAGTCTCAGTCGCAAGGAGAACTTTGTCAAAGTTTAAAACTTTGACAAAGTTGATTGGTACTATTTTCTTTTCCAATAAGGTGCAACGATTTTGTTTTTCTTATGGCATAAAACCAGTAATAAGATAGTGGCCAAAGTACAGAAAATAACTGCTTGAATACTTCCTTCTGGGCCAAATGCTCCTCCGGTAATTAATTCTGGACCTTGTATTTTAGCTTCTAATAAACTATTCGTTTTTTCGTTTCCAGATGTAATGGCTCCAAAAATACCAGATTGTGTAAAGTTCCATGCAAAATGTATCGCAATCGGAAGCCATAAATTACGACTGTACATAAAAGCCACACCAAATAAAAGTCCTGCCATAGTAATACACAATAAAGAAAGGAAACCACTATGCGGATTTATTAAATGTAAACCTCCAAAAATTAGAGATGAAATTAGCAGGGAAATATAACTTCCCAATTTTTCTTCGATAATTCGGAACACAATACCGCGTACCAATACTTCTTCGATAATCGCAACCGTAAACATAAGTGCAAACGGAATCAGGATTAACCTAATCGGATTTACTGCAATAACGCTATAATTTCCGTTAAGGTAAATTACTAAAATAGTAAGCGCTTGCAAGACAAAACCAATTGCGATTCCGATCATAACATTACTCAGAAATCCTTTTGCAGCAAATTCTGTAATATCTCTTTTGTCATATTTTTTAAAGAAGAAAATATAACTTAAAATACAAGCTGTCGAAACAAAAAGTCCTTTTAAAAGACTTCTAACGTCTTTGTCAAGTGGTGTTAAAGCAAGTAATTTTGAAGCAATTTGTTGCCCAATAACAACAACAAACATAAAAATAAGTAAGGCAAGTATTATTTTGGTTAAAGGGGAATTAAATGTTTTCTGTTTTAAGGTAAGCGTTTCCATTTGGTTGTGTTTAATGATTTAAGATGAAGCAAATGTATCGCGCATCAAAATCAAAAAATAGAATGAAATTTGCCTTCTTTATAATTTTTGAAACTGCTTAGGTAAAAAACCAGTTTGATTTTTAAAAGTCCTAATAAAATGACTTTGGTCTGAAAAACCGCATTGCATTGCTATTTCAGTTAAGTTTTCGGAGCTGGAATGTATTAGCGAAAGCGAACGATTAATTTTTATTCTACGCATGTATTCGCCTAAAGTGCATCCGAAATATTTCGGAAAATGTTTTGAAATTGTAATCGGATTTAAATGTAAAACTTCTGCAAGATCGTTGAGATTCGGATTTTCATTCCAACAATCATTTAATAATTCATGAAGACTTTTTACCCAAAACGGACTTTTTTCGTACCGTTCTAAATAGTTATTGTTTTGAGAAAGCTGAGCAAAGAGCATTTTGATGTTATCGTTAGAAAAAACATCAGCACTTTGTGTTTCTTTAAAAATCTTCAGCATTAAAAATTTAGTAAACATGTTGTTTTGAATCGATTTTTCGATCATGGCTTCATTAAGTTGAAGCTCTTTCAGTAAATCTTCTTCAATTTCGAGATTAATATTTCGGGAAGGGAAAAGTGTATTTTGGTTCAAATGCAGTTCATCGCTATGATAAAAAAGTAAAGAACCTGGACCAATGTTTTCATTAAAGTTTTTCCGTTTCTCTGTAGTGCCTCCTTTTAGGAAAAGCGTAATATGTGCATTATTGTGCGAATGCCATCCTTCGTAAACTTTATTTTGATATTCGGTTTCAACAATCGAAATTCCCTGATTTGTATTAAAGATATTTTTGGTACTGCCTAAATATTTTTCTTTTTCAAGTTCGTACATTTCGAGTTGGCATTTTTGGAATAGCTGGTACCAAGTTACTGCTTATTTAAATAGCTTTATTGTCGCATTGCAAATGACCAATACTTTTACATAATTTGTAATCTTTTACACCTTAATAAAAAGATTGTGAAAAAATTAACCGCACAATAGCAATAAATTACAAAAAAATTAATTGTTTTGTAACAAATTAGAAACATTAGTGACTAATTTTGTTAAATCTTAAACATAACTTATGAATACATTTTCATTCAAATCAGTGTTTGCAGCTTCAGTATTTTTAGCTGGAACAGCAGGCTGTTTTGCGCAGGACATTTTAGTAAATTCACTTAAACTAAACGCAAGCGACAAAAGTAAAGAGAACTTCAAATTTACAGAAGTAATTAATTTAGGAACAACATCAGTAAAATCTCAGGGATCATCTGGAACTTGCTGGAGTTACTCAACCAACTCATTCTTAGAGTCAGAAATGATTCGTTTAGGAAAACAGCCAGTTGAGTTGTCTCAGATTTATTCTGCAAGAAACGTGTATGTTGACAAAGGTGTAAACTATGTTCGTATGCATGGAGCAATTACTTTAGGTGATGGTGGAGCTTTGCACGATGTAATTAATATGTATAGAAAATACGGAACTGTGCCAAGAGAAGTTTATACAGGTTTAAACTACGGAACAGACAAAAACAAATTTGCTGAAATGGCTGCTCTTATCGAAGGAGTTTTGGCGGCAGTTGTTAAAAACCCGAACGGAGAATTAACTCCAAACTGGAAAAAAGCATACACAGCAGTTATCGATTCTTATTTAGGAAAAGCACCAGAAAACTTTACATACAAAGGAAAAAACTATACACCTCAATCTTTTGCTAAAGAAGTAGTAGGAATTAATCCTGATGAGTATGTAGAAATGTCTTCTTTTACAGACACGCCTTACTACCAAAAAACAACGATGATGGTGCCAGACAACTGGTCATTAGATCAAGTTTACAACGTAAAACTGAACGATATGACAGATGTAATCGACAATGCTTTGAAAAAAGGATATACAGTAGCTTGGGCAACAGATGTTAGTGAAAAAACTTTCAGCTGGAAAAATGGTGTAGCGTATGTATCTACTAAAAAATTCGATGACATGACCGCTGAAGAAAAAGCAGACATGTTTAACGGACCAAAAGCAGAACCAGAAATTACTCCAGAAATGCGTCAGGCAGCGTTTGATAACTACACTACAACAGACGACCACGGAATGCACATTATTGGTTTAGCAAAAGACCAAACTGGAAAAGAATACTATATCGTAAAAAATTCTTGGGGAGAAACAAACGACTACAAAGGTTTCTTGTTTGTAACTAAGAACTTCGTAAAATATAAAACTACTGCATTACTAGTAAACAAAGGAGGAATTCCTGCTGAAATTGCTAAGAAATTAGGGGTTTAATTACCTGAGAGTTTTAAAAATAGAAAAGCGCCGTAATCTTTGAGATTGCGGCGCTTTTTTTTTCTGATACATTGTTATTTAAGGTATATTAAAGCCCTTCGGTTAAAAAAAGGAAGCTTTTTCCCGAATCAGGAAGGCTTAACAGAAAAAAGGCATTTTAACGTTTTTTCAAGTTATATACAGAGGTTTTAAAAGTGTAACAGTTTGAATGCGATATATTTAATAAAATTTTAACCAAACCATTAATTTTATTAAACTATTTATGAAAGACCTTAAAGTGTTTTTAAGCGCATTCCTCATACTATTGTCTCTCAACTGTTTTGCCCAGCTTTCGGCTTCTTCAGAAAAAGGAAAAACGATCATCTTAACCGATAATCTGGCTTCTAACAAAGATTATGTGATTAAATCCTATTATGTAGAAGAAAGAATCAATAAGCTTTTTGGAGGGAGAATAACGACTTACGAGGTCACAAAATTAGATATGATCTACACCAACGATTTAGGGCCTAATAATACGAGAACAATAATTCCGAGATATGTCAAGCGAAAGCAAAAAACAGCAAGCATAACCCAACCCGAAGTTTCGGTCGAAAGCGCAACAGTTTCTGCCGAGCCCGCCAAAGAGAATATCACAGCTCAAAATGAGCCTGAAAACTACGTTAAGGTTGATGTGATAAATACATATCAGAAAGTACTGGAAAAGGGCTATAAAACCCCAGAAATGCTCCAAAAAGTAGCAGACCGACTTTACTTTGAAGGAAACTTAAATACCGCAGCAGGATATTATGAGCAATTGTTCAATTTAGTCAAAGATCCGGATGTGATTTATTATTATAGATATGCGCAGTCTTTGAAATCAATTAATCAAATAGACAAGGCTGAAATTTTAATGAAAAGGTTTAAAAGTGAGACTTTGGTCGTGAAGTGAGTTTTTTTTAACCGCAAAGACACAAAGGAAAAGCGCAAAGTTCGCAAAGTGCATAGCTTTGTCATTTTGACCGAAGGGAAAAATCGCACTCACAAATCCGTACAGATTGAAGAAATACTTTGTAGAGTTTCTAGTGTGATTTTTCCCTTCGGTCAAAATGACAAGATTGTACAAAAAAAAAGACGATCAAATTTGATCGTCTTTTTTTTAAGCTCCCCCTCTTGGGCTCGAACCAAGGACCCTCTGATTAACAGTCAGATGCTCTAACCAACTGAGCTAAGGAGGAATCACCTTAAAGGTAAATATGTTTGCTAAAAAAAGTTGCTCCCCCTCTTGGGCTCGAACCAAGGACCCTCTGATTAACAGTCAGATGCTCTAACCAACTGAGCTAAGGAGGAAGTTGTTGCTCTTTTTAGCGAGTGCAAATATAAAACTATTTTTAGTTTCTCAAAAACATTTTCACTCTTTTTTTGACTTTTTTTTACTTGCCTACAATTGCCTTGTAAATGTCGTTACCGTTAGCAAACAGTAGTAGTGAAATAAGTAATACAAAACCAACCATTTGCGCATTCTCTAGGAATTTGTCGCTTGGTTTTTTACCAGAAATTATTTCATACAATAAAAACATCACGTGACCACCATCAAGTGCCGGAATTGGCAATAAATTCATAACTCCAAGCATAATTGACAATAAAGCAGTGATAGACCAGAAAACTTCCCAACTCCAAGAAGTAGGAAAAATATTGAAAATCGCAGCAAAACCGCCAACTTGTTTGTATGCTTTAGTTTCTGGATTAAAAATCATTTTCAATTGTTTTCCGTAACCAACCAATTGATCTTTTCCTTTTTGAAGACCAACTGGAATAGATTCAAAGAAACCATATTCTTTTGTACTGATTTTATAGTATCCTAGTTTTTCTAATGATTTCATGTCTAAACCACCGGCAACAACACCTAGTTTACCTTCTTTATTAACTTTTAAATCAATTGGAGTTTCTTTTAAATTACGTAAAACAACAGCAGAAATTTGTTTCCCTTTATTTGCTTCTAAAACGGCTTTTGCTTCGTCAAAATATTTAATTTTTTGTCCATTAAGAGAAAGAATCAAATCTTTTGGTTTCAAATTCTGATTTGGAGAATCTTCAGCAACCTGTCCAATTGCAAAAGGTCTACGAATATCAATAAGAAGTCCTTTTTCGGTTTTAGAAAGCTGATCTACAAAATCAGTTGGCATTTTGATAGTCTGTTGCTGTCCATTTCTTTCAATCAAAACCTCTTTTGCCATGATAATATTCATGTTCATGTCTTTGTCAAAATTTTCTACAGGATTGTTATCAATAGAAATAATTTTGTCTCCCGTTTTAAAACCAGCTTTAATCATAACAGGATTTTCAATTGCTACACCATCTTTTAAGTCAGCATTAGCAATATAAGTATCTCCGTAGGCAAATGCCATTCCGATATAGATAATAAAAGCCAGGATAAAGTTTACGGTAACACCACCAAGCATAATAATTAAACGTTGCCAAGCTGGTTTAGTACGAAACTCCCAAGGTTGTGGTTCTTGAGCCATTTGCTCTTTGTCCATACTTTCGTCAATCATTCCAGAAATTTTCACATAACCTCCTAATGGAAGCCATCCGATACCGTATTCTGTTTCTCCGATTTTCTTTTTGAAAAGAGAATATTTAACATCAAAAAACAAATAAAATTTTTCGACTCTTGTTTTAAACAATTTTGCAGGGATAAAATGCCCTAATTCATGAAGAATAATAAGTAAAGATAAACTCAATAGAAATTGAGAGAGTTTGATAACTATATCCATTTTTTATTTTTAATTCGTATTTAACGCACAAAAGTAGCGTTTTCTATTTTAATTCAAGGTGCAAGATAGTGTTTAAGCTTTTAAATGTTTGTTAATTAATAAAC
>NZ_DASWYK010000254.1:0-43181 GCF_036405015.1 Flavobacterium sp. | reverse complement strand
AGAAGTTTTTAATGGGCGGTGGATTAGAATATAAATATCTAAAGATCAATTCACCTACTTTGGCCAACGAAGACAATATTATTGACAAAAGCAGTTATTTTAGTGCATTTGCGTATTTAAAATATGATTCGTTTGATGATAAATATTATCCAAGTTCCGGATTGTATTTTTCTACTGACTTGCAAACTTATCTCGCATCTTCAGATTACACGAATACTTTCAAACCTTTTTCAATGGCAAAAGCCGAAGTTTCTTTTGTGAATCCTTTGTTTAGAAGAGCTACTTTTAAGATCGATGCCGAAGCTGGTTTTACTTTTGGAAACAGCAGCGTTCCGTTTTTTGACTTTATTTTAGGAGGTTATGGCTACAGCAAAATCAACAACTTCAATTATTTTTATGGATATGATTTTTTAAGCATTGCTGGAAATAGTTTTATAAAAACAGGAATTACTTTAGATTATGAAATCCTAAGAAAAAACCACATTAATCTTTCTGCCAATTTTGCCAATTTAGGAAATGATATTTTCAATGGTGTTGATTGGATTTCGATGCCGAAATATACAGGTTATGCTGTAGGTTACGGATTAGAAACTATTATTGGACCAATCGAAATCAAACAATCTTGGTCGCCAGAAATGTCAAGAGGTTTTACTTGGTTCAGCATTGGATTCTTGTTTTAGTATTTTCACAAAGAATACTTCAATAAAATCGTACTATTTTTTTGCTATGTAAAAATTATATCAAAAAACTTTAAATTATTTTAGTTATAATTAATATAATTTTTATTTTTACTTCGAAAAAATTACGACATTTGTTATAATGAAAACAAAATGGACAGGTTTATTAGAGTATCTTCAATTCCTCATCAAGAGAAATCCTGAGTAAGCTATCGAATTGAGATAATTAGGTCATTCAAAAAAAGGAATGATTGAATTATCTGTTCAGACAATTCTAATTTTCGAATTATCTAATTTACAAATTATCTAATTGAAAAGCCATGCCATTATATCACAAACTCGGAGATTTTCCGCAAAAGCGACACACCCAATTTGAAAAACCAGAAGGCGGTTTTTACTACGAACAATTATTTGGAACCGAAGGTTTTCACGGACATTCGTCATTATCTTATCATGTTCACAGACCTACACAGGTTAAAGAAATTTTAAACTCTTATTCGGTTGAACCTAAAATTGCAATCGGAAAAAACATAAAATCATTACTTTTTAAAGGTTTTGAATTAAAACCTGAAAAAGACTTTTTGGACAGCCGAAAAGCAATGTTGGTCAACAAAGATTGTATTATTGGTTTGGCTTCGCCGAAAGAATCACTTCGAAATTATTTCTACAAAAATGCCGATGCCGATGAAATGCTTTTCATTCACAGAGGAAAAGGAAAATTAAGAACCATGTTAGGAAATATTCCGTTTGAATATGGCGATTATTTGATTATTCCGCGTGGCATTATTTATCAGATTGATTTCGAAACAGAAGACAATAGACTTTTTTATGTAGAATCATACTCTCCATTTTATACGCCAAAACGTTATAAAAACCAATCGGGTCAGCATTTAGAACACTCTCCATTTTGCGAACGTGATTTTATTCTACCTAACGAATTGGAAACGTATGACGAAAAAGGTGATTTTTTAATTAAAATCAAAAAAGAAGGAATGATGCATGAAGTGGTTTACGCCACGCATCCGTTTGACGTTGTAGGCTGGGATGGCTATAACTTTCCTTACGGATTCTCCATTCACAATTTCGAACCTATAACTGGACGCGTTCACCAACCGCCGCCAGTACATCAAACTTTTGAAACGGCTACTTTTGTCGTTTGTTCATTCTGCCCAAGACTTTACGATTATCATCCTAAAGCGATTCCGGCGCCATACAATCACAGCAATATAGATTCTGACGAAGTACTATATTATGTTGATGGCGATTTTATGAGTCGTAATAATATTGAGCAAGGTCATATCACTTTACACCCAAAAGGAATTCCGCACGGACCAGCGCCTGGAGCAATGGAACGCAGTATCGGTCACAAAGAAACTCAAGAATTAGCTGTTATGGTGGATACTTTCCGTCCATTAATGGTTACCGAAGAAGCTATGGGATTGGATGATGGGAAATATTACAAATCCTGGACGGAATAGTTAATTCATGTAACGCAGAGTTCGCGGAGGATTTTCGCAAAGATCACAAAGGTTTTTTTGAGGAAGTTTTATCAAACAAGTTCACAGAGCTTGTGTTTATTATTAATTCAGAAAATCTAAATAATAGAAAACTTTGCGCTCTTTGCGATTGCCTTTGCGCTCTTTGCGGTTAAAAAAAAATCTTAAAAACAACACTAACACTTCGGCTTCAATCAATTAAACGATTAACCGATTAAACAAATAAACATCATGTCAAAAGAAGTAAAATCAGTAGAATACGGATTAGAGAAAATATTCGAAGGAGCACAAGATTTCCTTCCATTATTAGGAACAGATTATGTAGAATTCTATGTTGGAAATGCGAAACAATCTGCACATTATTATAAAACAGCTTTCGGATATCAATCATTGGCTTATGCCGGATTAGAAACTGGAGTAAAAGACAAAGCATCTTATGTTTTGAAACAAGACAAAATCAGAATTGTTTTGACTACACCTTTAACAGCTGATTCTCCAATCAATGAACATTTGAAAAAACATGGAGACGGCGTAAAAGTTGCCGCGCTTTGGGTTGAAGATGCTACAAAATCTTACGAAGAAACGATGAAACGTGGCGCACGTTCTTTTATGGAACCGACTGTTGAAGAAGATGAATTTGGCCAAGTAATTCGTTCTGGAATTTATACTTACGGAGAAACCGTTCACATTTTCGTAGAAAGAAAAAACTACAACGGAGTTTTCCTTCCAGGTTACAAAGAATGGAAATCAGACTACAATCCAGAACCAACTGGATTAAAATATATTGACCACATGGTTGGAAATGTGGGCTGGAATGAAATGAATACTTGGGTAAAATTCTATGAAGATGTAATGGGATTTGTGAATTTCCTTTCTTTTGATGACAAACAAATCACTACAGAATATTCTGCTTTGATGAGTAAAGTAATGTCAAACGGAAACGGAAGAATTAAATTTCCAATCAACGAACCAGCTGAAGGAAAGAAAAAATCGCAGATTGAAGAATATTTAGATTTCTACGGCGGACCTGGAATTCAGCATATTGCTATTGCAACAGACGATATTATTAAAACAGTATCACAGCTAAGAGCACGTGGTGTCGAATTTTTATCTGCTCCTCCTCATACTTATTATCAAGCAATTCCAGAAAGATTAGGAGTTCACATGGATATGATGAAAGAAGACATTAATGAAATCGAAAAACTAGCCATTATGGTGGATGCCGATGAAGATGGTTATTTATTGCAGATTTTCACAAAACCAGTTCAAGACAGACCAACACTTTTCTTCGAAATTATTCAAAGAATGGGAGCAAAAGGATTTGGTGCAGGTAACTTTAAAGCTCTTTTTGAGTCAATTGAAAGAGAACAAGAATTAAGAGGAACTTTGTAAAAATGCATTTTTTTTGCATTTAAACGAGGATTTCACCAAAAAAGGATGCTTTTTTTGCAAATGTTATGTTAAACTTGACTTTGGCTATTTGAAATCTGAACTTTCTATCTATCTTTGCACTCGCAAATCAGGAAGGGGTGGTTTCCTTCCGAATTGATATAAATTTCATAATTTATAGTTTTTTGGTTAGTTAATAGCATAAAAACTCAGTCATTCTTGACTGAGTTTTTTTGTTTTGGTACATTTGGAATAGAATTTGCATTTCTCTATCTTTATATATAGATGTAAAAAATGTACTATGAAAAAACTCATTCTCACTATATTAGTTCTCACTTGCTTTGCTTTCGATTCTCAAAAAGAGGATGCATTTGACACAGGAGAATTTTTTAAGTTCAGGATTCACTACGGAATTGTCAACGCTGGTTATGCAACTCTCGAATTAAAAGATGCAACCATCAGCAACAAAAAAGTATATCATGCTGTTGGTAAAGGTTATACAACCGGAATGTCTAAATTCTTTTTTAAAGTTGAAGACTTGTACGAAAGTTATTTTGACAAAGAAACAGGTAATCCTTACCGATATGTTCGAAAAATTGATGAAGGAGGTTACACCAAAAATCAAGAAGGTTTTTTCAATCAAACGGAAAACAAAGTTTTAGTAAAAGATTACAAACGCAAATCAGAAAAAACAATCGTAATTACTGATAATGTGCAAGATATTGTTTCTTCTTTTTACTTTCTTAGAAATCATCCGAACATTGACAAATTAAAATCAGGAGAAGCGATTACAATAGATATGTTTTTTGATGATGAAATCACAAAATTTAAGTTAAAATTTGTAGGCCGTCAAGATATTACAACTAAATTTGGAACGGTTTCTACGATGGTCTTCAAACCTTTGGTACAAACCGGAAGAGTCTTCAAAGAGAAAGAAAGCTTAACGCTCTGGATCACAGACGACGACAACAAAATTCCAATTAGAATTAAAGCAGATCTGGCTGTTGGATCCCTAAAAGCAGATCTCGATGAATATAAAGGATTGAAAAGTCCGCTTAAAGTAAAAAAGAAATGAATTTAACTGATAATTCAGAAGCAATTTTAAAAGAAATTGATCTTAAATTTCAAGCCATAAATCAAAAAACTGATGTTCAGTTAGAAGGATTGCTTTGGGCTAAACCAATCACTTATTGGGATTACATTCAAACCGATGCTTTATTAAATCTACAAATTCAGCGCACCACACTTCCTGACGAAATGGTTTTCATCATGTACCATCAGGTAAACGAATTAATTTTTAAAATGATTCTGTGGGAAATTGATCAAATTGCTGCCACAGAAAATATTCAGGTTGATTTTTTCAGCGAAAGATTGTCAAGAATTACCAGATATTTTGATATGCTTACCAATTCTTTCAGTATTATGGAAAACGGAATGGAAGTCGATCAGTATATGAAATTCAGAAATACACTTACTCCTGCAAGTGGTTTTCAAAGCGCACAATATAGAATGATCGAATTTGCCTCGACTGATGTTATCAATTTAACAGATCGCAGATACAAAGCAAACTTTGATGAAAATACAGATTTAGAAACCAGTTTTGAACATTTGTATTGGCAAGCTGCAGGAAAAGATTATCAGACAGGCGAAAAATCATATTTACTTCAGGAATTCGAAAACAAATATAAAGGTCAGTTTTTACGACAAATGTCAACTTTTAAGACTAAAAATATCTGGCAAAAATTTTCGCAACTTCCAGAACAAGATCAGCAAAATCCGGAATTAATCGCAGCCATGCGTCACTATGATAAAACCGTGAATATCACTTGGGTTATGCAACATCTTAACACGGCAAGAAAATACATTTTGGAAAGTGGAAAAGGTAATGGAGAAGCTACAGGCGGAAGTGACTGGCAAAAATATATGCATCCAAAATACCAAAAACGCATCTTTTTTCCTAAATTGTGGACCGAAGAAGAATTGTCCAATTGGGGAAATGAAAACGAATAAAAATTTCGCCACAAAAATCCAAAAAGTTTGAAAAAAGCAGTCGTAATTTTAATTGTCTTGTTTTCTATTTTTTCATGTAAAAAAACAGAAGAAAAAAAAGTAGAAACAAAAATTACTAAACCAGCAACCAAAAAAATAGAATTCGGTTTTAATTACGCAGATTTCAATATTGTTAATGATACTATCTCAAAAGGAGACTCTTTTGGCTCGATCCTGCAAAGTCAGAATATTGGAAACAAAAAAGTTTTTGACATTGTAGAACAAGTTAAAGATTCTTTTAATGTTAGAAGTATTCGCTACGGCAAACCTTTCACTTTACTTCGTTCAAAAAACAAAACCAACAATTTACAGGTTTTTATTTATCAGCCAGACGCTTTAAGCTATTATGTTATTGACTTACGTGATAGTATTGCCAAAGCATATAAAAAAGTAAAACCAGTTACCTTAAAAAGAAAAATGATTGGCGGCGTTTTAAAAAGCTCACTTTCTGAAACTTTAGGAAACGAAAGTGTCGAAACAGCTTTAGCAAGCAGAATCACCAAAGTATTTTCATGGTCTATTGACTTTTTCAAACTTAAAAAAGGAGATCGTTACGGATTAATTTTCACAGAAAGATTCATCAACGGAAAAACGTATGATGGTGTCGAAGATCTTGAAGCAGCATTTTTTGAATATAAAGGAAAAATCATTTATGCTTTCCCTTTTGAAAGAGACACTACTTCTGGAAAAATTGAATATTACGATGATGAAGGAAAAACACTTAAAAACTTCTTTCTAAAAACTCCAATTAAATTCAGCAGAATCACTTCTAGATTCACGATGAACAGATACCATCCGGTACAACATACTTGGAAAGCACATAAAGGAACAGATTATGCTGCTCCAACAGGAACCCCAATTTCAACAACAGCTTCGGGAGTTGTAGAAGTAACAGGATACACCGCAGGAAACGGAAACTTTGTAAAAGTAAAACATAACGGAACCTACTCTACTCAATATCTACACATGTCTAAAATTTTGGTTCGCCGCGGACAACGCGTTACTCAAGGCCAGACCATTGGTTTAGTTGGAAGTACAGGTTTAGCTTCTGGACCTCACGTTTGTTATCGTTTCTGGAAAAACGGAGTACAAGTTGATGCACTTCGATTGAATCTTCCAACAGGAGAATCTTTGACAGGAAATGATAAAACGCGTTTCATGAAACAAATGGAACCTTTGAAAAGAGAATTGGACAGTATTGGAAATTTGTAAAGAACCCGTTTAAAAAAAAGATTTAACACATAGAAACATAGATTTTTCTTTCTGGGAAAGGGAATTGAAAGAAACTAGTTTCTAACACATAGCTTTGTGCATTTCCGCAATCGAAACGTCTTTGACGACAAAGCAAATCTATGTTTCTATGTGTTAAAACAATTATAATCAACGGATTAAATTAACTACATTTTTTTTAGAAATCTTTTGAAATCGAAAGTCATGAAAAATGAACGCCTTAGAACCATTTACCATGAAACTTTTTCTGGTTTAAAATTATTTTACAGAGACACCAATCTCTCTGAAAATTTAATTTCGAATTACAAAATTGGACAAATCATTCAAGAAAAAGGCTTTACTGATATGAGTTCAATTGGCGGAGGACTTTCTGTAAATTTGAGATATCTGATTGCCAGTGCTCATGCAAAAGATTTATCAAAATTCAATCCTGATTCTGCCAAAAACGGTCATTTTCTTTTAGACTCGATTGCTTATTTTAAAGTTTTGGACATTCAAAAAATGGATGACAAAACACAAGTTTTTCTTTTAAATATTCCAGACAATTCAATTTCACTTTTCAAAAATTCATCTTCCAATTTAGAAGAAGAAATTATAGAAAAGGCTCAAAAACGCTTTCGCGAAAAAATCGACGCTCCTTTAATTCCAGAATTACAAACCGAAAACTGGAAAGAAAGAACGAAACTTCCACTCGGGATGAATGAAAATGGAGAATTATTTTTTGATGATTCTAAAATTAAAACAGAATCTACAAAAAGAATTGATGTTGATGTAACTAAGAAAGTTATAGCAATTAATAAAAAACCTTGGTGGAAATTTTGGTAAAAACCAATGAAACACATTCTATTAATATTGTTCGCCTTAATCGCAATTGGTTGTTCTAAACCAAAAACTTTTCTCTTAAATGATAACGAGAAGAACAAATATTATGTCTCAGAATTTGTAAATACTGTCTTTGAAAAAGATCTAATTGACAGCTCTCCTTTAGTTGTAATAAACGGAATACCATTTAAATACAACAAAAGTAAAGACACTATATTATTACCTCTTAAAAAATCAGATATCTATAGTTTAGATTTCGTAAACAAAAATAGCAGTCGAATAATTTACAACGAAAAAGAAAATGACGGTGCCATAATTATAACCTGCAAAATTGAAACTCAGAATCCATAAAACGTTTTCGTAACTAATTGTTATATAATCGCCAACCATTCCCCTTTTAAAAGTTATTTCAGTATTTTTGTGTTTCAAGAAACAAACTCAATTATAGATAAAAATGGCTTTAAACACAACAAACCCAACCGGGACTGAAGCGTGGAAAAATCTCCAAAACCACTATAACGCAATTCACGAAACCACAATACAAGAATTGTTTCAACAAGATAGTGCACGTGCCGAAAAATTCAACTTACAATGGAACGATTTCCTTGTAGATTATTCAAAAAACAATATTAGTCAGGAAACCATTTCTCTTTTATTAGAACTGGCAAATTCAATCGGATTAAAAAATGCAATCGCTGATTATTTTGGTGGTGAATTAATTAACAAAACAGAAAACCGCGCTGTTCTTCATACAGCTTTACGTGCTCCAGAAACAGCAGTAATTAAGGTTGACGGAGAAAATGTAATTCCTGAAGTTTATGAAGTAAAAAACAAAATCAAGAGTTTTACTCAGGAAGTAATCTCTGGAGAAAGAAAAGGTTTCACTGGAAAAGCTTTTACAGATATCGTAAATATCGGAATTGGAGGCTCGGACCTTGGCCCTGTTATGGCGGTTGAAGCTTTACAATTTTATAAAAATCATTTAAATACACATTTCGTTTCAAACGTTGATGGTGACCATGTAAATGAAGTTATAAAAAAACTAGATCCAGAAACGACACTTTTCGTAATTGTTTCTAAAACCTTCACTACTCAGGAAACACTTTCTAATTCTGAGACTATTAAAGAATGGTTTTTGAAATCGGCTTCTCAAGAAGATATTGCAAAACACTTTGTAGCGGTTTCTACAAATATCCAAAAAGTAACAGAGTTCGGAATTAACCCAGATAACGTTTTTCCTATGTGGGATTGGGTTGGAGGAAGATTTTCGCTTTGGAGCGCAGTAGGACTAAGCATTGCTTTGGCTGTTGGATTTGATAATTATAATGATTTATTAGCTGGTGCATATGAAATGGACGAACATTTCAAATCGGCAGAATTTGACGAAAACATTCCAGTTATTTTAGCTTTATTAAGCGTTTGGTATAATAATTTTTATGGTGCCGAAAGTGAAGCTTTGATTCCGTACACACAATATTTACACAAACTTGCTCCTTACTTGCAACAAGCTTTTATGGAAAGTAACGGAAAAAGTGTTGGCCGTGACGGAAAACCGGTAAACTACCAAACAGGAACAATTATTTGGGGAGAACCTGGAACAAACTCGCAACATGCTTTCTTCCAATTAATTCACCAAGGAACAAAAAGAATCCCAACAGACTTTATTGGATTTGTAAAACCTCTTTACGGAAACGAAGATCATCATGACAAACTAATGTCCAATTTCTTTGCTCAAACTGAAGCTTTAATGAACGGAAAAACCGAAGCTCAAGTTCAGGCAGAATTTGACAAACAAGGACTTTCAGCTGAAAAGGCATCTTACTTATTACCTTTTAAAGTATTTACTGGAAACAAACCAACGAACACTATTTTAATTCAGAAACTAACCCCAAAAAGCTTAGGATCTTTAATTGCATTGTACGAACACAAGATTTTTGTACAGGGAATTATTTGGAATATTTTTAGTTTTGATCAGTGGGGAGTTGAACTAGGTAAGCAATTAGCTAATTCTATTTTAGACGAAATCAATTCTAAGACTGTAAAAACTCACGATAGTTCGACTACTTTTTTGCTAAATCATTTCTTAAAAAATAAGTAAAAAATCAAAATTTAAATATTTCATAACACTTTGAAACGTCTTAATTTAACCTAAATTAAGGCGTTTTTTCGCATAAAACACCGACAAAAAGACTAAAAATATCGTCTATTTGCACGTTTTCACCTACAACATAATTCAAATTTTTACATAATTAACAAAATATCATAATAAAAATTTAAGAAATCGATATTTTTTTTATAGAAAACAGAAAAATTCATTTTAATGCGCAACACAAAAGACAAAACTTATTTTTCTTAACATTTCGATAACATTATCTGAGTTATTTGTTATAATTTTGCCAAAAACAAATAACAAAACAGATGAAAAAATTGTCAAAGTTTCTCTTACTGCTTTTAGCGTTTATTTATGCAGGAGATATTTATGCGCAAGGTAACACAACTTCTTCTATCACTGGAGTTGTTTACGATTCGCAAAACAAGTCCCTTCCAGGAGCAACGATTCTTGCAGTTCATGAGGCTTCAGGTAGCCGTTATTCAACAACAACGGATTTTGATGGTCACTTTAGAATCTCTAACATGCGTGTTGGTGGTCCTTACAAAATTGAAGTGACTTTCATAGGTTTCACAACCTACACAGAATCAGGAGTATATCTTCAACTTGGTGATTCAAAAAATTTAAAAGCTGTCTTAAAAGACGAAACAAACCAACTTAGTGAAGTTGTTGTTATGGGTAAAAAAGACCCAACTTTCAACTCTAAAAAGACTGGTGCTCAAACCATTATCGATCACGAAAAGATAACAGAATTACCTTCGTTATCAAGAAATATCGCTGATTTTGCTAGACTTACACCACAAGCGCAAATGCGTGGAGATGATGTAATCTCAATCGGTGGACAAAATAACAGATTCAACGCAATCTACATTGACGGAGCTGTAAACAATGACGTTTTCGGTTTAGCTGCAAACGGTACTAACGGTGGACAAACAGGAGTTTCTCCAATTTCATTAGATGCAATTGAGCAATTCCAAGTGAGTGTTTCTCCTTACGATGTTAAATTATCAGGATTCGCTGGAGGAGCAATTAGTGCTATTACACGTTCTGGAACAAATAACTTTGATGGATCTGCTTATTTCTTATACAGAGATCAGTCTTTAGCTGGAAAAACTCCACAAAAAGCAAGCAGTACTGCTGAAAGAAAAAAATTAGCTGATTTTACAGCACAAACTTATGGTGTAAGAGCTGGAGGAGCAATTATCAAAGATAAATTATTCTACTTCATCAACTACGAAAGACAAGACAACCAAACACCAGCTCCATTTGATATCAACAATTATACTGGAAACATTGGTGTAAGTGGTACAAATCCTTATAGCGGAGCAGTTGCACAACAAAGAATTGATGCATTGACTAACTATTTAGGAACAGCTTACAACTACAACCCAGGTGGTTTTACAAACAACACAAGTAGTTTAGTATCTGACAAATTAATTGCAAAAATAGATTATAACATTAACGATAATCACAAAATCTCTGTTAAGAACAGTTACGTTAAAGCAACAAACTTCTCACCATATCGTTCAACTGCAACAGCAATTAACTTTACTAACGGAGCTCAAGAATTTACATCTACTACAAACTCTTCATCATTGGAGTGGAATGCTAGAATTAGTAATAAATTTTCAAACAACTTAGTAGTTGGTTATACTTCAGTAAATGACGATAGAGATCCTTCAGGAAATCCATTCCCTACTGTAGAAATTAGAGATGGTTCTGGTACAATTTACTTTGGAGCAGAAACTAACTCAACTGCAAACTTATTAAACCAAAGAACTCTTACTGTTACTGACAACTTTGAGATCAACACTGGTAGACATAACATCCTTATTGGTACTCACAACGAGTTTTCATACGCTAAAAACGTATTTATCTCTAGAAACTTCGGTTACTACCAATACAACAACTTAAATGACTTCATGAACAATGCTAAACCAATCAGATTCCGTTTAGGATACTCATTGTTTGGTGGTTCAGGAGACGATTCTCAAGGTGCTGCTGAATTCAACATGAACCAATACGGTTTATATGTTCAAGACAACATTAGAGTTACTGACAACTTTAGAGTTTCTGTAGGTGTACGTGCTGACATGCCAGTTTGGGAAAACGGTAACGTAAACACTGACTTTAACGAAAGAACTATTCCAATCTTAGAAGCTGCTGGAAAAGATTTAAAAGGAGCTAAAGTTGGACAAGCAATTCAAAATACTGTTCATTTCTCTCCAAGAGTTGGATTCAACTACGATGTAAACGGAGATAAAGAAACTCAAATACGTGGAGGTATTGGTGTATTTACATCAAGAGTTCCTTTAGTATGGCCAGGTGGAGCTTACAACAACAATGGTGTTTCTCAAAATGCTATTGATATCAGAACAACTGCTGCTGCTCCATTCTTCAATCCAAATACAAGTGTTGACAGCCAACTTTACAGCAATGGTGTTGCTTTAGGACCACTTCCAGGAAGCGGACAAACAGGTGGAAACATCGATTTATTTGCTAAAGATTTCAAATTACCACAAGTTTTAAAAACAAGTCTTGCATTTGATCGTAAACTTCCAGGTGGATTAGTATTAACTGCTGAGGCAATCTTCAACGAAAACCTTAATGCAATTCAATATCAAAACTTAAACATCAAAGCTCCAACAAGTTATACTACTGGTGCTGATGTTAGACCAAGATACCCAAGTACTTTTGAAGATCCTAAATACCAAGGTATTTACTTAGCTTCTAACAAAAAAGCTGGTAGCGCTTGGAACACAAACTTAACTTTAACGAAATACTTTACTTCTGATTTTATTGATGCAAACATTTCTGCAACATATTCTTATGGAGAGTCTAAAGTTTGGATGGATGCTACAAGTTCTCAAAACAGTTCTCAATGGGCTTACATGGAAACTGTTAACGGTTCAAATGCAGTATCTGGTGTAACTAGATCAGATTTCGAGCAAGGTTCTAGAGTTATGGCTAACTCTTCTATCAAATTCAAATGGAACAAAAACATGAAGACTACTGTTGGTTTATACTACGAAGGTGCTCAAGGAACTCCATTTAGCTATGTATACAATGATAACGGTAGAATCTTAGGTGATACTTTCCAAAACTCAGCTTTACCTTATATCCCAGCTAACAAAAGTGAAATTAACTTAGTTACAGTAACTGGTAACTCTTTAACTCCAGACCAACAATGGGAAGCACTTGATGCTTTCATCTCTGGAAACAAGTACTTAAACAGCAGAAGAGGTAAATATGCAGAACGTAACGGTGATCGTTTAAACTGGAGCCATGTTATTGATTTAAAATTAGCTCAAGAATTTAAAGTTAACGTAGGTAAAAAAAGCCACAAGTTAGAGTTTACAGCTGATGTTTTCAACTTCACAAACATGTTAAACAAAAACTGGGGAAGAAGATACTTCGCTACAAACGACCAAGTATTATTACTTCAACAAGTTGGTTTCTTAGCAAACGGAACTACTCCAACATTCAACTTCAACCCGAATGTTGCAAACACACTTAACAATATTGATGATGTAGGTTTACAATCAGCAAGATGGCAAATGCAAGTTGGAGCTAGATATTCTTTCAACTAATAAAGAACCATCCTAAATAATAAAAAGGGCATTGACTTTTAAGTTTAATGCCCTTTTTTTTTACTCATTTTTGCTATATTTGTTTCAAACAAAAAACAAGGTTTATGTATAATTTTCTACAAAAATTTCACTCTGGCTGGGCATACTTAGCATTGCTTCTTTTATTGGTTGCAGTGGTAAATGCCATCATCGGAGTTACTTCAAAAAAGGAGTTTACAGCTAAAGATCGTAAAATCGCTTTATTCGCTTTAATCGGAACTCATACTCAATTATTGATTGGTCTGATTTTATATTTTGTTTCTCCATTAGGAAAAGCAGCTTTTGGACAAATGTCTAATGCAGAATTAAGATTAACATCTTTAGAACACCCATTAATCAATCTTATTGCTATCGTCCTAATCACAATTGGATGGTCTAAACATAAAAAATTAATCAATAGTGAAGCTAAATTTAAAACCTTTGCTATTTTTTACGGATTAGGATTGTTGCTTATTTTAAGTAGAATTCCTTGGAACCTTTGGTTCTAAAAAATACCAATTTAAAAGCCCTTTAACAGGGCTTTTTTTATCTCGGCATATTATTTGTACAAACTCCCCCCAAGTCTGAAAAAAAATAACCCATGAGAAATAAAAAAAACATTTTATTCGCCACAATCGCTCTGACTTTAATTAGCGGCTTTACTTATGTCATAAGCCAAACAAAACCTACAACAGAACCCAAAATTATTCAGGACACTGTTAAAAACGGAAGACCAAATCTTATTGCATTACCAATAGATTCTGTATTTACAGACAAAGGTTTAAAATTAAGACCATACAAAAAAAACGCTCATGCTTCCTACTATGCTGATCGTTTTAATGGAAAAAGAACTGCTAATGGAAGCCGATTCAACAACAACAATTATACTGCGGCTCACAAAAAACTTCCTTTTGGAACACGAGTTAAAGTAACAAACGAAGCCAACGGCAAATTCGTTATTGTAAAAATTACAGATCGCGGTCCTTTTGTAAAAACCAGAGAGATCGATTTATCCAAAAGAGCTTTTATGGATATCACCAAAAATAAAGGTGCAGGTGCTATGAAAGTTACAATTGAAACCATAGTAGAATAAAAAAATCCCGCTTCAAGCGGGATTTTCTATTTTAAACCAATTTTCTAAGATTCATTGCCATTCCAGAATGAATTCCTTCATGATAATTATTAAAATCTAAAGCGTCTTGTACTTTTCGAAGCGTAAATCCCATGCTGGTTGTGTATTCATGATAATCAACAAAAAGACCACTTTCAAAATCTTTTTTTGTTTTTTCTAAAGTTGTAAAAAGCAAAGTTTTTATCTCGTCAACTTCTTCTTGAGAAACATCTCCTTCTGGTTTCGTTCCCTTTTTATATTTTGCAATAAAATCTTCAGAAACCATAGTTGGCAGACCTGATAATTTATAAACCAAAACTTGCTGTGAAGAAATGCAATGTCCGACATTCCAAATGATATTGTTATTGAATCCTTCCGGCACTTTATTTAATTGCGCTAAAGAATGATTATCCAAAATTTTTAAGAGAATTTCTCTAATTGTTTTTTGTACTTCAAAAACTGAACTCATAATTTTATTTTTTTTCTAAAATTAGGCATTTTTAAGTTTCAAATGAATTTTCTTTGTAGTCTAACAAAATTCAAAAATCATGAACAAAATATATTATTTAGCTTCTTGCGATACTTGCCGAAAAATCATTAAAAGTTTACCTGAAAACGATTTGGTTTTCCAAGACATCAGACAAGATCCAATTACTGAAGAACAGCTTGAAGAAATGTACAAACTTTCAGGAAGTTACGAAGCCTTGTTCAGCAAAAAAGCACAATTGTACAAGTCAATGGGATTAAAAGACAAATCTTTGACCGAAGCTGATTTTAAAAAATACATTTTAGAACATTACACTTTCTTAAGTCGTCCTGTTTTTATTATTGATGGTAAGATTTACATCGGCAACAGCCAAAAAAATGTAGCCGAAGTAATAAAAGTATTATCGTAAGAATAGTATTAAATTAGCTATACAAAACTGATTTACAATTTACAACACAAAGCAGCAAACTTTTAATTATCTTTGCGCCTTTATACTCAATTATATGATACAATCTATGACAGGGTTTGGCAAAGCTTCTTTGCAATTGCCAACAAAAAAAATTACAGTTGAAGTAAAATCCTTAAACAGTAAAGGTTTAGATTTAAATGTTAGAATGCCATCACTTTACCGTGAAATGGAACTTGGATTACGAACTCAAATCTCAACAAAACTAGAAAGAGGAAAAATTGATTTTGCAATCTATTTAGAAAGCACTGCAGAACAAACTTCGACTAAAGTAAATGTACCAGTTGTAAAAGGTTATATCGCACAATTGAAAGAAGTAAATCCTGATGCAGACGAAACTGAATTAATGAAAATGGCTGTTCGTATGCCAGATACATTAAAAACAGAGCGCGAAGAAATCGACGAAAACGACTGGGAACAAATTCAGGCAATCATCGATGAAGCACTTCAAAATATTTTAAATTTCCGTAAAGATGAAGGTGAATCTTTGGAAAAAGAATTCAACCTACGAATTGGAAATATTCGTCAATATATGAATGATGCTTTGGCGCTTGATCCAGAGCGTATTCAAGCCATAAAAGATCGTTTACAAAACGCCATTGCAGAATTGGAAGTTAATGTTGATGAAAACCGCTTCGAACAGGAATTAATCTATTATTTAGAGAAATTAGATATCACAGAAGAAAAAGTTCGTTTGACTAATCATTTGGACTACTTTTTAGAAACTTTAAACGGTTCTGAAGCTAACGGACGTAAACTTGGTTTTATCACTCAAGAGATGGGACGTGAAATCAATACAATGGGTTCAAAATCGAATCATGCACAAATGCAGAAATTGGTGGTGATGATGAAAGATGAATTGGAGAAGATTAAAGAGCAAGTACTGAACGTCTTGTAAAAGCTATACGTTTTAAGCACAAAAAAAACTAAAATTTAAAGCTAAAGGCATATTGCCTAAAGCCTAAAGCATACCATAATGAACAAAGGAAAACTAATTGTTTTTTCGGCACCATCTGGATCGGGAAAAACAACTATCGTAAAACATTTATTAGGTCAAGAAGATTTAAATCTTGAATTTTCGATTTCGGCAGCATCTCGTGCGCCACGTGGTGAAGAAGTACACGGAAAGGATTATTATTTCATTTCGTTGGAAGAATTCAAAAAACACATTAAAGCCGAAGATTTCTTAGAATGGGAAGAAGTTTACCGAGATAATTTCTACGGAACTTTAAAATCTGAAATTGAAAGAATCTGGGCTTTAGGAAAAAATGTAATTTTTGACATTGATGTTGCCGGCGGACTTCGTATTAAACATAAATTTCCTGAACAAACTTTAGCCGTTTTTGTCAAACCACCAAGTGTTGACGAATTGAAACGCAGACTAAAAGAACGTTCTACTGAGAGCGAAGACAAAATCAATATGCGTATTGCAAAAGCATCTGTTGAATTGGCAACTGCTCCACAATTTGATGTTATTATCAAAAACTATGATTTGCCAGTAGCTTTGGAAGAAGCGCATCAGCTAGTGAAAGATTTCGTAAGTAAATAATTTTTATTCCGCAGAGATACACCAAGAAAAAACACAGAGATTCGCAAAGCTTTTTTTAGACTTTGCGAATCTTTGTGCTATCTTAGCGACTCTCTGCGAAACTACACAAAATGAAAATAGGTCTTTATTTCGGAACTTATAATCCTATACACGTTGGTCATTTAATCATCGCCAATCATATGGCAGAATATGCCGATTTAGATCAGATTTGGATGGTGGTTACACCTCATAATCCGTTAAAGAAGAAAGCGACTTTATTAGACGATCAACAGCGCTTGCAAATGGTTTTTCTGGCAACAGAAGATTATCCGAAAATAAAACCGTCTGATATCGAGTTTAAATTACCTCAGCCGAGTTATACCGTTATCACGCTCGCTCATCTACAAGACAAATATCCAAATCATGAGTTTTCGTTAATTATGGGCGAAGACAATCTGAAAACGCTTCATAAATGGAAAAACTATGATGTAATTCTTGAAAATCATGATATTTATGTATATCCGCGAATTTCTGACGAACCTGAAAATATGGAATTAAAAGCGCATCCAAAAATTCATGTAATTGATGCGCCGATTGTAGAGATTTCTTCGACTTTTATTCGAAATAATATTAAAGAAGGAAAAAATATCCAACCTTTACTTCCTCCAAAAGTTTGGGAATACATTGATCATAATAATTTTTATAAGAAGTAAAAAATTTGAATTGCCTCCAGTTTTAACTGGAGGTTTTTTTATTTTCACAAACAGGTGGTTTTAGCCAAACATTGCAATTTTGGCTAAAGCCGATGTACAAATCAATATTTTTCACCTCCAGTTAAAACTGGAGGCAATTGAATTACAACAACAACGAAAAAACCTTTGTCAAAGTTTAAAACTTTGACAAAGGTTTTCGTGATTAAAAATCTTATTCTAAAAGCTCCAGCGGAGCTAAATATTTATAGAAAAAAACATTTACCCTCCAATCCAGAGCTCCAGCGGAGCGAAATATATCACCCCGCCGGGGCTTTCTTAAAAATCGATCTTATCCAATTTGCTATAAATATGTCGTCCCTCTGGGACTTGATTATAAATGCGTTCTAAACTTTGATGTTATGCTTCAACGTTTACTTCACTTTTTACTCTTGTTCTGATTTCGCTCAACGATTGATCAACTAAAAGTTTTCCATCTCTGAAAACTTCCTTCAATTCGCCTTGTTTTTCTTCTTCCCAAGAAACATTATCTGTTAAATGATACTTCCCGTCGATTAGATCGATTTTCATCAATCCTTTAGCAGATTTTTTAGTTCCGTCATCTGTAATCGGATCTTTGAAGATGGCTCTTCCCTCTCCGTTTACTTCTCCGTAAGTTGCTTTCATCGCAAATCCGAAAGTATCTCTGGTATTATATTGATACGTGAAAGATCCAATTCCTAAAACAACATTGGTAGAAGCAAATCCTTTAGCTTTTAATCTTTCGCAGATTTGAGTTGCTCTTGCCACGGTAATACTGTCTCCATAAATTGCTCCGATTTGCGGAACCAATTCCTTGAATCCTTTCGCATTTGTAGTTCCGCCAAAAACATCCCAAAGCAATTCGATAACTCCTTTTTTCTCTTGTTCTGTTTTTCCGTTTGGATTTCCGCAGATGATATCTACTGGATCACCGCTATCAGGGCGAATTACGACTTTACCTTCTCTAGAAACGATTTCATCTTTTAATCTTGGAAGATAATCCGTTAAAACTTTCCATAAATCCCAAGTATCAGAAACGATAGAAACAATTCCTTTTGGATACACTTCTGTAATTAATCTTTTGAAAGTTTCGTACTCACCTTCTGTAGTTCCCATACACATTACAGAATGTTCTGTTGCTGCTACTGAACCCGCAACCAATTCTTGATCTGAATTGGAATTATAGTATTCTTCTAAGAAATCAATTGCTGGAATCGTATCAGAACCTGTGAAACTTAATAAATGTCCAGCTGCAGAAGTTAAAGCTGCTTCGATACCGCCCATTCCTCTCATTGAGAAATCGTGTGCTTGCCAATCTACAAATTCTGGAACAGAAGAAGTTTCTGTCGCATATTTGTCTAATACTTTTCTGTATTCTTTTGCAATTGTAGCTGAGTTACAAGGCAACCAAACTACTGCAGAAAGTAATGTTTCGAAATAATTTGTCAACCAGAAAAATTCTGGAATCGTATTGTACATTGTAAACATTGGCACTCTCAACGGAACGCTCGCACCCTCTGGCAAAGCTTTAAATACCATCGGAATATATCCTAAATCGTGTAAATCTTCGATGTGTTTAATGCCTACAAGATTTTCACCTAAATAATTATTGATTCTGCGAGAATACTTTTTGATTACTTCTTCTTTTGGCTTTTTAAAGAATTCTTCTTCAAAGTCGTGAATGATATATTTTTTGATGAAATACTGCAGTCCGAAAAAGATCACTTCATCAACAGTTTCAATTCTTGATTTTCTTGGTGTCCAGTTAGAATATACAATTGTAGTTCCGTCTGGATATTGTCTTCTGTGGTCAACTTTGTAACCGTCGGTTAATAGTAGTGGGTTCATATATTTTATGGTATTATTTTAAATTTTCGTACAAAGTATCAAATTTCGAAGACAAATTCAAATATTCCTGAATCCAGTCATTCTGCATCGAGATTTCCTGCAAAGTTCCGGTTGGCGCAAATAAATATTCTAAAGCCTCTAATCCTTTTCTGTTTTTTTCTCGCACCAAATTATCAATTATATTTATTTCGGCAATTAATTCTTCTGCCGAATTATAATTGGTCCATAATAAATCTGTTTCCTGGCTAATTTTGGACTTGATTATATTAAGTATTTTAAATACCTCAACCCAATCAGTATCTTGATTTTTCTCTTCAGTCATGACTGTGATAATTTCTTCGACAATCTATTCGCTAAATCTTTTATATCATTAGATCTTGCCAAACTATCAATCCATTTTGCTGGTATATTTTCCATTCCATAATAAATTCCAGCCAATCCACCTGCCACAGCACCAGTTGTATCAGTATCGCTTCCAAGATTAACAGCTTTCAATACCGCATCTTTATAATTATCGGTTTGAAGAATGCACCAAATAGACGCTTCCAACGTATTCAATACATAACCAGAAGAGAATATTTCGGATTCAGAAAGAGATTCTATCGGTTGAACATCATAGTCTCCAACTTTAAAAGAAAGTATTCGGTGAAAACGGTCAATCTCTGATTGAGGCATATTTGGATTTTCTAAAAACGATTTTACAATTTCCTGCATTTCTTTCAGAGCATCATCTTTACTTTTTCCGTTGTATAACTGTAAAGCATATTCTAGATAAATAAAACAAGCTATTACAGAACGAACATGACGATGTGTAAGCGACGATACTTCTTTTACATGCTGATATCGCTGGTCTATCGGCATATCTTTGATATAAAAAAGCAATGGTAAAATTCGCATTAGAGAACCATTCCCATTACTTTCTTCTGTATCGCCTCCGGCAAGCACAGGATCTTTCCCACAATGCAATTCATGAATAGCAATAGAAGTTGCAATACCAATATCAAACACCTCACCGTGTGGCGTCCAATAACTATATTCTTTCCAATTCACAAAACGATTGGCGAGTTTTTGCAGATCATATTTTTCTGCTAATGTTTCTGCAAGACAAAAAGTCAATGAGCTGTCATCGGACCAAGTTCCTGCTGGCTGGTTGTGTGTTCCATATCCAATCATCTCAACAGCAGGGAATTTCTTCATCTGATTTCTCGAAAGAAATTCATAAGGAACACCTAAAGCATCACCAACGGCAACACCAAATAAAGCTGATTCTATTTTATTCTTCATCATTTATTTCTTCCTTTTTCATCTGGATAAAATGTCTGCACAACATCACTTTGCCAAAATTCTTTTGTTTCAACCTCCATACAGGTTAATTTCCCATAAAAAGCCGCACCAGTATCTACATTCCATACATTACAGCCCTGCATTGGGATTTCTACATCATAATTTAAAGTTGGCGTGTGCCCGATATAAATTTCATTGTAAAGCAACAATCTTTTTGGATATAAAAGTGAATCTTTTTTGATTCGCTTGTCCATTGTCAGCGCCATTTCCCACAACGTCCTGTCCCACGAAAAATTAGTTTGGTAATGTTCTTTTGCTGGTCCGTGCATGGATGAAAATCCGGCGTGAATGAAAAGGTTATTGTTTTCGTCTACGAAATAATCTTTCATTTGACTAAAGAATTCCAAATGTTGTCGCTTTCGCGAAAGCTCGATATTCCGATAACTTTCTATAGTCGATTTTCCGCCGTGCAGAAACCAAATATCATTTATGATATCTTTTTCTAACCATTCCTGACACCAGGCATCGTGATTTCCTTTTATAAAAATACATTCCTGTTTTTGAGACAACTCCATAAGAAATTCAATAACCTGTGCCGATTCGCTCCAACCGTCTACATAATCTCCTAAGAAAATCAGTCGGTCGTTTTGAGATACAGCAACTCGCTCCAGTAACTGAACCAGCGCCTTTAATCCTCCGTGAATATCTCCAAAAACTAAAGTTCTTTTCATGAATTAGATACTCTCTTTAAGTTTATACATAATATCGCTTCTTAAAACATATTTTATTCCCGAAATCAAAGAGGCTCCTTCATGTCGTTGTTTATGTTCAAAAATAAGAGCTGATCCTGTTTTGGGTTGGATGATTTCACCCGAAGCAAATTTTGTTTCTCCGCCTTCAAATCCATCATTCAAATAAATCATAAATGTGTAATAACTGAATTCAGATTCATTGCGTTTATAACTTCCGTCAAGATGCATTTTAAAACGCTGACTCGGATTGTATTTATAAAATCGGAACATTTCGTTTAATCCGATGGCTTTACTATTTCCTACTTCAGGTTTAACATAAGGTTCCAATTTCTGCCATAACAAAGAGGCATATTCATCATCCTGATACATGATACGTTCGTTATTGCGTACCATTTTCATCATTTTTTGAGCGCCATCAACATTTACCTCAGCTTCTTCAAAGCCAATTTGCTCACTTCTTTCTATTAAATCATTACACTCTTCAACAGTTAGAAAATTATCGATGGTATAAATTTCCTTTTCTTCATTAATGATATTTAACATGATTATGTATTTAGGAATTACTAAAATTGTTTCTTGGAAAGTCTTTTGTCTAAACCCGTTTTTTATTATGAAACAAACTCAATATACTTTGCGGGAACCTCATCTGTCAGCCAGACATTGTTTTCTGACAAATAAAACTTAAATCCGTCTCTGTGCATCGCCCCGCTTCTAACGGTTAAAATCTGTGGCACTCCTCTTCTACTTCCGACTTTTGTCGCCGTTTCTTTGTCTTTGCTTAAATGTACGTGCTGACGGCTCATTTTTTTCAAACCCTCTTTGCGAATGTTTTCCATGAATTTACCAACCGTTCCGTGATACAAATATTCTGAAGGTTCTGTTTCTGCCAAATTTAATTCAACCGAAATCGAATGTCCTTGGCTTGCGCGGATTTTGGTTTTATCTTCATTGTAAGCAAAACGTTTTTTATCGTTATTTTCTACAACGTAATCCAAAAGTTTAGCGTCGAGACGTTGTCCTCTTTTATTGCATTTTATAATTAATTCTTCTACATCTGCCCATCCATTTTCGTTTAATTTTAATCCGATAGTTTCAGGCGAATGTCTAAGCACCAAGCTCAAAAATTTGCTGACGCTTTTTGCTGTTTTTTCATTCATCTTTTCTATATAAGTTTTAATTTTTTATTCAATTTTTCATCTTTAAAAAGAAAAGGCTTCTCGGCCGGAATCAGCAGATTTTCCAATTCTTTCTTTTGAACAAATTCGTATTGTTCTTTTACAAAATCCGAAATATCTTCGATTAACAATACATCTCCTTTGGAATAAGATCTTGTAAATTCGTCTCGCAAACCAATCTGAATGGCTCTTCTTTCTAATTTTCCTCCATAAGGATCATGATCTGGATCCCACTGTAATCGTACTGAAGAGGATTTTACTTGCGACTGCCATTCTTCGTAACTTACTTCCAATTCTGTTGCATAAGAAGAATAAACGGCATTTTGAAGGTATTTTTCGAATGCTTCTCTTTTCAAATGAATGGCCAGAACAACTTCTTGACCTTCTTTTGTTCCCCAGCCGTTTCGGTACATCATCCAAAGAAAATTAGGTTTGATCCAAGTCATTCGGTCAAGACTGAAAGCCCCTCCAAAAAACTGATTTTTTACGGCAAATTCGCCTATTTCTTTTCGGTATGACTGATAAACTATTATTTTTTCATCGTCATACTGAGCCATTATGTGATAACCGGATTTCGGCCATTCTGATAATTGCTCGTTATATTTTTTTAATTCTATTTTCATTTTATTAGAACACAATAACGTGATTGTGTTTTGTTTTTAATTAATTCTTGGTGGTCAGACGTTCCGCTGGAACGTAAATTCAACTAATCGATTTTTTTTCTACCGACGATATGTTCCTAACGGAACAACTAAAGAATGCTTTTATAAATCTGATAATTTTCGTCATCAAAGCAAACAAAGAGTACTTTATCTATTTCAGAAATTCTTTCAAAATCTTTTACCGCTTTTAACGCAATTTCAGCTGCTTTATCTTTTGGAAAATGATAAATTCCTGTACTGATATTCGGAAAAGCAATTGTTTTGATTTTGTTTTCTATAGCTAGAATCAAACTGTTTTGATAACAATCTGCTAGCAGTTTTGACTTTTCGTCTTTATCACCATTCCAAACTGGTCCAACAGTATGAATAACATATTTTGAAGGTAGATTTCCTGCTGTTGTTATAACAGCAGTACCAGTTTTACAGCCTCCTTGTTTGTTGCGAATTTGAATACATTCGTCTAAAATTGCTTTTCCTCCTTTTCGATGAATTGCTCCATCAACACCGCCACCGCCAAGCAAAGAAGTATTTGCCGCATTTACAATTGCATCGACTTTTATTTCTGTTATATCGCCTTTTATGATTTCTATAATCATTTTCTAAATACACCTAATTATGGTTCTCTACTCCGTGTTCATCAAACGTTCCTATGGAACGTAAATTCAACTAATCGCTATTTTTTCTACCGACCAAATGTTCCGCTGGAACATTGTAATTTTAAAGTCATTTTCTAAAACTATCTAGTTTTTCATTAAGTTCTTTGTTGTCACTTAACAAAGAACGCTCTGTAAAATGAACATTTACGATTTGAATACCATCGATTATATTAGAATTGAAGTCATTCAAATCTTCTGAAGGAATCCAAAGCTCGTTATGGTTTTTATCGCCTACATTTTGAATTTCATACTTTTTCAAAAAATCTGAGTTAACGTCAAACGCAGTTACAATTCCAATAAAACCTGAGAATTCGTCAACGGTATTCCATTCAAAAGCAATTTGATCTGCATATTGCTGATTGGTTACCGGATAAAAAATAGGTTGCCATTCTAACCTTGGTGGAAAAGCATTGTAATCCAAATCCGCGATTAATTCCATTTCTTTTAAACCAACTGGACGATATAATCTTGTCGTTTTCATAATCTAATTATTTCAATTCATCCCTAACTTCCATTAAAGCAAAACCCAAAAGATTCAGTCCTTTCCATTTTTCAGGATTTAAAGCTTCTTTGTGATCTTCTGCCATTCCGATTCCCCAAATTGGATCTACAGGACTTGCTTCGACAATTACTCGTTCATTCGTATTTATTAAAAAAGTCTTCAAATCAGGATTTTGACTGAATTTGTGAAAGTTTCCTTGTTTCACGATTTCAAATCGGTTTTCTAACCAGATTTTATCATCGTAATTTCTAACCTTTCTGCCTAGTTTTTTGGCTTCGGCTGGAGATTTGCATTCTATAATTTTTGCTAGAATTTCCTCATCCTTAAATAATTCTGCTTTCTTGGCCATCATCCAGTGTTCGGCCGTTTTATACGTTATTCCATCCACCTTAAAAGAACTCAACCACCATTGACTGAAACAAGTTTTAATAATCGTTCCGTCTTTACTTGGCTGATGTCCCCAGAAAAACAAAAATTTACTTTCTGGAGCTATAGTATCTATATTGTATTTCATGTTTTCTCTTTTTTATTGAAACAAAGAAGTGATGTTTTTGAAATCTTTTGAATCGGGTGAAAATGATCCGTAGATTTCATCGAATTCTGTTGTCAAACTTTCAAACTCATAATCCTGCTCCAGCTGATCCATACAGGTTACAACCAAATTTCGTTTTGCCATTGGGCTGTAGGCTGCATCGAGTTTTAGAGCATAATTCAGAAGTTCGTAATTCAGATTTCCAAAACGTAAGTGTTTTTGGTATTCATTAAAAACACAGGTTTCTTCTTCGTTGTTTTTTAATTTAATTTCTCCTTCATTCGCCATCCAGCCATGTCCGTGGCGGGTTGAATAACTTCGGGTTACGTAATAAACCGCTACATCTTCAATCTTTAGTTTATTACAAATTTCAATGGCATTTTTTGAAGTGGTATTGGCATACGTTACATTCGGAAAAACACCGTGATCCATGTCGAGTAAAATTCCCTGACTGCCTTCAAAAATCAGATTTTCGTATTTTGAAAGGAATGTATAATCGACAATATTCCATTGTATTTTATCGATGGCTTCCAGATATTGCTCTACTTCATCGTCGATGTCACTTTCGTTTGAAAAACCATAGTAATAGGCGATTTGGTTTAGTTTTTCTAAAAGCATTTCTCTAGGCGCAATCAAATCGATGGCAAACAATTTATACGGACCTTCATTTCTTTTCATAGTTGAACCAATGCCTTTTCCGCAGGTTCCGTTTTCAATGTTTCGTACATTTCCTCTGTTGTGCCAGACATCAAAAGGAGTGGTAACTTTTGCTAAAGGATGAATGTACAAATCCAGATTAGCGTTTTTTTCTTTTAATTCTTCTCTTTCGTTGAATAAAAAAAGAGGATGAATCGTGCAATGCTCACTGTAATAAGACGGAAGACCGCGAAGTGCTCCACTAGCAAAACTCGAATGCACGTGTTTTCTATCGTCAATCATAACCGTGTGCGCGGCTTGTTGTCCTCCCGAAAAGCGAATAACTATAGATTCAGGGTTTTGTTTTGCCAGAAAATCTGTTGTTATGCCTTTCCCTTCATCACCAAATCCTAAACCTATAACTATTTTCGCTGTTTTCATTTTACTAAACTGTTGGTCAATTATTTTTTAACACATAGAATCATAGACTTAAGAAACGTAAAAAGGTGTTTCACTTGTTTCAATTCACATAGCTATGTGTTAGAAACTAGTTTCTTTCTCTATTCTTTTATAATATAGGAAAAATCTATGTTTCTATATGTTTAAAAAATTAAAGCATTTCTATATTATCTAAATTGTTATCGCTTTTATCAGAAACTGGTATTGATCCTAAACCAGAACTTTTATGTTTATCACAGATTATTTTTTTGATTACGTTTGGAATTTCTCTGTGATCTTCGATAGATAAACAATTTTGTCCCAACAATTCTTTCCATTCCACATCTGCATTTATCGCTTGTCCTGAATGCAACACACTAATGTGATATACATCGTATCTTTTTTGCGCTTCTGCTAATAATTCAAGATGTGTATAAGTCTGTTGTCCTTGACCCATAATTTCTTTGATTGCTGAAGCTGGAAGCGTTTTTAAACCTGGTTCATCACCAACGGTAAACAACAATCCTTTTTGTCCTCTTTTTTCGAAAGCATCGGTTTTAGTGTGAAATGCTGCAAAATACCATGCTAAAAGATAACTTTCTCCAGCGTTTCCTCCGCCTCCGCCTTCGATGTACGTTCTTGTTAACCACATATCCAATTCTTCGTCACCAGATTCAAACTGTCCCACTTGAAGCGGAAATCTGTCGCATTCGTGATCTCCGATTCCTAAGAATAAAAGTGCCGGATCTGGAACACCTCCTTGAATAATTCCACCCATTAATTTTGGAAGTCCGTCTTTTATTAATTCGTGTGGAATATGTCCCATACTTCCTGTAACATCTAATCCTAAAATGATTGGAACTGTGTTTGGATGCACATCAGAATCTCTTGCTTCTCTAAAAATCACTCCGTTTGGATTCATAGATTCATGAGCCTTATGTAATGCATTCTGTGTAAATATCTCGCTAGCTGATTTTTTTCCGTAACCTGCTGCTTCTGCTCTGCTCAAACGAGCGCCTATATCGTATCTTGTACCTCCCATAACTAGAATTTTTTACCAAATAAATATTCAAATCTCTTTTTTGTTACTTCAAACTGGATGTTTAAATTTCTGATGGTCAACGAAAGTTCCATGTCTTTCTGAACAAAGGCTTCTGGCTGAAAATCGGCGAAAGTCAAACTGTTTTTATCCAACGGACTAATATCAATCAGTCCTTCTTGTTCTCTTTCGAGTCTTTTAATTTTTAATTCGATATCCTCGACTCTTCTTCTGTAAATTAATTCAGAATCTTCACCAATTACTTTGGCTCTGTCTTCTCTAATCTGATCATTGTTTCTTTTTAAAGATTCAATAAATCTTGGTTTTAAATCGTCGCTCATAATTTTTATTGGTTGTTTTTGTTTCAGGTTTCAGGTTTCAAGTTATTTGATGGACTTGAAATTTGGTTTAGACTTGAAACGGTTAATAGATTTTTTTTCAGGTTTTCTTTGTTTCAGGTTTTAAGTTCTCTGCAGTAACTTGAAACTTGAAACATTTTACTTAATTAAAAGCATCTTCGAAAATCTTAAGATTTGGTTTCTTATCAGAAGCACTAAATATGGCAAAAACTATTTTTTTGAAAGCGCCAGAATATCTTTCTGCGATAATTTCCTTAAATAATTGTGCTACATCTTTGGGTTCATTTCTAAAAACACCGCATCCCCAAGCTCCCAAAATCAATGTTTCAATATTTTGTTTTGCTGCAATTGCTAATACTTTATCCATTCTTTTTTTGAAAACTTCCTCTGTTTTAGCAATTTCATCTTTCCTGTTGTGTTGCAACATCGCGCCTTTGTTTGGTGCTGGTGCTGTAATCACATCTACAACAAATGGTTTTTCAAAATAATCTCCATTATCATCGTTCCAAAACAAAACATTCGGACTGTAAATCATGTATTCTGAATACAAAAACGAAGACTGATTTCTATTAAAATCATACATTGTCTTGTCTTTAGTCTGCGTTTCATAAAGACTCGAAGATCTTGCCAAACTTTCTTCCTGAGCCGAAGCGCCACCTAGAAATCCACCGCCTGGATTTTTCGCAGAAGCGAAATTCAAAACACCGATTTTACCATTTTCTTCATGAATAATTGCTTCAATTGTCGAACAGTTTTTCGTAACGATTTCTGTTTCAAACTTATTTTCAATTGGTATTTTCAAAATTGCATCCCAATCGTTTGGTGCAATGGTAAACGTATTTTTTATAGATTCTTCAAGTTCTTTTTCTACGGGAATCTTTTTTCCTTTATAATCATAAAAACCATTCTTTATGATTTCTAAGGTTTTATTTGCTATTTCTGTTCTTTCATTTTTATTCATAATTCAAATTTTATGACTTCGACGTTCTCGCCGTCAAAGTCTTTAAAAGAATTCGTAGTAAATATTTTGTCGAAACAATCTAAGACTTCAAATCCTTTATTGAAAATTCCGTGGCTTACTGCCAAGTATAATTTTCCTGCGTTTTTCTTTTTTAATTCTTCTGCTAGTCCTACGAAAGTTCCTCCTCCATCGCAGATATCATCTACAATTAAACAATCCATTCCTTCTAAATCATCATTGTAGACTTTGAAACCAGATAATTTTCCGGTTTTTACATCACGGCTTTTACTGCATTCTACAACCTCAACTCCGCCTAAAAACTCAGATACTTTGTAGATTTTCTTTAAAGCACCACCGTCTGGAGAAATCAGTTTTACGTTTTCGCCCACTCTTTTTACCACTTCCTGAATAAAACTGTAGTTCGGAATTACAGTACAATTGTTCAATAAAGCCGGAGTTACTTCAGAATGCGCATCAAAAACAAACACTTTGTTCAATTGCATGGCATTAATAATATCAGCATATACTTTTACAGACAACGGCTCGCCCGGAATCATAACGCGGTCTTGTCTTGCAGCTGGAAAATACGGAATAAAAAGATCGATAATCTTAACGTCCATTCTGCGTAAAGCGTCTACTGTAATACACAACAAACCTAAATCGTTGAATGAATTCAATCTTTGCGTAATAGTTACTTTTCTGTTGGTATCAAAATCTGGAACGATTTTAATGTGTGGCTCGCCTCCAGAGAAAGTAAAACTTTGAAATTTAATTTCTTCCTGATTTTGAAATGGAGCGAATTTTGGGTCGAGATTTAGTATCATAGTTTTTTAGTTTGCGTTAATTATACGCAAATGTAGAATTTAATTTTAAATAAACAATATATTTTGTGTAAAAATTACGCAAACTTTATTTCAAAGTGAAAGCCTTCTTTAACTAATGAATTGTATTTCATTTTATTAAACTTAAAAAGCTTTGCTGGTCTACCATTTTTTACAGGAGCAATTTTATCGGTTTGTTCCAAAATTCCGTAACTCAATATTTTTTTTCTGAAGTTTCTTCGATCGATTTCCTTTTCTAAAATGGTACAATAAAGGTTTTCCAAATCCGAAAATAAAAATTCATCTGGAAGCAAATCGAAACCAATAGGCTCGTAAGTTAGTTTTGATTTTAATCTTGCAATGGCTTTTTTGAGAATTAAATTATGATCAAATGCCAAAGACGGAATTTCATCAATTTTAAACCATTGTACTCTTTCGGCATCGGTATCGGCTTTAATTTCTAAGTTTGAAGCATCGACCAAAGCGTAATACGCTACTGAAATTACACGATTTCTGGAATCTCTAAAAATATCATCTCCAAAAGTGTATAATTGTTCCATGAAATTCAGCTGAACATTGGTTTCTTCATGCAATTCTCGAATTACTGCATCGCTCAACGATTCCTCATTCTGAACCAAACCTCCTGGTAATGCCCAGTATTTATCAGCAGAACCAAACTTTTGTTCGATCAATAACACATATAAACCGTTGTTTTTATAACCAAAAACAATAGCATCAACCGCAATTCTAATATTTTGTAATTTTTCCATAATCGTAAATCATATCAAACAAATATAACGAATGAGAGTCAATTCTGTAATTGAATGCTCAAGCATAAATCACAGAATTGACTCTCAAAAAATATATTGTCGGTTTTCTAATTCACCGTTATCGTTTTATTTTTCTCATGTGAACATTCTGAAGAATTTCCTTTCTTGGTCGTAACTTCAGCTTTAACTGTATAAGAACCTGCTGCACTATAAGTGTGTGATACAGCTATACCAGTCGCAGTTTGCCCATCTCCAAAAGTCCATTTTACATTGCTTAGTGTTCTTTCGTCTCCAGAATACTCAATTGAAAAATTAATCTTTTTTGAATTGGCAGCATCTGCAGGATGCTTTAATTCAGTAAAAATAGAATCTCCAAAACAATCTACTATATTTTCTTCCTCACTTTTACTGCAAGAAATACTGATGAAAAATGCCATTGTAAACATTAAAACTGCTGTAATCTTTTTCATAATGGAAATTTTAGTGGTTTATTACTCAAAAATATTCTTTTAAAAAATAAGGTCAAAGCAAAAAAAGAAGAATTTTCAGATGTTTTAATAAGGGTAAAAATCTATAATCTGTTACCGAAAAACAGTTTTAATTCTTTAGCAATAATCTCAAAAAACGAGTTTACGTTATTATTTTTTGGAGTTAGTAAGTACACAAATTCTTCTGGGACATGAAAACTATTCCATACTAATTGAAGTTTGTTTTTCTTAATAAAATTTCGTGCATTGCAATTCCATGTTGCTGCAATTCCATCATATTTAGATAAAAGTCTTAACATTTCAAATTCTGATGGAATAATATAATTGGGTACCATTGATGGTCTCTTTTTATTAAAAGCATGCAACCAAAACAGCTTTATGTGCGGAATACGAGCATCATGGCTGTACCATTTCTGTGCATTAAGCCATTGCTCTATTTCGGTAAAATTATCTGATTTTAATTTCTGGCGGAATTCGCTTATATCTAAACTAGTCGGTGCAACCAATATCAGTTTAATTTTTCCGACGATTTCATAAGTGGTATCAAAAGTGTCGAATCTTTTGGTGGTAATGGCAAAATCTAATTTTTTAGCATCTACCAAAGCGAAAAGTTCATCGTTTTCTGCAAAAGTAAAATCAATTAAATCAAACTTTGCAATAAGCAAATCGCCAACACAACCAAAAAGATGTTTTGAAATACCAACAGAAATTAACCGATTCGCATCTTCGGCTTTGGATCTAAAACTAGTTTCAACACTTTCAAGCCTGTCTAGCGCGTCTATAATCAAATTATTCAGTAACTTAGCGTATTCTGTTGGTTCAACCCCTTTCGATTTTCGGTTAAACAATTTATTACCAACATGCGCTTCTAACATAGAAATCTGCTGACTCACCGCCGGCTGACTCATAAATAACTCTTTTGCGGCGACCGAAAAATTACCATTTTTATAAACCGCCTTAAATGTTCTGTACCATTCTAGATTTACCATGATATAAATTATTTTATAACAAACATAGTTTATTTTATTTTTACTGATATCACATAAGCCGTAAATTTGTTGAAAATTTAATCTTATGAAGAAAATAGCACTATTCGCAATAACTGCATTTACAGCCATAAGCTTTTCTGCTGAGGCTCAAAAATCAAATAAAAAGAAAATGAAAAAAGTATTATTTGTTGTGACCAGCAATGATAAACTGGGCAATACAGGAGAAAAAACAGGATTCTGGTCAGAAGAATTTGCTGCACCATATTATGAATTATTAGATCAAGGAGTTGAAATTACAATTGCTTCTCCAAAAGGAGGACAACCGCCAATTGATCCAAAAAGTGCCGATCCTGCTTCTGCAACAGAAGACACCAAACGTTTTGATGCTGATAAAGTTTTACAGGAAAAATTAAAAAACACTTTGAAACTTTCAACAATTAACCAAAAAGATTACGACGCTGTTTTTTATCCAGGTGGTCACGGTCCGCTTTGGGATTTAGTAGAAGACAGAAGTTCGATTGCTTTAATTGAATCTTTTTATAAAAATAATAAACCTGTAGCTTTTGTTTGTCACGCTCCAGCCGTTTTGAAAAACGTGAAAGTCGACGGACAATATTTAGTAAAAGGGAAAAAAATAACGGGTTTTACTAATGAAGAAGAGGAAGCAGTTGGTTTAACTAAAGTGGTTCCGTTTTTATTGGAAGATGCTTTAGCTTCAAACGGAGGAATTTTCTCTAAAGGACCAAACTGGCAACCTTACGCAGTAGCTGATGGACTTTTAATTACAGGTCAAAATCCGGCATCATCTAAACTAGTGGCAGCGAAATTGTTGCAAGAGTTGAAATAAAGGTGCTGAGGGACTTAGGTACTAAGGTTCTGAGGTTTTTCTCTTAGGAACTTAAAAGCTTACTCTTTATCCACTGTCAATAAAAAAATTAAATAAATAAACATTGCTAAGTTTCTGAATTTTTACGTTCCAATAAAAAACTTAGAACCTCAGAATCTTAGCATCTTAGAACCTTAAAAAAAAATGCTAAACTTTGAATTATACAATCCGACGAACTTAGTTTTCGGAAAAGGACAAATTGAAAAACTTTCGACTTTAGTTCCAAAAAATGCTAAAATACTTTTGGCTTATGGTGGTGGAAGTATCTTTAAAAACGGAATTTACGATCAAGTAATCAACAATCTGAAAGGTTTTGAAATTATAGAATTTGGTGGAATTGAACCGAATCCGAGATTTGAAACTTTGATGAAAGCGGTTGATGTGATTAAAGCAGAAAAAATCGATTTTATTCTGGCTGTTGGTGGTGGATCAGTGATTGATGGTGTGAAATTTATTTCGGCTGCCGTAAATTTTGATGGAAACCCATTAGATATTCTCCAAAAGAGAATTTTAATTAAAGAAAATGCTTTGCCATTCGGAACCGTTTTAACGCTGCCAGCAACAGGAAGCGAAATGAATTCTGGATATGTCGTAACGATTGAAGCAACTCAGGAAAAATTATCTTCTGGCGGAAGCGCTTTGTTTCCTCAATTCTCTATTTGTGATCCAACTGTAATTGCATCTTTACCAAAAAGACAATTAGAAAACGGTGTTGTAGATGCTTACACGCACGTTATGGAGCAATATTTAACGTATCCTACAGATGCTTTTCTACAGGATAGAATTGCCGAAGGAATTTTGCAAACTTTAATTGAAGTTGGTCCAGGCGTGGTAAAAAACCCAACCGATTATACTTTGGCTTCCAACTTTATGTGGAGCTGTACAATGGCTTTAAACGGATTAATCCAAAAAGGAGTTCCAAGCGATTGGGCAACCCATATGATTGGTCACGAATTGACTGCACTTTACGAAATTGACCACGCTAGAACTTTGGCGATTATCGGTCCAAGTTTGTACACTGTTATGTTTGAAACTAAAAAAGCTAAACTAGCGCAATACGGAAGAAGAATCTTCAATTTAACGGGTTCTGATGACGAAGTAGCAAAAGAATCGATTAACAAAACCGTTGAGTTTTTCCATACTATGGGAATGGATACGAAACTTTCTCAATACACAAACGACTATTCAAATACAGCAGATTTCATCGTAAAACGTTTTGATGAAAGAGGCTGGAAAGGTTTAGGAGAAAATCAACTAGTGACTTTAGATAAAGTGAAATCTATTGTGGAACTTTCTTACTAGTCTCAGTATTCAGTGCCAGTTTGCAGTTTAGCAGCTCACTGAAAACTGTGACTGCGACGGAAAACTAAAAAAAGGCGTTCTTATGTAAATAGGAACGCCTTTTTAAAATACTAAAACAAAACTAACTAACTCAAATCTTTTTAAATTCATTAAAATTCTAATTTATAAAGAGTTACAACGTGTCGTTTTGTATTTTATTGTATGTAGATAAAAATATTTTTTTAAGATTTAAATTGAAATCGTAAAACTGCTTTTTATTTAAAGCTTTCGTTCATTTTTACATTCAATATTTCATTCAGCTTTTCAATTTCTGTTTTGACATCTTTCAAATCCACATTCTTTTTTTCTTCTAAAACTTTCTCTTTGTAAAACAGTTTTAAATCATACAAATTGGTTTTATTTTTTAGAATTAGAGTTCCAATTTCTGGTTTTTTGTTTTCATCAATTCTTAAACCTGCGATAAGATTTCCTTTGAGTTCATTACCAAATAATAATTCAACATCTTTTTCTGAAGAGATTTTAGTAGCAATCAGGTTAAAATTTTCTTCAATAGTTTTATTATGATCTAAATATGAACTAAATACAGTACTGAAAATTTCAGTGTACCTTCTTTCTTCATCATTTTCATCTGTTGATTTAAACAACTTGGCTTCGATTTTAGTTGCTGTTTGATAATATAAAATACTACCCATTTCTGATGGAATTGTCTCATCAACTTCTACTGATGAACTTGTTGCAAGTAATTTTCCACTAATACTAAACTTGCCTACGTTTTTATTATTTACTTTTTCTAAAACAATTTTTCCTTTTATTTTTTTACTAAACTCTTCCAATTCAATCGCATTATTTTTTAACTCAAAATGATATCGATTAAAATAATGCATGGCAAAAACATCAAAGTCAAAACTTTTCAAGACGCCATTTTTCCAATTTTTGGTAATAAACTGACGGTCTCGTTTTATATATTCGGGACCATCGATTATTTTTCCGTCTTTATAAGTCGATTTAATATCATAATTCGGATACTCATATTTTTCAAGATTTTCTAAGTAATTGTTAGAATATTGGTATTTGATAATTCCATTTTCATAATAATCGACATGATTAAATTCGTTAAAATCTGTGGCAAAATAACCTGAAAAAGGTTGGTCATTTTTATAAATTCCAGTGTAGAACTCTTGTTTATCTGAAGTAATTAAAAAAGATTTATTGACGATTTTTGATCGTTTTCCGTTTTCAAAATATAGTGTTTTTGCAACATTGCTTTCTTCTTTTTTATCGTATTCGCTTCTGTAATAAATCTCTTCTGCGACTTCTCCTTTTTTATAGATGGTATTCTTTTTAGCTTCCATTAAATTTCCTTCGTATGGTAGGTCATTTTTGTATTCGAGCTTTGCAATCACTTCTCTGTTATCATAAAAAACAGTTTCGCCATTTTTAATATCGTTTACCATAGTGTACGTTATAACAGGATCGTCTAGATAATAATTAAAGATTTTTTGTACGCCGTTTTTTTTGTAGCCAGAAACATTAATTAATTCGTTTTGTTCATTTTCATTTTTGATAACAAATGTTCCGTTAAACGGTTTGTTTTCTTTATAAATCCCTTTTGCAACAATATTTCCAGACTCGTCTTTTACAATCGATTCGCCTTCTTTTAAACCATTAACATAGTTCTGATTGATACTTAAATCGCTTGCAAATTTCTCATCAAAATTACCTGCAAAAGGTTGTCCGTTTTTATAAGTTCTTTTGGCTTTTATACTTCCATCAACGTTGTATTCTATTTGATCTCCATCTAATTCTCCTTCAGAATATTGACCAACTTTTAAAACTTTACCATTGGGATAATACTGAATTTCTTCACCATTTTTCTCTCCATTTTTATAATTCGTTTTCGACTTGATTGCAACAGCAAATTTATTCTGAACGTAATAATCGAAAACAATTCCATTCGAAATCTCACGACTGTATTGCACATAATCTTTCTCATCAATCGCCTGCAAAATTTTTCCAGACTTATCGTAATTGATCTGTTTAAACGACTCGATATAACTGTTTGTAATATCATACCAAATTTCCTGAGCAATTTGTTTGGAGTTTATCCAGAATATCTTCTTTTTTACAATTTTTCTTTTTTCTTCTGAAGTTTCTTCACGAATAATTACGCCTTCGATGGTTCTAAGAGGTTCTTCTTTTTCTGCTTTAGAATCTGTTCTGTTCAATTGATAATTCTCCCAATTTACAACTTCATCAAAATCACCACTTACAGGTTTTCCAGCTTCATATTTTCCTTTCATTAATACTGTTCCGTCTTCATGGTAAATAATAGTTTCGCCATCTTTTCGTCCGTTTTTGTATTGAACAGACTTAAACTTTTTACCATTTGGATAATAATAAACCAGATTGGAAACTGCAGAAAAGTTATAAAACTGATACGATGAAGAATCGAAACCATTCTCATCAAACCAAACCGCATCACCCACATAATCATCTTCATTATCCTGAAAAGCATACGCCTGAAACTGAGGTTTTTTATTGCTGTAGAAATCTTCTATTAAAACTAAATTACCTGATTTTTTTGAAGGTTGAATTCTGTAGAAAGAAGCATTTTCTTTTGTAGTAGTTTTCCAATTGGCATCGAAATAAAGTGGTTCCATAGTTTGGGAAGAAGAATAGAATGTGGTAAAAACTAAAATAAGGGTCAAATATTTATTTATCATAATTGAACGAAATTTCTCAAAAATACTATTTTTTAACTTTAAAGCTAAAATATATTCTGAAATTCAACCGCTTTTATTTTAAAAGAAAACGATCCAGAGAGGCTTTGACAAATTTCTTAAAACAGATTTTGCTTTATTAGCACATTATTAAGTACTTTTGTTTTAAATTAATAAAATAATGAACGAAAAGTTAAAATTTGCAGTAATTGGAGGAGGAAGCTGGGCAACGGCAATTGCAAAAATGTTATGCGTTAATCTTTCCGAAATTGCGTGGTACATGCGTAATGAATCTGCAATCGAACATATACAGAAATACAAACACAATCCTAATTATTTAAGCTCTGTTGAATTTGACATCAACAAACTTAAATTGACCAGCAATATAAACGAAGCAATTGAATATGCAGATTACATTATTTTTGCTATTCCTTCTGCTTTCTTAGATGCCGAATTGCAAAACATGACGGTTTCTTTATCTAATAAAATTATTTTTTCTGCCATTAAAGGAATTGTTCCTGAGACAAGTTTGATTGTTGGAGAACATTTTCATATTCAATACGATATTCCGTATTACAATATCGGAGTAATTACTGGTCCTTGCCATGCTGAAGAAGTAGCTTTGGAAAGACTTTCGTACTTAACGATTGCATGTGGTGATCCTGATAAAGCAAAAACGGTCGCAAAATCACTTTCTGGAAATTATATTAAAGCCAAAATTTCAGACGACATCATCGGAACGGAATATGCTGCGATGCTGAAAAACATCTACTCTATTGCTGCCGGAATTGCACATGGTTTAGGTTATGGCGACAACTTCCAGTCGGTTTTGATGAGTAATGCGATTCGCGAAATGAAGAAATTCATTCGTAAAGTACATAAAATGAAACGTAACATTAATGATTCAGCTTATTTAGGCGATTTATTGGTTACAGGATATTCGGTTTTCTCAAGAAATAGAATGTTCGGAAATATGATTGGTAAAGGTTATACCGTAAAAAGTGCCATGATGGAAATGAGCATGGTTGCCGAAGGTTATTATGCAACGAAAAGTGCATACAAATTAAATCAAGGTTACGGAGCAAAAACGCCTATTATTGATGCGGTTTATGCGGTTTTATACGAAGGAAAAGATGCAAAATCTGTTTTCAGAAAATTGACTGAATCTCTTGATTAATTGTTTTTAGAGAATAGAATATAGAATAAAGAGAATAGATTTATCTTAAATATTTAAAAGAGCTGGAAAATTATTTCTGGCTCTTTTTTTATGGAAATAACTCAAAAAAGCGGTTCCAAAAACAAAAAAGACTTTTCAATTAACAAGAAATAGTTTGCTTTGGAATACATCAAACCTACATCGTAAGTTAAAAAGTCTTGTCCTTTATTCTTACAAAAACACAAAAAGATTATTTCCTTGTTTTTCAAAGGACTAACTTCCTAATTTAGAAAGTCATTTCATTTGATTTTCTCACAAAAAAAGACTTTCACAATTTTACAAATCCCTTATTTTATATTGCTTCACAAAGAATTATTGATATTTTTGCATCGCTATTTTTATTCGTTCTAATTAAAAACAGATGCGTTTTATTACAATTCTCCTCTTATTTACTCAAGTAATTTTTGCTCAAAAAACAATTTCCGGTAAGGTTTTATCGAAGGAAACAGGTACATCTTTGTCGGGTGTTTTTGTTCGTGATACCAAAACCGAAAACTGGACTATTTCTGATAAAGATGGGAATTTCAGTATAACCATTCCTTATTTTCAGGATATTGAATTAAATTTTTCTATTCTTGGAAAAAAAGAAATTAATCAAATTGTTAATAACGGGCAGAATAACATTACCGTTTATTTGGAAGATAACACACTGCATCTTAAAGAAGTAACGGTTACAGCCAATAAGGAACGTAAATATTCTGAACTAACTTTGGGAACCAATGCCATAAATAACGTTCAGGCATTTTCTTTGGATGATGTTCTACAACAGCTTCCCGGGCAAACAACCACAACTTTTGATCTTAATAAATATAAAAACATTGTTTTTAGAACTGCTTCAATCCATACAGATGCCAAGGCTTTTGGAACTTCATTCATGATAAATGACATTCCGATTTCAAATAATGAAAATATGCAGGCCCTCAGTCCAAATACACTGTCTGGAGGCAATGATTTTGGAAAAGGTCAAAATAGATTCAGTAATCCAAATTTGGGTGTTGATCTTAGGGAAATTTCAACCAATACCATTGAAGAGATAAAAGTTATTCAAGGAATTCCTTCTGCAAAATATGGAGATTTAACTTCAGGACTTGTTTTGATCACAACTAAAGTTGGAAATAGTCCGTATAGAGTTTCGGCTTCAATTAGAGATGCAACAAGCGAATTGAATTTAACGAAAGGAGTTAAACTAAATGAAAATAACTCTATGAATTTTGGAGTCAATTTTCTGGATTCTAAAGCAGATCCTAGAGATAATCTGATGAGTTATCAACGTGTCAGCGGAAGTTTAGCATGGAAAACTACAGATAAATATTCTAAAGTAAAAAACACCCTAAATCTATCTTTGAGATCTAATATTGATGATATAAAACATGATCCGGATAAAATTGCTGCGGATGTGGTAAAAAATGAAAAACAAGGAGTTTCTGTTTCTAATAATTTGATGTGGAAACCATCTAATCTATGGCTTGACGGTATCAATATAAATACTGGCTTTTCTTATGACAGACAATTCTCCAGAAGAGAAAGATGGATCAATCGAGCTTTAACAGCAGCAACTGACTCTAAAGAAGAAGGAATTCATGAAGCTTTTGTTCTTCCATCGCAATATACCAGTATCAGTACAGTAGAGGGAATTCCGATTTCAACTTTCGTGAACCTTGAAACCACAAAAACAATTACCAATAAAGCCAATTGGATTCACAGCTTGTCATTTGGACTATCAGGAAGATCAAGTTCCAACAAAGGAGAAGGAAGAAAAAGCAGTGCCGTAGGTTTATTAAATTATTATGTTCTTGATGATGGAGGCGACACTAAACTTGGCTATAGAGATTATGACTTTAATAGAACGAGAACTGAAACTCAATTTTCTGCTTACCTAGAAGACCGAGTATATAAAAAATTTAAAGAAGACGAAATCTTAAATATTGATTACGGAGTGCGATATGAAAACCAGTCTGGCAACATATCATTACAACCGCGTATCAACTCGTCATATTCTTTCAACAAAACCGTTAGAATAAGAGGTGGATTTGGATTATCATCTAAAGCTCCTTCGCTTAATCAATTGTATACCGGAGATCGTTATTTAGACAGACTGTTAGGTAACGGAATTTACGTAAATCCTGGAGTTTACCAAAAAGCGTGGATTTTAACTGTAGTAACTTCTGGCGACAACCTGAATTTAAAACCTTCAAAATCGTACAAAACAGAAGGCGGTATAGATGTCAATCTTCCTTTTGCTAATATAAACCTGACTGGATATTATAACAAACTGACCAATGGTTTTACAGGCCAGCAGGTTCCTGTTTCTAAAGAAATACCAAAAGTAAACATCACTACCAACGGAACAGAAATGCCAACTTATGAGGTTGTTGGGACCGACAATTTATATTATCTAACAAACACCATTCAAAACAATACCAATTCTGAAGATATGGGTATTGAAACGATAATAAATTTTAGAAAAATCAAGGCACTTAATCTTGACGTCAGCGTGAATGCAAGTTATGTGAGATCTAAAGATTTTAGTAAAACTGTCACATATAGTGCCTCCACAAATCTTTTATCAACAGAAAGATATGGGGTATATCCGTCCTTGCCAACTGTAAATGAAAATTTTACTGCTAGTTTTAACTTCAGTTATCATATCCCGAAAGCAGGTTTGTTATTGTCACTAAGAAGTGATCATTTTATTATGCGTACTTCCTATATTCCTACGAGTAACTATCCAAATGGTTACTTAGATGCTCAATTGGTATATCATGAAATTCCAGAAGCAGATCGTACAAATTCGCAAAAATACGGACACATTATTCGCGGTGCGATTAGTGACTCACAAAACAAGCTTGATACCATGCTTCATAACTTTCATCTGCGACTATCTAAAGATTTCTTAAACGGATTTAGTGTTTCATTTTATTCTACCAACTTTTTAAATCTGAAGCCTTATTTCGAGAGCAATAACGTTAAAAGTGCTTATGACTACTACGCAAAATTCTCGTTTGGAACCCGACTTAATTATCAATTTTAAATCTATATACCTATGAAAAAAACACTCTCTATTTTTATATTGCTTTTTGCATTAATAATTCAATCTTGTAGCAATGATGATAACGAAAGTGAAGCATTAAAACCAGTTGACTTTAGCGTTTCTCTTAAATATGATGTTACTTTTAACAGTCAAGTTGTAAAAAAAGCAAGTGTTACAATCGTGAATACAGAAACTGCTAATAAATATACCGTAGAATCTGATGATAGCGGTGTAGCAACTTTCAAACAGATTTTACCTGGAACCTACTCTATTACTGCGACAAAAGTAATTGCCTCTGCTGAATTTACAGAGACTTTTGGTTACACGCCAACAGAAGCTGAAATTAATTTTAATGGTGCAGAAAGTAGTGTTGTTGTAAATGCAACAGCGCTTGCAAGCAACATAGAAATGAAAACTTCTAAGGTTGGTGATTTCGTAATTAAACAAATTTACTACGCTGGATCTGACACTAAAAAAGGCGCTATTTTTAGAGATCAATTTATAGAAATCTACAACAACTCTAATGCCGTTCAGTATGCAGATGGGTTATACTTAGCCTTGTTGACTGGATCTACATCTACTACCGTTTTGGCTTACTCTTTACCAAATGGACAGTTTGATTGGAGTAAATCTGAAGGCATGACAGGTGGTAGTACTGCAAATACAGATTATGTTTATGCATTAAACATCATTAAAATTCCTGGAAGTGGTACACAATATCCTGTGCAACCTGGAACAAGTATCATAATTGCACAAAATGCCATTAACCATAAAGCAAACTATGTTGACAATAATGGTAAAACCGTTAGCATTGTAAGCCCTGAGTTGACTGTAGATTTAAGCACAGCAGACTTCGAATCATTCTTAGGAAATTATTCTGGTGATTTGTATCAATATGACATTCAAAATCCTGCTGTTCCAGATGTAAATATTGCTTATTGGGGAAATAGCAACAACGACATGATCTTTGATTCATTAGGAAGACATAGTTATGTAATTTTCAAAATGACAGATGCAGAATTTGCAGGTTTGAAAAAATACAAAAATCCTAAAGGAGATGCTAACCAATCGCTTCAAATTCCAGTTTCTGTTTTAATTGATGGTGTTGACACTACGAGAGATTTAGGTTCAAACTTAGTTCCTAAAAAATTGCCTTCACAAATTGATGGCGGAAATACCTACATTCCTTCTGGAGCTTATTCTTCAAAATCGGTAATGAGAAAAACTAAAACTACAATTGCCGGCAGAATTGTGCTTCAGGATACCAACAACTCTACAAATGATTTCGTAGAAGTAACAGCAAATCCAAGAGGATTCAACTAAAATTTTCTTTAATGAAAATCAATAAAATTAAAATACAAAACATTAAAAGTAATGCCTGGAATTTCTGGGCATTGCTTCTTTTGTTGTTTTCTTTCGTTTTTACTGTCCATGCACAAGACACCATAAAAGTGCAAAATCATCTTATTGATAATCAAATCAAAAATCAGATTTTTAAGTATCCGGTTGCTTACACAAATTCAAATATTAAAGATTTTACATTTACTGAAGTTTCGTATGAACATCAGCAAAATGAATTTGCAAGAAAACAAATTGCCAACGAAATCAATACGTATCAATTTTTAGCACAAGGGTATTTTACAACAAAATCGAAATGGAAGTTGTTTGGAGATTTGGCGATCAAAAAAATACTGGAAAAAGATCTCGGCTGGGTACTTTCAGATGATCGTGCCGAAGAGCAGGAAGTTATTAGTCCGCATTATTTTTATGTTCCCAGAAAAGCCAATTGGGACAATCAAGTTTATGCCTTAAGCGGTGGTATTGCTAAAGATATTACCAATCATTTATCTGTCGCTGTGAAAGCCAATTTTGGTGCTGAAAAATTTAGCAGAACTTTAGACGCAAGATCTCAAATAACCAACAGAAATTTGGGCGGAGAATTGCAAATTGGGTATCAAATAACAAAAAATCATAAAGCTTTTGTTTTAGGAAGTTATGCCGAAAACCAAAAAGATTTTACTTATAAGTACAGTAACACAAGTTTAAACTACGAAGTTTATCCAGAAACCTACTTACGTTTTAACGCGGGTTACGGCAGAATATTGAATTCTTTTAAATCTTCTGGATCTGGTTATTTATACCAAGATATTGTAGATAAAATTGGACTAGGCTATACGATTAAAGGCAAAAATTCCATTTTTACTGCCTTGTATTATGCTCAGAATTCCAATAACATTTTTTATACCAGTGATCTTGATTTAAGAGTAAATGAAAGAATGAAAATCAAAACAAAAAGCAACCATGCAGAATTGTTTGCTTTTCATAAATGGAATAAAAAAGAAATACAGTCTACTTTAAAATTCGATCAAAGCGACGCAAAAAATTTTGACAAACAAAGTAATGGTTACAA
>NZ_DASWYK010000253.1:0-3441 GCF_036405015.1 Flavobacterium sp. | reverse complement strand
AATTATAACTTCTTAAGGTGGTTATTGCGGCGGGGCTCACCTCTTCCCATCCCGAACAGAGAAGTTAAGCCCGCCTGCGCAGATGGTACTGCAATCATGTGGGAGAGTATGTCGTCGCCTTTCTTTTGAAAAACCCTGTTTTAAAACGGGGTTTTTTATTCTAATTTTTGCTTATAGAAATATAAGCAATATGGTACCTTAGCTCAGATGGTAGAGCAATGGACTGAAAATCCATGTGTCCCTGGTTCGATCCCTGGAGGTACCACATAATGCTCGGATGGTGAAATTGGTAGACACGCTGGACTTAAAATCCAGTGAACAGCAATGTTCGTGCGGGTTCAAGTCCCGCTCTGAGTACTAAAACTTCAATTAGTTAAACCTAATTGAAGTTTTTTTTTGCCTTAAATTAAGATTACTCGCTAATTTTTATATTTTTACTTCACTTTTTTAGTTTATTAAACTATTTAAAATTATGCAAAATGTATTTATAAAAGAAGATTGTGATCAGTTTATAGGAAGAATTAATCAGCTTAAGCCAGATTCACAGCCGCTTTGGGGTAAAATGTCTGTTGATAAGATGTTGGCCCATTGTAATGTTACATATGAAATGGTGTATGATGATATTCATAAAAAGCCTAACGCTTTTATGAGATTTCTTTTAAAATCATTCGTAAAAAATAAAGTAGTAGACGAATCTCCTTATCCCAAAAATATAAAAACTGCTCCGCAGTTTATTATAAATGATGATAGAAATTTTGAGATTGAAAAAGAAAGACTCATTTCTTATATTAATAAAACCTTATTGTTAGGAGAAAGTGAATTTGAAGGAAAGGAATCTCTTTCTTTTGGTAAGTTATCTTCGAGAGAGTGGAATAACATGTTTGCAAAACATTTGGATCATCATTTTACTCAATTTGGAGTTTAACGTTTAAAGTTAGTAATATGAAAATTCATTATATATTGTTTTTTATTTTTTTTGGATTGATCTGTAATGCACAAAAACAAGAAGTTCAAAAGAGCATTGAGATATTTTTTGAAGGGTTTCATCAGAAGGATTCGGTTAAAATTAAAACGGTTTGCTCTGATAAAATAATTTTACAATCAATTAGCGAAAATGTTGTCAAAGGAAATAAATTGAAAAATGAAAATGTTGGAGAATTTTATAAATCTATTGCGTCTATTCCTTCAAACATGAAATTTCAAGAAAAAATATTGAGTTATACTATTCAGATTGATGGATCAATGGCACATGTCTGGACTCCATATGAGTTTTATCTCAATGACAAATTAAGTCATACAGGAGTAAATGCTTTTACATTATTCAAAGAAAATGATTCCTGGAAAATTATTTATTTAATTGACACAAGAAGAAAATAGTTAATTTTTTAGAACTTCAACTTCAGTACTATAATATAGGCAGATGTCGTTTAAAAGACATTCAGGACATTTTGGTTTAGGTCTACATATTTCTCTGCCAAGAAATGAGATTGCCATTCCTATCTCTGACCAAATGTTTTTGGGTAAAGCCTGCATTAAGTCTTTTTCTACTTTATTCCCATCTTTTGATTCCTTAATTATTCCTATTCTTGGTGCAACTCTAATTACGTGTAAATCAGCAATGATTCCCTCAGCTGGTTTGCCGGTTTCTCTTAAAATTACATTTGCAGATTTTCTTCCGATTCCCTTTAAAGCGGTTAGACCCGACATAGTCAACGGAATATCTTTGTCGTTTTTAATTTTTTTTGCAATTTCTAAAAGCCATTCTGCTTTAGTGTTATGATTTCGAACTTTACTTACATAAGGTAAAAAAGTTTCTAAATCAGTTTTAGCTATGCTATTTAGAGTTGGATATTTTTCAAATAAAACAGGAGAAATAGAATTAATATTTGCATCAGAATCCTGAGCAGATAATACAACCATAACCAAAAGCTGATAGGTGTTTTGATAGTCTAAAGGATGCTTTTTTCCTTTATATTTTTTAAGAATGGGCTTTAATTTAGTTTCCCAATTTTCTGTTTCGCCAAATAAATCCATTTTATTAGAGATCTTTTTATTTTGATATTGAATTAGTTATCTATAAAGTTAGTCGTTTTTAATGAATTTTAATACTCTTTTTATAACATTTTGATTTCCAAGGATTTTTCGATGTCCCAAGCCATCCGTTAAAAATAATGTACCATTCTCAAGGTTTTGATGAATATGAATTCCTGCTTTTACAGAAACTTCTGGATCATCATTATCATGTATTACTAAAACTGGAATTTTGACCTTTTGTGCTGCTCGATATGCTGAAAAATCATCCATTTTTACTTGATATTTATTTTCAAAAAATAAACGCAAGTGTTCGCTAAATTCTTTCTTTAATTTCAATTTCAGAATGAATTCATCTAAAATATCCTGAATAATATCTCCACTTCCAATTACAACGGCTTTATTCACTTTTAAACCATCTTTTATTGCATTTAAAACAGACATTCCACCCAATGAATGGCCAATTGCAATTTCAAAAGGACCAAATTGTTTTTCAATTTCTAGTATAGAAGCTATAAACTCGGACATTATTGTAGTTTTTCCCTCAGATTTGCCATGAGCTGGAGCGTCAAAACTAATTGTAGAATAACCGTAGTGCACTAATTCATCAGCTATTTTGAATAATTGTGTTCCTCTGCCAGACCAACCATGAACTAATAAAACTTTGTTCTCGCTTTGGCCATACTGATAAATTGTTATGTTTTTATTTATCGCTGGAATATGAATAGTTGTCTTATTACTTTTACTATTCATCTCAAACTCGCGTTTAGGAACTTTATGTTTTATAGGAGTTGTAAAAATTCTTGCCGCAAATTTGGTAGCTAGATTTTTAGATACAAATGCACAAATTTTGGCAGATATTATAATAAACTGTGGAATTTTTAAGGATCTAGTAGGATTAATTGCCTTTTTTGCCATTTCAATAAAACTTGTTTCTAAGCAGCACTCTGCCTGTTTTTTTGCTAAATTTAAAAAAGATAAAAGTAGCATATAATGATGTTTCTTAATAAATAATCACAAATTAATTTTTGAAATGGAAATATTTCATATTAGTGCAGAATGTTATCCTATGGCCAAAGTAGGTGGTTTGGCAGATGTAGTAGGAGCTTTACCAAAATATCAAACTAATGCTGGTCATGAGGTAAGAGTTGTAGTTCCTTGTTATGATACAAAATTTAGAAATGAAAATAGTTTCGAATGTGTACATTGGGGGACAGTGAAACTTGGCAATTTTAATTTTCCATTTAGTGTTTTAAAAGAAGAAACAGATAAACTTGGTTATGAGTTGTACCTCATTGAAATTAATGAATTGTTTAATCGCCCAAATGTTTATGGTTATGAAGATGATATTGAAAGATTTTTATCTTTTCAAATCGCAGCTTTAGATTGGATTATAGCTAGAAATAAAAT
>NZ_DASWYK010000252.1:0-36590 GCF_036405015.1 Flavobacterium sp. | reverse complement strand
GAGCTGAGATCATACCCAAAGAACCTGAGCGAGTAATGTTGCTAAGGGAAAAAACGACACTATCGAGCGTGCACACTTTATTTTGTCGTGAAACACATTTATTAATTTAACAAAAGAATAATTCCCCCTTTTATTCGTAATCTTTTACGAATGAAAACTATTTTTAAAGGTACTTTTCAAGGTACAAAGGCACAAAGAAACAAAGGTTCTGAGGCTAAAAATCTTAGTGGAACCAAATCTATTTTCTTTCTTCTATTTTCTATTTTCTTTACTCTATTTTCTTTTGCACAAAAGCAAGATTCTACAAAAGTAAATTCTCTGGATGAGGTTTTGGTTTCTGCAATTCGTGTAACAACAAAAACACCGGTTACGTTTAGTAATATGGATAAAAAAGAGATTAAATACAGAAATCTTGGTCAGGATATTCCCGTTTTAATGAACTATCTGCCATCTGTTGTAACAACTTCAGATGCGGGAGGCGGAATAGGATATACCGGAATCAGAGTCCGCGGAAGCGATGCAACTCGTGTAAACGTTACCATCAACGGAATTCCGTACAACGATGCCGAAAGTCAAGGAACTTTTTGGGTAAATATGCCCGATTTTGCTTCTTCTGTAGAAAGCTTACAATTGCAACGCGGAGTAGGAACTTCTACAAACGGTTCTGGAGCTTTTGGCGCAAGTTTAAACATGCTGACAGACAGTTATGCTTCTAAACCAACAGGAGAAATTTCAAGTTCTTTCGGAAGTTTTAATTCTAATAAAAATACCGTAAAATTTAGTACAGGTTTATTAAATGATCATTTTGAATTGGCAGGACGTTTGTCTACAGTGAAATCGGATGGTTATGTAGATCGTGCAAGTTCTAATCTAAAATCGTATTTTCTTCAAGGAACTTATGTTGGAAAAACAACCTTAATCAAAGCATTGGTTTTTGGAGGAACACAAAAAACATATCAGGCCTGGAACGGAATCGATGCTGACAAATTAAATACAGACCGCAGATATAATTCGGCTGGAGAATATACAGATGAAGCTGGAAATACTCGTTATTATGATAACGAAACAGATAATTACAACCAGGATCATTATCAATTACATTGGAGCGAATCAATCTCTGATAAATGGAGTACGAACTTAGCTTTTCATTATACGAAAGGAAAAGGTTATTTTGAGAATTATAAAGAAGATGAACCAATTGAAGGATATGGCGCAATTGGATCGACAAAAATGGTGGAGAATGATTTAGGTGAATTGGTTCCAGGAACAGATTTAATTCGTCAAAAATGGTTAGACAATGATTTTTATGGAACCACTTTCTCTGCAAAATATGTGACAGAAAAATTGAATGTTATTGTTGGTGGAGCTTGGAATAAATACGAAGGTGATCATTACGGAAAAGTAATTTGGGCCAGAAATGCAGGAACTTCAGAATTAGGAGATCATTACTATGATGATTATTCTTCAAAAACAGATGGAAATATTTTCGCTAAAGCCAATTATCAGTTTACAGAAAAGTTAAGTTTCTACGGAGATTTACAATACAGAAACGTACATTATAAAGCCAATAGTGCCGAAACTGGTTTGGTCAATGATACTTTTAATTTCTTTAATCCAAAAGCAGGATTGAATTATGAAATCAATCAAAAAAATACGCTTTATTTCTCTTATGCACGCGCCAATCGTGAACCTAACAGAACGGATTACGAAGGTGGAAATGTAAAACCAGAAAAACTAAATGATTTCGAATTAGGCTGGAGATTCAATTCAGAGAAGTTTCAATTGAATTCTAATCTGTATTATATGGGTTACAAAGATCAATTGATTTTAACTGGAAGATTGGATGATGTTGGAGCTCCAATTCGTGCGAATACTGAAAAAAGCTACCGTTTAGGTTTTGAAGTTGATGCAACAATTGCGCTTTCAGAGAAATTTACATTAAGACCAAACTTTACTTTAAGCAGCAACAAAAACGTAGATTTAGCAGTTGATGGTGAATATTATGGAACTACAAAAATTGCGTATTCTCCAGAAGTAATTGCAGGAAACGTTATTGTTTACAAACCAATAGAGAGATTATACCTTTCGTTACTACAGAAATACGTAGGCGAGCAATACATGAATAACATCGAATTGCCTGCAGCTAAATTGGCCGATTATTTTGTAAATGATTTGAATGTTTCTTACGAAATAAAACCAAGTTCTATTTTCAAATCAATTACCATTACCGGAATGGTTAATAATATTTTAGATAAAAAATATGTTTCAAACGGAGCCATGTGGGATATTTATCCGTACTATTATCCACAGGCAGGAATTAATTTCTTAGCTGGTTTGACACTAAAGTTCTAATTGAGTTTAGTCTAAAAAAAAAGCCTGAAAATTATTTTTCAGGCTTTTTTTTAATTATATACATGAACTACAGTTCCCGAAAATTCTACTCGATATTGTTTCATTGGGTATTCTTTTTCTCCAAGTCCTGTAAATAAATTGTATTTGACTTTATCACAAGAACAAACGGCATAAATACCATCTATTGTCATGGCTGTGCAAGAAGTAAGTTCCTGATTTGGACATGCAGCATCAAAAGCAGTAAAAGTATTTGGTCCTGTTTTCATTACAATAATTCCTTTTGCCCCATAATTAGAAACATACACAGGATTACTTACATACAGCAAATTGTTATAACTAGGCAAATTAGTATCCAGATATGCATTTATAGAATAATTAGGAATATACGGATTGTTATTGCTTCTGTTATTGTCGCTGCAAGAGAATAAAACAGCTGTAAATACGATAAAGAACCAGATTTTTTTCATTATTTGAATAAGAATTAGTGAAACAAAAATAATTTATTTAGATTTGAAATCTATATGATTAACATATAATTATGTACTATTAAAAATTATAGTATATTTGTGGTAAGAAAATCCCGTCGCGATGGGATTTTTTGTATTTATATAAACGATGAAGTTATGAGTAAAGTATCCTATTATACAGCAGAAGGACTAAAAAAATTAAAAGATGAATTGGAGCACTTAAAAAGTGTAATGCGTCCAAAGGCATCTCAAGATATTGCAGACGCGAGAGATAAAGGTGATTTGTCTGAAAATGCGGAATATGATGCAGCTAAAGAAGCGCAAGGTTTATTGGAAATGAGAATTTCTAAACTAGAAGAAGTATATGCAAATGCAAGATTAATAGATGAGTCTCAATTAGATGTTTCTAAAGTTTTGGTTTTGTCAAATGTAAAGATCAAAAACCAAAGCAACGGAATGGAAATGAAATATACACTTGTTGCTGAAAGTGAAGCTGATTTAAAAACAGGAAAAATCTCTGTAACATCTCCAATTGGAAAAGGTTTACTTGGAAAATCTGTTGGCGAAGTAGCAGAAATTACTGTGCCAAACGGTACTTTGAAATTCGAAATCCTTGAAATTACAAGAGACTAATTCTAGTTTAACCGTTTAATCGTTAAGTCGGTTAAACGATTAACCAAATAAACGAATAAACTATGAGTTCAATATTCACCAAAATAGTAAACGGGGAGATTCCAGCTTATAAAATTGCGGAAGACGAAAACTATTTAGCGTTTTTAGATGTAAATCCAAATGCAAAAGGACATACACTTTGTATTCCAAAACAAGAAATCGATAAGATTTTTGATATGGATGACGAGCTGTATTTAGGCTTAATGAAGTTTTCTAAAAAAATTGCAGTAGCCTTAGAAAAAACAGTTCCATGCAAAAGAGTCGGAATTGCGGTTGTTGGACTTGAAGTACCTCACGCACACGTGCATTTGATTCCGTTAAACGAAATGGATGAAATGCGTTTCATCAATAAAGTTTCACTTTCTAAAGAAGAATTTGAAGCTTTAGCAAAAGATATTCAATCGAATTTGTAGTAGATTTCAATTTCGATTATTTCAAAAAAGAAAGTGCAGTAAAAACGATTTACTGCACTTTTTTATTTAATGAAATCTGAAAAGTAGTTCCCTTGCCAATTTCAGAATTTAAAACCTTAATATTTCCGTTGTGATATTCTTCAACAATTCTTTTGGTTAAAGAAAGTCCAAGTCCCCAACCACGTTTTTTGGTTGTAAATCCAGGTTCGAAAATGGTTTTAAATTGTTTTTTTAAAATTCCAGTTCCCGAATCTTTTATATTGATTTTAATATGAAAAGCGTCTTGTTCAATTTGAAGATCAAGACTTCCTTTTCCTTTCATGGCATCAATAGCATTTTTTACTAAATTTTCGATCGTCCAGCTATGTAACGTCGGGTTTATCATAGCGTAAAGAGGTTCTTTTGGAGCACTGAATGAAAATGCAATTTGTTTAGAAAAACGGGATTGCAGATATTCATAAGAATTTTTGGTTTCTTCAATAATATTGAGAGGTTCCAGAACAGGTACTGAACCAATTTTAGAAAAACGATCTGTAATGGTTTGCAGACGCTCAATATCTTTCTCGATTTCAAGACTAATAGAAGGATCGATATCTTCTGTTTTCAATATTTCAACCCATCCAATCAAAGAAGATAAAGGAGTTCCAATCTGATGTGCCGTTTCTTTTGCCATTCCTGCCCAAAGTTTATTTTGGGTGGCCATTTTGGTGCTTTTGTAAAAATTATAAATCAAAGCAATACACAAAACAATAATCAGAAATAAAGCAATCGGGTAATATTTAAGCTTATTCAGTAATCCGGAATTTCCATAATATAAGGTTTGGTATTTTCCGGGAGCATATTCAAAAGTGATAGGCTCATTTTCGTTTCTCAGTTTATTTAAATAAGCATTTCTTTTTTTCTTGTTAGTAAGAATTTCATCTGGAACATTCGTAGCGCTCACTACTTTGTCAAACAATATTACTATTGCCGGAATTGAAGTGTTGTTGTTGATGATTTGAAGCGGAAGTTCAACATCGGTATTTTCGTTCGCATTTAGAATTGTAATTTGTGCATTCACAAAAAGTTTCATCTTCAAACGTTCCTCATTTTTAAAGATTTGGAAGAAAGTATAAGTATTCCAAAGAATTAGAGAAATGATTAAAAAGCAGATAGAAATAATAATCCAGCGAGTTGTATTTGTTCTTTCAGAAAAAGACATATCGAGTTTTTTGTGGTATAAATATAACGAAATATACCTATTCTATATTTTGAAGAGGATGAAAGTTTTTTTGTTTTTATCTGCAAAACTATTTTTCATAATTAAACCATTTCGATACTTTTGCAGGTACAAAAAAAGATTCTGTTTAAATCAAAAAGTATGATCAGCATTAATCCAAAAGAGATTCCAACGGCCCAATTGCAAGGTTATTTGCAGAGTTCAATCGGACCTAGACCAATTGCTTTTGCAAGTACTATTAGTGATAAAGGAATTCCGAATTTATCGCCGTTTAGTTTCTTTAATGTGTTTAGTGCCAATCCGCCAATTTTGGTTTTTTCGCCATCAAGACGTGTTCGTGACAATACAATCAAACATACTTTGATTAACGCCGAAGCAACTCGTGAGGTTGTCATAAATGTGGTCAATTACGATATCGTGCAACAGACTTCTCTGGCAAGTACAGAATATGGAGATGGTGTAAACGAATTTATCAAAGCTGGTTTAACCCAGATTCCGTCAGATATCGTAAAACCTTATCGCGTTAAAGAATCTCCAGTTCAATTTGAATGCAAGGTAACACAGATTATTCCCTTAGGAACAGAAGGCGGAGCTGGAAATCTAATTTTATGCGAAGTAGTAAAAATTCACATCAGTGAATCTATTTTAGATGAAAAAGGAGCCATCGATCAGCATAAAATAGATTTGGTTTCAAGACTTGGAAATAACTGGTATTCAAGATCCAATCAAGGACTTTTTGAAGTTGCAAAACCCCTGACAACACTGGGAATAGGAGTAGATGCTGTGCCGAATTTTGTAAAAGAAAGCGGTGTTTTTGACGGTAACGATTTAGGCAAATTAGGTAATATAGAATCCTTGCCTACAATAGAAGAAGTTAGTATATTTGTGAAAGAAAATTTCGCAGTCAAAGGAGTTTTAAGCTCAGATGACCAGAAAAAAGTACACTTAGAGGCCAAAAAATATCTGGATAAAGGAGATGTAGAATCGGCTTGGAAAGTGCTTTTAGCCAAAAAATAAAAGAAATAGAAACAATAATTAATATAGACGAAGATGGAAGTTACAGGAAAAGTAAAAGTGGTTAACCCAGAGCAGCAAGTTAGTGCCTCATTCAAAAAAAGAGAATTAGTTGTTACTACTGAGGAGCAGTATCCACAACATATTTTAATCGAATTTACGCAAGATAAATGCGATTTATTGAGTAGCTATAAACAAGGAGATGCTGTAAAAGTTTCTATCAATTTAAGAGGAAGAGAATGGGTTAATCCACAAGGAGAAACTAGATATTTCAATAGTATTCAAGGTTGGAGAATCGAAAGATTAGCAGCAGAAGGACAAGGACAAGCTCCTGCAATGCCAGCAGCTGAAACATTTGCTCCTGCAACAAGCATTAACGAAGACGAACCAGACGATTTACCATTCTAATAAAAAGTAAATCTCAAAATTTGAAAATTCCAAATTCCAATTCATTCTCGTGAATTTGGGATTTGGAATTTTGCTTTTGAATTAATACTTCTAATTGGAATTTGGAATTTTGTCATTGAAATTTAAAAAATGTATTTCCTATTTGATAATTTATATTTTCCACCTGTTTCAGAAGCCGATGAAGAAGGTATTCTGGCTGTTGGTGGAGACTTGAGTCCGGAACGTTTAAAACTCGCGTACAAAAAAGGAATTTTCCCTTGGTTTAATGAAGGCGAACCTATTCTTTGGTGGGCGCCAGATCCTCGTATGGTTCTGTTTTTAGATGAATTGGTTATTTCTAAAAGCATGCGAAATATTTTAAATAGAAAACAATTTACAGTTACCTTTAATACCAATTTCAAAGAAGTAATTGCGAACTGCCAGAAAATACAACGTGTTGGTCAGGACGGAACCTGGATTTCCGATGATATAGTAGAATCCTATTGTGAGCTTAATCGTCAGGGAATTGCAAAATCGGTTGAGGTTTGGCAAGAAGGCGAGTTGGTTGGAGGTTTGTATGGAGTTGATTTAGGGCATGTTTTCTGTGGAGAAAGTATGTTTTCGAAAGTATCGAATGCTTCAAAAGTGGCTTTTATATCATTGGTAAAACATTTAGAAAAAGAAAATTATAAACTATTGGATTGTCAGGTTTATAATCCGCATTTAGACAGTTTAGGCTGCCGTGAGATTGATCGGGAAGAATTTATGTCTATTTTAAAAAGTGAATAAATGAGCGCAGTTTACAGTGTAAAAGAAATTTATATTTATCCGGTAAAAAGTTTAGCAGGCATTAGCCTAAAAAGTGCTCATGCCGAAGAAATGGGCTTTGAAAACGACCGAAGATGGATGCTGATTAATGTTGAAAATATTCATGTTACACAACGAGAATATCCAATAATGAGTCAGTTTTATCCTGAGATTTTGGGAGATAAAATTCAAATTACTTTTGAAGGAGAAACGCACGAATTTTCTATTCATGAACATTTAGAGAATCCTATAGAATCTCAAGTTTGGGATGATAAAAGTGAAGTTTTCGAAGTGAATAAAAATTCTTCAAAATGGTTTAGCGATAAATTAGGTTTCGAATGCAGATTGGTAAAAATCAATAAAATTGGAGCCCGTAAACATGAAAGTTCCAGAACAAATGAAACCTATAATGTGAGTTTGGCTGATGGTTATCCTTATTTATTAATTGGAACTGAAAGCCTTGATTTTTTAAATGAAAAATTAGAAGAAAAAATCACCATTAAAAGATTTCGCCCAAACATCGTTGTAAGCACCAAAAACGCCCACGAAGAAGACGATTTCAAGACTTTTACAATTGGAAAGGTTCAATTTAAAAACATAAAACCTTGTGGAAGATGTATTATGGTAAACAATGATCCGCAGAAAGCAATTGTAAAAAAGGAACCTTTAAAAACCTTGAGCAAATACAGAAATGTAGATAATTCTGTTTTATTCGGAACTAATCTTGTGAGTCTGAATTCTGGAATTATCAATGTTGGTGATGAGGTTGTTTTTTAGAAATTCAGCTTTGTGAAGTTCCAGTTTAAAGTATTAAAAAGTATCAATTCGTTGCTTAAAGTTGGCAATTCGAGAATCAGTTTCAGCGTTTCGTGCGCCATCATATTGCCAATAATTCCCGGCAAAGTTCCTAAAACGCCATTCAAATTGCAATTCGGAACATCTTTTGGATCTGGCATTTCTGGAAATAAATCACGAAGATTTTTACTTCCTTTATAGTTGAAAACAGCAATTTGTCCTTCAAATTTTAAAATACTTCCATAGACCAAAGGTTTTTTCAACGTAACGCAAGTATCATTCACTAAATAACGAGTCGTAAAATTATCCGAACCATCTACGACAATATCATATTGCTGAATGATTTTGGATGCGTTTTCAGCAGTTAATTTTTCATTTATCGCCACAGCTTCAATCAACGGATTTAATTGAGAAACGACATCTTTTGCAACAACAGCTTTGTGTTGGCCAATTTCGTTTTCAGTATATAAAATTTGTCGATGAAGATTGTGAATTTCAATCGTATCAAAATCCATAATTCCGATAAAACCAACACCAGCAGTCGCAATATATTGCAAAATCGGACAGCCCAAACCGCCCGCTCCAATCACTAAAACTCTAGCTTTTTTCAATTTTTCCTGACCTTCATCACCAATTTCGGGAAGAATAGTTTGTCTGTTATAACGAAGGAATTCTTGTATAATACTCATGTTTAAATTTTAGATTTCTGATTTTAGATTTTAGATTATTGGAATTTGGACCCGAGCGATAGCGAATAGGCGAAGCAATTTTTAAATTGGAATTTGATATTTAAACAAATGCTTTTGTCCAATCTTTCCAAACCGGTTCATAACCTGCATTTTTTATGATTTTTGAGATTTCTTCTGCAGAGCGCTCATCACTGATTTCGAATTGTTCCAAAGACTGCGGATCCACCACATAACCACCCGGATTTGTTTTAGAACCTGCACTCATACTCGTAACACCAATCGGAATAATGTTATTTCTGAATTTTTCGTTTTCGCGAGTTGAAATGGAGATTTCCAGATCTTCATTCCATAAACGGTAAGCGCAAATTAATTGCGTCAAATCTTTATCATCCATAATGAAATTGGGTTCGATAATACCTTCAGCCGGTCGCAGACGCGGAAAAGAAACTGAGTATTTTGTCTGCCAATATTTCTTCTGCAAATAATCTAAATGCAAGGCATTGAAAAAACTATCCGTTCGCCAATCTTCCAAACCTAATAAAACGCCTAAACCAATTTTATGAATTCCAGCAGTTCCAATTCGGTCTGGAGTTTCCAATCGATAATCGAAGTTTGATTTTTTGCCTTTGGTATGATATTTTTTGTAAACTTCCTGATGATACGTTTCCTGATAAACCAAAACTGAATAAACTCCTGCATCATGCAAACGCGCATAATCTTCTGTAGAAAGCGGTTGAACTTCAACAGAAATAATCGAAAAATCTTCTTTGATTAGATGAATGGCATTCAAAAAATAATTAATGTTTACCGTATAATTTGCTTCGCCAGTAACCAATAAAACATGATCAAACCCAGTGTTTTTTAAAGCTTCGACTTCGAGTTTTATTTCGGCGTCAGAAAGTGTTTTTCTTTTGATTTTATTGTCAAGACTAAAGCCACAATAGGTGCAAATGTTTTGGCATTCGTTACTCAAATAAAGTGGTGCATACATTTGAATGGTTTTTCCAAAACGTTTCTTGGTGATTTCATGGCATTTTTGTGCCATTTGCTCTAAATAATTTTGAGCAATAGGAGAAATCAGAATCAGAAAATCATCGAGATTGTATTTGGTTTTAGATAAAGTTCGTTGGACATCTTTTGATGTGGTTTTGTATATTCTGGATTGGATTTCATCCCAGTTACATTGCTCAAAAATGGATTTGAAAGTATTCATGTGGGTTTGTTTTTTTACCGCAAAGAGCGCTAAGAATTACGCAAAGTTCGCTAAGCTTTGCGGGCTTTATTATTAATAATTGAGAGCTCAAAGCTTAGCGAACTTTGCGAAAAAACTCTGCGAACTTTGCGTTACAAAAAAAAATTACTCATAAAGAAAAGAAGTCAAAGGACTGGAAGCCGAAGCATAATTTTGCTGATTCGCAATTTTAGCCTCAAAAGCCTTTCTTCCTGCAATAACCGCTTCTTTAAAAGCCTCAGCCATTAAACTTGGATTTCCTGCAACGGCAATCGCAGTATTCACCAAAACAGCATCGGCACCAATTTCCATTGCTTTTGCAGCATCAGATGGAGCTCCAATTCCCGCATCGATGATAACTGGAACCGTACTTTGCTCGATTATAATTTCTAAAAAATCAATTGTTTTTAAGCCTTTGTTGCTTCCAATTGGCGAACCTAGTGGCATTACAGCCGAAGTTCCAGCACTTTCTAAATGTTTACACAAAACAGGATCTGCGTGAATGTATGGAAGTACGATAAAACCCAATTTGGCTAATTCTTCCGTGGCTTTTAAAGTTTCAATTGGATCGGGCATTAAATATTTCGGATCAGGATGAATTTCCAGTTTGACCCAATTCGTTTCTAATGCTTCACGAGCTAATTGTGCTGCAAAAATGGCTTCTTTAGCATTTCGCGCGCCAGAAGTATTCGGCAACAAATTGATATTTGGATGTTTTAAATGTGATAAAATAGCATCGGTATCCGTTTCCAAATCGATACGTTTTAAGGCAACTGTAACCAATTCACTTTCCGAAGCCAAAATCGCTTGTTCCATTTCTTCATTCGAACCAAATTTTCCCGTTCCAAGAAACAAGCGTGATTTAAAGGTTTTGTCTCCTATGTTAAACAATGATGTTTGCATATAATTTTTCGTTTAGTTGTTGAATTAATTTTTCTGCCTCATCACTTTCGGTAATGATTCCAGAAACGGCAATTCCGTGAATTCCAGTCTCCATTAACGGATTCACATCTCGCAACGTAATACCTCCAATGGCATAAACCGGAATCTCGATTTTATTTTTTTTCAGTTTTTGAAGAATATCAAAATAGCCCGATAATCCTAAAATCGGACTTAATTTTTCTTTTGTGGCAGTAAAGCGAAAAGGCCCTAAACCAATATAATCACAGCCATTTTTAACATGATTTTCGATATCTTCCAAAGTATTTGCTGTTCCTCCAATCACTTTTGAAGTTCCTAAAAAAGCTCTTGCTTCGTCAATTTTCGTGTCGGTTAAACCTAAATGAACACCCTCAGCATCTATTTCTTTCGTAAGATGCAAATCGTCATTTACAATAAAATTGGCCGTGTATTTTTCACATAAAGGTTTTACCGCTTCCGCTAAAGTGAAAGCGTCTTTTGGTGTTTGGTTTTTGAAACGCATTTGTATCCAATTGCATCCAGAATCTAGCGCCTGATGAATATTGTACAATTGTTTTTCGATAGTTTCGCCCTGCGAGATATATTGAAGTTTGCTATACATAATGATATCCGATTAAAGTTGATGTTGAACTCAGGTAATTTTCGATATAGATTTTAGCATTTTTACAAGCTTCTTTTATTGTCTGATTTAAAGCCAAATTGGAAGCAATGGCAGAAGAAAACACACAGCCTGAACCGTGTTTTTCAAAACATTTTTGATTTGACGGAAGCAATTCAAAAACTTCATCTTTTAGAAATAAACGATCTGTTCCTAAAGCTTTTTCGTTATGTCCGCCTTTCAATAAAATGTTCGTTGAAAACTGATTTTCCTTAGAAATAAAATCAGGAAACAATATTTCAGCTTCATGATGATTCGGTGTAATCAAATCGATTTTTGAAAGTATTTTGTTTAAACTCAAATGATTTTGAACTTCCATAAATTCAAATTTTGTAGTCGATTTCAAAACAGGATCCCAAACAATTTTGGTTGAAGGCGAAAGCAGTTTTATGGTCGAAACAATTCGGTCTAGATCGTATAAAGAAGACACGATTCCAATTTTCACCACGCTGATTTTATAGTTTAAAAGAAACGTTTCGATAGAACGCATTATAAAACTCAAATCCGTCCACTGAATTTCATGAAACTGGTTTTCGGTCTGAATTGTATTCGCTGTTGAAATAGCAAAACCAGTTACTTTGTGCTGTTCAAATGTTTTGATATCAGCCAAAATTCCGGCGCCACCTGATGGGTCTAAACCTGCGATTGCGAGTACGAAAGGGCGATCTGCTGACATAATTTAAATTGTTTTAATGGATTTTCATTTTTCCAGATACTTCCTAAAAGCGCGACATCGTCAAAACCTTTTTCTAAAACTTCTGGAATGTTTTTTGAATCAATTCCCCCTAAAGCGACGATTTTTGTTTTATGATTTGTTCTTGATTTTATTACTTCAAAAAGATCAATTTTAGGATGATAATTTTCTTTAGAAATACTTTTAAAAACCGGACTTAAGAAAGCATAATCGAAATTTTCAAGCGAATTAAAATCTTCAATCGAATGTGTTGATGTTGAAAATTTGCACCTACAAGGTTTTGAAAACTTTGCAGGAAAATCATTCAGACTTTTTCTTTCCTTTTCAGAAAAATGAAACCTTTCAATACCAAAATCGTCTGCTAAATCATGATGATTGTGCAAAACCAGATTCGTTCGAAATTTCAATTTTATTTGATGAAGAAACTGCGCCATTTCCAATTCCGAAAAATCAGGTTTTCGGATATGAAGCAAAGACAATCCTTCCTCCAATAAAGAGTGAAGAATTTGAATTTCATCTTCAACAGAAAAAGGATTTGTAATTACGATCATGTCTTTCTCTTTGTTCTATATTCTATTTTCTTACCTCTTAAATGTAAATCTCTTTCCCCTGTTCAATAAATTCCTCTGATTTCTCCTGCATTCCTTTTTCTGCTGCGGCAACATCTCTAATTTCCTGAGATATTTTCATAGAGCAGAATTTCGGTCCACACATCGAACAGAAATGCGCCACTTTTGCACCATCGGCAGGAAGTGTTTCATCGTGGAATTCTCTCGCTGTATCTGGATCTAAAGCCAAATTAAACTGGTCTTCCCAACGGAATTCAAAACGGGCTTTACTCAAGGCATTATCGCGATACTGTGCTCCCGGATGACCTTTTGCCAAGTCGGCAGCATGAGCAGAGATTTTATAAGTGATTACGCCGTCTTTTACGTCTTTTTTGTTTGGTAAACCAAGGTGTTCTTTTGGAGTTACATAGCACAACATCGCACAACCGTACCAGCCAATCATAGCAGCACCAATTGCCGAAGTAATATGGTCGTAACCCGGCGCAATATCAGTAGTTAATGGACCTAAAGTGTAAAACGGAGCTTCATGACAATGTTCCAATTGCTTGTCCATATTTTCTTTAATCATGTGCATCGGAACGTGTCCTGGGCCTTCAATAAAAACCTGAACATCGTGTTTCCAAGCGATTTTTGTCAATTCGCCTAAAGTTTCTAATTCGGCAAATTGAGCAGCGTCATTTGCATCTGCAATCGAGCCTGGACGCAAACCATCTCCAAGAGAAAAAGCTACGTCGTATTGTTTCATGATTTCGCAGATTTCCTCAAAATGCGTGTACAAGAAGTTTTCTTTATGATGAAATAAACACCATTTTGCCATAATTGACCCGCCTCGAGAAACGATTCCGGTAACACGATTGGCAGTTAAATGAATGTAACGAAGCAAAACTCCGGCGTGAATCGTAAAATACGAAACACCTTGTTCTGCCTGCTCAATCAGCGTATCACGGAAAATCTCCCAAGTTAAATCTTCGGCAATTCCTTTTACTTTTTCTAATGCCTGATAAATCGGAACAGTCCCGATTGGAACAGGAGAATTTCTGATAATCCATTCTCTGGTTTCGTGGATATTTTTTCCTGTAGATAAGTCCATAATCGTGTCAGCTCCCCAACGACAAGCCCAAACCGCTTTTTCAACTTCTTCTTCAATGCTAGAAGTTACCGCGCTGTTTCCAATATTGGCATTGATTTTTACCAAGAAATTACGACCCACAATCATCGGTTCGCTTTCAGGATGATTGATGTTATTTGGAATAATAGCTCTTCCGCAAGCTACTTCAGAACGGATAAATTCTGGAGTAATTTTGTTTTTTGGAGTATTGGCACCAAAGCTGTTTCCGCCGTGCTGACATTGCATGGCTTTGGTTTGTTCGTTTAAAAGTTCGATTCGCTGATTTTCACGAATCGCGATATATTCCATTTCTGGAGTAATGATTCCTTGTTTGGCGTAGTACAATTGCGTTACGTTCGCGCCTTTTTTAGCACGTTTTGGCTGATGTAAATACTCAAAACGAAGATGATTTAAGCTTTCATCTTTCAATCGACTTTGGCCATAATCTGAAGTGATTTCGTCTAGAATTTCAACATCATTTCGGTCAAGAATCCAACTTTCGCGTAAGCGAGGCAATCCTTTTCTAATGTCAATTTCAATATTCGGATCTGTGTAAGCGCCCGAAGTATCATAAACGGTTACAGGTGGATTTTTCTCAATGCCACCATTTGAAAGTTTGGTGTCGCTCAAAGTAATTTCGCGCATAGCGACTTTTATCGGATGAATTTCTCCATCGATATATACTTTTTTAGAATTCGGAAACGGGGTTCTGGATATTTGCTCTTCTTTCATAATATTTTTGTTTGCTTCGCCCGTTCGGCTTTCGCCTCGGGTCAAGTTTGAAGTTTCAAGTTTGATTCTGATTGTGTTTATTTTTCGCAAAATTTTTCCTTAGAGACGCACCGCAGTGCGTCTAAGTACAGTATGAAAATTGGAATTTGGAATTTTTATTTTGGAATTTAAAATTGAAATTTATCCCCCCTGTGTAGCAGAAATAATCAAAATATCGTCAGTTTCGTGTACGAAGAATTCGTTCCATTTGGTTTTTGGAACAACGGTATTGTTGACAGCAACGGCGATTCCGTTTTGTTTGTGCGGAATTTCGAGATCGAGCAATGATTGAACGCTTAGCGATTCAGCATTGAATTTTTTGGTTTGTTGATTGATTTTTAGTTCCATTCCTTGTTGAGTTTAGTGTATAGATACACCTTAGGAATGGCTACAAGAACGCATAAAAATGCGCGCAGAAGTCATCTTACTTTTCCCTACGCTAGTATGAACTAGATCAGGTTCAGAGGGTAAAATCTCAGCCTACAATTTTGTAGACACCCCTAAAGTGTGAAGCAAATGTAATGTTTTTTTTTAAGTTTTCAGTCTCAGCTTTCAGTTTTTAGTTTTTAACTGGGTCCAAAAGACTGAAAAACTGCGACTGCGATTGAAAACTATTTCTTACGAGTAAAGCAATCTTCCACATGATCATTGACCATTCCAGTGGCTTGCATGTGTGCGTAAATCACGGTTGAGCCAACAAATTTAAAGCCTCTTTTTTTTAAATCTTTGCTGATTTCATCTGAAAGTGGAGTAGTGGCAGGAGCATCTTTTGAATTTTTTAGACTGTTTACAATTGGTTTTCCGTCTGTATATTTCCAAATATAATCAGAGAAAGTTCCGAATTCTTCTTGCACTTTCATAAAGGCTTGAGCATTAGAAACTGCCGCTTTAATTTTTAATTTGTTCCGAATAATTCCAGTATTCTGCATTAACTCTTCGATTTTGTCTTCAGAATAAAGAGCTACTTTTTTATAATCGAAATAATCAAATGCGGCTCTGAAATTCTCTCTTTTATTCAAAATCGTAATCCAGCTCAAACCAGCTTGAAAAGTTTCCAAAATTAAAAATTCGAATAATGTAGGGTCGTCATAAACAGGAACGCCCCATTCTTCATCATGATATTTTCTGTACAAATCACTTGCTGAGCACCAGCTGCATCTTACTTTATCATCCATTATTTTCCAATTTTCCAGTGATAACCTTTTACGCTCGGTATATAAGCTTTTGTTCCAATTATGATTAGATCGGTATAGACTTTCTTTTTGTATTTAATTCCGATGGCTTGTCCGGAAGTGTACATTTTATTGGCTTCGAATTTGAATTTTATTTTGGCATCAGTAAATTTTGCATCCGAAATACGTTCAATAAACCAAGTTGATTTCCATTTTATTTCAATTTCATCTTCAGCTGTTTTGGTAATGCTTTTTATCAGTTTTATTCCATCAGCAGGAATGTTATGATTTTCAATTAATTCCTTTTGTGTTATGGTTTCTCCCGTTTTACAATCTGATATGAATTTTTTGAAATAGGTAATTCCTAAAAACGTATCATTTTCGATTTTTTCTACCGCAATACTGTCATTTGCAATTTCTTTGTTTTCGACAGGAATAGCATCATTTGTAATTTTATCTACAATTGAGTTTTTATATTCTTTTACAGTCTCAACAGTGCTTTCTGAAATAGTTTCTATTTGATTTGAAATCTTGTCGGTAACTTCAAGTATTTGTTTTTTTGCATTTTTAGAGCAACTTACAAGACAACTTATAAGGATTGCTAAAAAATACATTTTGTAATTCCTCATTATTGTAAATGTTCTTCGTCGTTTTGGAGATTATCTTTTTCTAGATATTTTTTTATTAAATTATGACCTAAATAAATGGCAGGAGTTAGTAAAACTGCGATAGATAGTTTGAAAACATATCCGATTAATCCCGACGATATAAAAGTATCAAAATCGATTTTTCCTGGAAGCCAGAAAGCAATTCCAAGAACGATAAACGAATCAAATAGTTGTGAGATTACAGTCGATCCGGTAGTTCTGAGCCATATTTTTTTATGTCCAGTTCTTTTTCTAAAAAACCAAAAAACACTTACATCAATCAATTGCGAAACCATAAAGGCAATTATACTCCCGACAATAATCCACATACTTTGTCCAAAAACAGCTTCAAACTGATTGTCGTCAACGGGACTTATTCCTTTAGCAGCAGGGATGGTTATGGCCATAAAAAGAATGATAAAAGCATAAGTAATCAAACATGCTGTGATAAAAGAAAGTTTTTTTACCCCTTTCTCACCAAAATATTCATTAATTAAATCGGTAGTTAAAAAAACAACGGGCCATGGAAGAATTCCGATACTCATTACAAAAGGTCCAATTTGGATTAATTTTCCTCCAATAAGTTCAGCCACAACGGCATTGGTAATAAATATTCCTGCGAGAATTACAAAAACAATCTCTTTTCGGGTTTTAAACATGTTATTTTCGTTATGATGTTTCAAATTTAAGCTATTTCTTCAAATCATCGAAATAGATAATTGTTGATATGCTTCCGATTGGTTAATTTTGGATTACTGTCATTATTATCTTTTAGGTTTTGACAGAATTTATAAAAATGTGTATTATGAAAAAACAAATTGAGCTAGAAAATCCGTTACTTCAGGAGTGGTCAGGACCTTATGGAGGTGTTCCGGATTTTACAAAATATAAAATTTCAGATTTTAAACCTGCTATTGAATTTGCGATTCAGGAAAAACTGAATGAAATTGAGGCTATTGCAAATAATTTAGAAGTTCCAACTTTTGAGAATACAATTATAGCTTTAGAGCTTTCAGGAGAAAAACTGGAACGAATTCATGCGGTTTATGGAATTTACAGATCCAATTTAAGTAGTCCTGAATTTAATGTGGTCGATACAGAAATGTCTCCGAAATTGGCTGAGATTAGTGATAAGTTGTATCAAAACGAAAAATTGTTTTCTAGGATTGAAAAATTATATAAATCGGAAGAAAGTAAAAAGTTAACAGCAGAACAACAGCGTCTGCTTTGGTTGTATTATACTGATTTTGTTAGAGAAGGAGCAGAGCTAAATGCGGAAGATAAAAAAGAAGTAGCAAGTATAAATCAGGAACTTGCTGGACTTTTTACACTTTTTAGCCAAAAATTATTGGCAGAAGAAAATGACCAATATTTGGAGTTGAATTCGGAAAATGATTTAGAAGGATTGCCAGAAGAATTCAAAAACGCAGCAATTGCAGAAGCAAAAGAAAGAAAGCTAAATGTTTTGGCTTGCATTGGAAACACCAGATCTTCAATTGAACCTTTTTTGACTTTTTCAGATCAAAGAAAATTAAGAGAACAAGCATTTGACATTTTTGTAAAAAGAGGTGATAATGATAACTCAAATAATACTAATGCAACTCTGGTTTCCATTTTACAGTTACGAGCAAAAAAAGCTAGAATATTAGGTTTTAAGAATTTTGCAGAATGGAGTTTGTCAAACAAAATGGCAAAAGACCCACAGAAAACTTTAGATTTAATGCATTCTGTGTGGAAGCCAGCAGTCGAAAAAGTGAAAAATGATGTCTCGGCTATGCAGAAAATAGTGGATGATGAATGTGGAAGTTTTAAAATTCAACCTTGGGATTATCGCTATTACGCCGAAAAAGTTCGTAAAGCCAAATATGATTTAGATCAGAATGAAATAAAACAATATCTACAGCTAGAAAATTTAAGAGAAGGAATGTTCTGGACGGCTGGTGAATTATTTGATCTCGGATTTAAACAAGTATTTGATGTTCCTGTTTATCATTCGGATGTTCGCGTTTGGGAAGTAAATAATAAAAATACAGGAGCAATAATCGGTCTTTGGTATTTTGATCCTTATGCGCGCGTAGGAAAGCGTTCGGGGGCTTGGATGAACTCTCATAGAGATCAACAGAAAATAAAGGAAAATGTGCTTCCTATTGTTTCAAACAATTGCAATTTTATTAAAGGAAATAGCAACGAAGCTGTTTTGATTTCGTGGGATGATGCAACGACTTTGTTTCACGAATTTGGTCATGCACTACACGGGTTGTGTTCTAATGTAACGTATCCGAGTCTTTCAGGAACTTCGGTTGCAAGAGATTATGTGGAGTTTCCTTCGCAATTATTAGAGCATTGGTTGGCAACTCCTGAGGTTTTAAATAAGTTCGCACTTCATTATAAAACAAACGAACCTTTATCTCAATCGTTGGTGGAAAGAATCGGAAAAGCAGCCAATTTTAATGAAGGCTTTGCGACCGTAGAAACGATTTCAAGTTCATTTGTTGATATGAAACTGCATTTAGCAACCGAAACAATCAATCCGTATGAATTTGAGAAGAAGGTTTTAAGTGAAATAAATATGCCGTCTGAAATAGTGATGCGACATAGAATTCCTCAATTTGCTCATATATTTTCAAGCGATGGCTATGCGGCTGGATATTACAGTTATTTATGGGCAGACGTGATCAATGCAGATGCTTATGAGGCTTTTTTGGAAGGAAACGGACCATTTGATAAAAATGTCTCTGAACGTCTTTATAAGACAGTTTTAAGCGTTGGAAATACGATTGATAACGAAGAAATGTACGAGAATTTCAGAGGACATGCGCCACAATCAGATGCTTTGATGCGTGCTAGAAATTTTCCTGTAGAAAAATAGTAAAAATAAAAAAAGCCCGAATAAATATTTATTCGGGCTTTTTAAATATTGAAATAATATATTAACCTAAAGTAACTCTTTTGAAACCTGTGATTTCAACATTGAATCCTTTTACGTAATCACCAACTTTTTTACTGTCATCTTTGATGAAGTTTTGATCAAGTAAAGCTTTTTCTTGATCTAAAGTAGTGTTATCAGAGATAAAACGTTGAACTTTTCCTGGAAGAATTTTGTCCCAGATTTGCTCTGGTTTTCCTTCAGCTTTTAATTCAGCTTTAGCATCTTCTTCAGCTTGTTTGATAACTTCAGGAGTTAATTGAGAGAAAGAGATGTATTTAGGAACATTTTTCAAAGTTTTTCCTAAACGTGCAGCCTCTTCATTATCTTTTTCAATTACAGCAATACGAGCAGCAAGTTCAGACTCAACAAAAGCAGGATCAAAATCTTTGTAAGATAATGTATCAGCTCCCATAGAAGCAACTTGCATAGAAACGTCTTTTGTTAAAGTTTCAGCGTTAGCGATTGGAGCAGAAATAGCTGTTAAAGCAGCAATTTTGTTAACGTGAACGTAAGATCCAACGAAAGCACCTTCTAAAATTTCGAAACCACCGATTTCGATTTTCTCACCGATAACTCCAGTTTGCTCGATTAATTTTTCAGCAACAGTAATTCCGTTGAAATCAGAAGCTAAAAATTCTTCTTTAGAAGAGAAGTTGATAGCTCTTTCAACTAAATCTTTAGCTAAAGTTACGAAAGCCTCATTTTTACCTACGAAGTCAGTTTCGCAGTTTAAAGTAAGGATAGCTCCTTTAGTGTTGTCTGCATTGATAAAAGAAACAGCAGCTCCTTCAGAAGACTCACGGTCAGAACGGTTAGCAGCAACTTTTTGTCCTTTTTCTCTAAGGATTTGGATCGCTTTATCGAAATCTCCTTCAGCTTCAACTAAAGCTTTTTTACAGTCCATCATTCCGGCACCTGTAGATTGTCTTAATTTATTTACGTCTGCAGCAGTAATTGTTGCCATAATATTTTAAATTTTAATGTTAAAAGTAAAAATTCCATCTTCTAAATCCCAAACTCCAATTTTATTAAATTATCAACATAACGTTTTTAATTTTGTATCTTGGAATTTGGAATTTAAAATTTGGAATTTAGAATTTGATTTATTCTTCAGTTGCAGGAGCAGCTTCAGCTTCAACAGCAGGAGCTTCTTCAGTAGCTTCAACTTCTTTTTCAGCACCTCTGTCAGAAAGACCTTCGATTACTGCAGTAGTTACTAAAGATAAAATTTTGTCAATTGATTTAGAAGCGTCATCATTTGCAGGAATCACGTAATCAACCTCTCTTGGGTCAGAATTCGTATCAACCATTGCGAAAACTGGAATGTTTAATTTTTGAGCTTCTTTTATTGCGATGTGTTCAGCTTTGATATCTACTACGAACAATGCTGCAGGTAGTCTAGACATATCAGCAATTGAACCTAAGTTTTTCTCTAATTTAGCACGTAGACGATCAACTTGTAAACGCTCTTTTTTAGATAAAGTGTTGAAAGTACCATCTTTCTTCATTTTATCGATAGAAGACATTTTTTTAACTGCCTTTCTGATAGTTACGAAGTTAGTCAACATTCCACCTGGCCATCTTTCAGTGATGTAAGGCATGTTTGCAGCTTTTGCTTTATCAGCAACGATGTCTTTTGCTTGTTTTTTGGTAGCTACGAATAAGATTTTTCTACCTGATGCAGCGATTTTTTTCAAAGCTTCGTTAGCTTCTTCAATTTTAGCTGCAGTTTTATATAGATTGATAATGTGAATACCATTACGCTCCATATAAATGTAAGGAGCCATATTTGGATCCCATTTTCTAGTCATGTGTCCGAAGTGAACACCTGCTTCTAGTAATTCTTTTACTTCTATTTTGTTTGCCATTTTTGTACTAGTTTACGTTCTGTTGATTAGCAATGTGTTTTTGACCGTTAAGCCGTAACCCATTTAGATGCTAAACTATATCCTACCTCGATAGGAGAGCAACAATAACTGTGTTTTTTAATTTCAATAAATAATTGATAATGTCTTGTCCCATCTGAACAAGACAGGTAATATTAACGTTTAGAGAATTGGAATCTCTTACGAGCTTTCTTCTGACCGAATTTCTTACGTTCAACCATTCTTGGGTCTCTTGTTAATAAACCTTCTGGTTTAAGGATTCCTCTGTTTTCAGCGCTAACTTCACACATTACACGTGCTAATGCCATTCTTACAGCTTCTGCCTGACCAGTTGTACCACCTCCGTAAACGTTTACTTTAACGTCAAAGTTACCAGCGTTTTCTGTCATAGAAAGCGGTTGTAAAACTTTGTACTGTAAAGTTGCAGTTGGAAAGTAAGTTGCGAATTCTTTTTTGTTTACAGTGATGTTTCCAGTTCCTTCAGAAACGTAAACACGTGCAACAGCGGTTTTTCTTCTACCGATTTTGTGAATAACTCCCATTACTTAAGATCATTTAGGTTAACAGTTCTAGGTTTTTGAGCTCCGTGTTTGTGCTCAGCTCCTACAACAACATTTAGATTTCTAAAAAGTTCAGCACCTAATTTGTTTTTAGGTAACATACCTTTTACAGCTTTTTCTACTAATAATGCAGGGTTTTTAGCTTGCAATACTTTAGCAGTTAAAGTTCTTTGTCCTCCTGGGTAACCTGTATGACGCATGTAAATTTTGTCATTCATTTTTGTACCTGTAAGGTTAATTTTTTCTGAGTTGATAACAATTACGTTATCTCCACAGTCAACGTGCGGTGTGTAACTTGGTTTGTACTTACCTCTTAAGATCATAGCAACTTTAGAAGCAAGACGTCCTAAGTTATGACCTTCAGCGTCAACAACAATCCACTCTTTAGTTACAGTGGCTTTGCTAGCTGAAACTGTTTTGTAGCTTAATGCGTCCATAATATTATTTTAATTAAACATTCCATCCCCAATAAAGGGGATGCAAAAGTACAATTAATTATTTTAAAACCAAATACCTGAAAGAATATTTTATCTGCTGAAAATCAGGGCTTCAGTTTTTTGATTAATTAAGGAATAAAAAAACCGTCTTCACAATAAAGTAAAGACGGTTAAATATTTAGAAAAAAAGTGACTATACAATAAATATATTGGCAATATCAACAACTTGTTGTGTCGTAAGTGGCTCATCATAAGCTTCTGAGCCTGCTGCTGCACCAAATGCAGTCGCAGTATTAAATCCTGCTTGCATCGTTACGCCTTCGCCATCATAGACTGCCTGTGTTGCTGCCGGCATACCAGCGCCCCTTTCTGAATTAGAAATCCATCCTTTTAAACCTCGTAATCTTCTCACTTCAGAAGCATGACGAGCTTCAACAGAATGAATTTGTAAAGCCGCAGTTAGTAAATCTGGTGTTGTAATTAGATTTGCTGCTTGTCCTTTATAAGCTCTAACTCCTGTGTCTTCAAAAGCCTGAGCCAGAGCTAAAAATGTTGGATAATCTCCAAAAGGATTAAAAGCACCTCCAACTGTAAAGTCAAAAGTTGGTTTTGGAACAAAGTTGGCACTTGCAGTACCGCCCAATCCAGCAATTAAAAATTTGACATGATCAGATTCGTGAGCTGCAATTTGCTGGAATACTTTTAAATCACGTCCACCATTTTCAGAAGCTGGAATTACTCCAGAATCTAATGCCATGGCGTAAAATTCGTTTTCCAGATATTCTAATGTCAAAGCAAATTGCAAAGCTCCAATTGGAGTAGCAGGTGTTGCTGTAATGTCTTTTGCGAAAGCTTTATTCGCAAGAGCCGATAATCCAAAAGGGATTGACGCCAGAGCTAAATTTTTTCCGATATTCCCAAACTGTGTAAAACTGTCTCTGCGAGAACCAGTACTATTCATTAAGTTATCATCAGTAAAGGATTCTATAAATTTTAAAATGTTCATAATTTCTAAGTTTTAACGGTTAGGATTAAGGCAAGTATTTAGCTGTAAATTTTGTGGTAATAAAATTGGCAGCAATTGGCAATATTTTAGACGGATCTTTTGCATCATCTAAACCTGTTGACATATTTACAATATCATCTCCCGCAAAATCTTTAGAATTCGGATTAATCAAACTTCTTATAGCTGAAGCATGTCTGGCTTCAACAGAAACAATTTTTCCGGCTAGTAACAGATAATCAGCAGTTTTAATTAATCTTCCGGCACCATTATAAGCAGCAACTCCTGTGTCTTCTAATGCTTTTGCAGTAGCTAAAACTTCGGTACGGCTATTGAAATTTAATGAGCCATAATTAAAAGCTAATGTTGGTAATAATTGTGAATTAGGATCAGGAAGCGCTCCAGTTAAAGCAGCTTTGAAAAAGTCTCTGTGAACCACTTCGTGATGGTACAAATCTGTTAGAACTTGACGCTCAACACTGCTAAAAACAGTATTGAAACTACTTGCATTAACTACTTTAGTATAAAAGTCTGCTTCCAGTTGTTCCAAGGCGTATGCGTAAGTTAATACTCCAAAATCTCCAGAACCCAAATCAAATACACCATTTCTTATTCCAGGTAAAGAAGTGTCAGGCATATTATTATCGTCGTCATGATCGCTGCAACCAGCTATGACTAAACCTGTAGCTGCCAGGGTTAATCCGCTGAGCTTAAGAAAGCTCCTTCTACTATTCAATGAAGGATCAACTTCATGAATTTTAACTTCGTTTTTCATAATTAAGTTTTTTAATAGGTTAACAACAATTGGTTTCTAGTTCTCTGGTATCTAGTTATTAACGAAATTTTTGTAAGGACGGTTTTAAAAAATCGATTTATTTAATTGTTATTTCGAAAAGAGCTACATTTTTAAATACTAATAGCTTCTTTTTGTTTTATTTTCGGTAATTCTACTATATTTGTATTAATTACATAAAATTCAATTGGATGAAAGCTAAAGCAACTCTAAAACAAATTGCCAAGGAACTAGGTGTTTCTGTTTCTACTGTGTCTAAAGCATTGAATGACAGTCCTGAAATTAGTGAACAAACGAAGGTTAAGATTAAGGAGTATGCCAAACTCAAAAATTATAAACCGAATGTTATTGGTTTGAATTTAAAGAATCGTAAGACAAAAACGATTGGAGTAATTATTCCTAATATTCTAAATTCTTTCTTTGCGAAAGTTTTTAGTGGTATTGAGAAAGTTGCTGATAAAAAAGGGTACAATGTAATTACTTGTATTTCGAATGAATCTCTTGAAAAAGAAGTTCATACTCTAGAAATGCTGAGCAATGGAACTATTGACGGATTCATTTTGTCAGTTTCACAAGAGGCTCAAAAGCTTCAGGACTATAATCATTTCTCTGAAATCATAAATGACGGAACGCCAATCGTAATGTTCGATCGTATTGCTGATGAAGTAGATTGTGATAAAGTTGTAGTAGATGATTTTGATTCTGCGCTAAATTCAACTCAGCATTTAATTGATTTAGGATGTAAAAATATTGCACTGATTTCTTCTGTAGATAATATTAGTGTTGGAAAACTGAGAACAGAAGGATATTTGAAAGCTCTGAAAGACAATAATATTCCAGTTAATGAAAAAATTATTCTTCGTACCGATTCTGAGGAAGATATGAAAGCTAAAATCGAAGGAATTTTTGATCATAAAATTGACGGAATTTTTGCTTTGGATGAAAATGATTCAGTTGCAGCTTTAAGAGTAAGTTTGAAAAAAGGATACAGAGTACCAGAAGATATTTCTATTATTGGTTTTGCAGACGGAATTTTGGCATCGAGACGTTTGTCGCCAAGTTTGACTACAGTTAGTCAGCATGGAGTTGAAATTGGAGAAGTGGCTGCAAAAAGATTAATCCAAAGATTGGAAGAACCAGAAGGAGAAACTTCTGATTACGAAACAATCGTGATCAAAACCAAATTAAAAGAACGAGAATCTACTCGAAAAAAATAAATAAAACGTATTGAAAAAAAAAGGACTGTTCTCAAACAGTCCTTTTTTTTATACATAATTTTTGTCATTTCGACGAAGGAGAAATCTCCACGAGAAGCTCTACAAAGATTGGCTTTTCTTTACGGAGTTACTTGCGGAGATTTCTCCTTCGTCGAAATGACAAGATTAGGGGGATTTTTTATTTATAAATCAACAATCTGAATTCTAAAATTATTAATGCGCTTCTAACCAATCTTTACCTAAACCAATTTCAACTTCCAAAGGAACAGACATTTTAAATGCATTTTCCATTTCATGTTTAATCATTGGCTGAATTTTTTCGAGTTCGTCATTGTGAACATCGAACACAAGCTCATCATGTACTTGAAGCAACATTCTTGATTTCCAGTTTTCGTCACGAAGTTTTTTGTGAATGTTGATCATGGCAATTTTGATCACATCGGCAGCGCTTCCCTGAATTGGCGCGTTTACAGCATTTCGTTCTGCAGCACTTCTTACAACAGCATTTGCAGAATTGATATCTTTTAAATAACGACGACGACCTAAAATAGTTTGTACATATCCTTTTTCTCTGGCAAAATCAACTTGCTCAGAAATATAAGATTTAAGACGTGGATATGTTTTGTAGTAAGCATCAATCAAAGCAGCACTTTCGCTTCTAGAAAGAGAAGTCTGGTTACTTAAACCAAAAGCAGAAACACCATAGATAATTCCGAAGTTTACTGTTTTGGCGTTACTTCTTTGTTCGCGAGAAACTTCTTCTAAAGCGACATTGAATACTTTTGCAGCTGTAGCACGGTGAATATCTTCGCCATCCTGGAAAGCTTTAATCATATTTTCCTCTCCACTCAAAGCAGCGATAATTCGTAATTCAATTTGCGAGTAATCGGCAGAGATTAAAGTGTGGTTTTCATCTCGTGCCACAAAAGCTTTACGAATCTGACGACCTCTTTCGGTACGAATTGGAATATTCTGCAAGTTCGGATTATTTGAGCTCAAACGCCCTGTTGCAGCAACAGTCTGCATATAATCGGTGTGAACGCGTAAAGTCTTTTTGTCAACTTGTTCTGGTAAAGCCAAAATATAAGTGCTTTGTAGTTTTACCATCTGGCGCCAGTCTAAAATCTGTTTTACAATTGGATTGTCGTTTGCCAAATAAGTCAAAACTTCTTCGCCGGTTGCATATTGGCCCGTTTTGGTTTTCTTTTGTTTGGCGCCTCCAATTTTAAGTTTTTCAAATAAAATATCACCTAATTGCTTTGGAGAAGCCAGATTGAATTTCTCACCAGCCGTTTCGTAGATTTGCTCTTCTAATGATTTGATTTCAACATCCATTTCAGAAGACATTCCTTTTAAGAAGTCTACATCCAGACGAATTCCTTCTGTTTCCATATCAGCCAAAACGCTTACTAGCGGAATTTCGATTTCGTCGAATAACTTTTTAGTTTCAGTTTTGTCTAATTCTGTTGTGAAAATTTCTTTTAATTGTAACGTAATGTCTGCATCTTCGGCAGCATATTCTTTAATATCTTCTAAAGGAACATCACGCATCGAAAGCTGATTTTTTCCTTTTTTGCCAATTAAAGTTTCAATAGATTTTGGAGAATATTTCAAATACGTTTCAGCCAAAATATCCATATTATGACGCATATCTGGATTAATCAGATAATGTGCAATCATGGTATCGAAAAGTTTTCCTTTTACAGTAACGCCGTAATTAGAAAGAATTTTTAAATCGTATTTTAAATTTTGTCCGATTTTCTCAATGTTTTCATTTTCAAAAAACGGAACAAATTTATTAATCAAAGTTTGAGCTTCTTCCTGGCTTTCCGGAAACGGAACATAAAAAGCTTTTCCTTTTTCGTAAGCAAAAGACATTCCAACCAATTCTGCATGAAGTGCATCAATTCCTGTTGTTTCAGTATCAAAACAAACAGAAGACTGCTTTTCTAAATTTTGTAAAAGCAATTTAATTCCTAAATCGCCTTGAATAGTTTGATAAGAATGCTCGGTATTTTCTAAAGTATTATAAAATGAATTTCTTGCGGCTTCAGCACTTTCGTCAAGAGTTGTTCCTCCGCCACCAAAAAGATCAAATTGGTCTTCGTTTTTCGGTTGTGGTTTTTTATATAATTTGGCATCAGAAGCAGGATTGCTTGCAGATTCAGTTGAACCTCCAACTTTAAATAAATTATCAAACTGTTCAGCCATTCTTCTAAATTCTAATTCCTGAAAAATAGCATCCGTTTTTTCGATGTCCGGACGAGAAAGTTCGTAATCTTCTTCATTAAAAGTAACATCACAATCACACATAATTGCTGCCAGTTTTTTAGATAAAATACCTTTATCTTTATTGGCTTCGATGTTTTCTTTCATTTTACCTTTTAGCTTATCAGTATTTGCCAAAAGATTTTCCATAGAACCAAATTCTTTAAGGAATTTTTTAGCTGTAACTTCACCAACACCTGGTAATCCTGGAATATTATCGACAGCATCTCCCATCATTCCAAGAAAATCAATAACCTGTTCTGGTCTTTCGACTTCAAATTTTGCCAAAACTTCAGGAACTCCCCAAATTTCGATTCCGTTACCCATACGGGCAGGTTTGTACATAAAAATATTTTCAGAAACCAATTGCGCAAAATCCTTATCAGGAGTTACCATAAAGACTTTATAGTTTTGTTTTTCTGCTTGTTTGGCGATTGTTCCAATTAAATCGTCGGCTTCACAACCTGCAAGTTCAATAATCGGAATATGCATGGCTCTTAATAATTCCTGTATATAAGGAACAGCAATTTTAATAGCTTCTGGAGTTTCGTCTCGGTTTGCTTTATAATCAGAATACATTTCTGTCCTTGCATGGCTTCCTTCTTTGTCGAAAGCAACAGCCAAATGATCTGGTTTTTCTCTTTTAATAACATCCAAAAGCGAGTTCATAAAACCCATAATTGCAGATGTATCCATTCCTTTTGAGTTGATTCTCGGGTTTTTAATAAAAGCATAATAACCACGGAAAATTAATGCATAAGCATCTAGAAGAAAAAGGCGTTTTTGAGTCGACATATAAAAAATATTAGTGTGTAAAAATAAACAATTGAGGTTTAAAAAACGATTTGGTTTCTTAAAATTAATTTTATAGACATATAAGTGATATAAGTTCATTTTAGGATAAGCACATCTTGTAGTGTTTGATTTTGCTTCCTTTCATTAGATGAAATTATATCTCCTATATGATGAAAAACCTTGTAACGTTAATGTCTCGTTAAAATATCGGTAGTATTGCTTTTCTTCATTTTTTCTTCATGTTCTGAGGGTAATTTTGAGGTATAAATTAAAATGTTATTAATTCTTAAATAGTAGAAATCATGAGAAATTTATTAATGTTACTCGTAGCAGTTTTAGGAACAAGTGCAATGGTTCAAGCTTTCCCTGCGAAAACAGGAAAAGAAACTCCTGTAAAAGAAGTAAAAGCAACCAAACATCCTAAACACAAAGCTTCTAAAAAAGCTAAAGCAGAAAAAACTGAAGCAAAAACAGAAGCTCCGAAAACAGAAACTGCAAAAATGAAAAAATAATATACTTTTTGTTTTGTTTTCGAATGATTGTAAGGAAACAAAACAGGAAGGATAATTATGAAGAATGCAGGTGGTAAAAGCTGATGAAGAAATTTATCAGCTTTTTTCGTTAATGTTTTTACAATGCAGATTTTTCTTCTTTTAAATGATTAATTTTAATTACGCTTAACTAGATTTTTTATGAATATTTTGATTGTTGAAGATAATCGGGAACTTGCGGTAGAAGTTTATGATTTTTTATGCAACGCAGGATATATCTGCAAGATTGCCCATACTTGTGCCGATGCTTTGGAGGAATTTGGCAGTAATGATTATGATGCCATGTTACTGGATTTAGGTCTTCCTGACGGAGATGGTTTTGAAGTTTTACAGACTGTCAGAAAAACAAAATCAAAAATGGCAGTTATTGTTTTAACGGCAAGAGGTGAGCTGGATGACAGAATTAACGGATTGCATTTAGGAGCCGATGATTATTTGACAAAACCTTTTGCATTAACAGAACTCAGTGCAAGATTATTTGCTGTTATTAGAAGAATTCACGGCTTTACATTGAATAATCTGACGATTAATGGTTTTGTTTTACAGCTTCAGGATTATAAAGTTAGTTTTAATGATAATCCAATTAATCTAACCAAAAAAGAGTTTGATATTTTTCAATATTTAGTTCTAAATAAGAATAGGGTTATTACGCGTCTTCAGCTTACAGAACATATTTGGGGCGATATTTTAGAAGTCAATTCCGATTCTAATTTTATTGATGTACATGTTCGAAATCTCAGAAAAAAACTGGATAAACATGCACCAATAGATTGGTTTGAAACGGTTCGAAACGTAGGTTATCGTATAAACGAATAAATTATTCTTGTGAAAATAAAACATCAATTAGCCATTTTTAACGCACTGACCAGATTGTTGGTTATTTTGATTTTATGGCTAATGCTACCGATTCTGGTCAAAAATGTTGTTTATCATCACATTAATAATAGTCTTCTGGAGAAGAAGAAGAAGTTTATTGAACATCTTAATCAAGATGAGATTAATGATTTTATTGAAAATCCAGATGATTCTACAGAAACCTTTTCTGAATTTTCGACACTTCACAGCGAGTTTTTGGTTTTGTCGCGTGTTCCGATAAAACCACATCAGAAAAAAACAACTTTTACAAATGAATATCGAAAGATTGAAGATGAAGAAAGCGAATTTCGAATCTTGCAACATCATTTTACTTATGAAGGTGTAGATTATCAACTTGAAATAGGAAGTAGTCTAACAGAAGTAAGTGATTTAACTTTTGTCATTCGTTTCTTTATATTGATTGTTTTTGTTGTGATTCTTTTTATCACCTTTTTAGCAGATACTTTTTATATAGAATATCTTCTTAAACCTTTTTACAAAATTATTGATACCAAAATCAGACGTGTAAACGAGCCAGAAACTTTCGATCATACGCCAATAAAAGCGGCTTCACGAGATTTTAGAGAACTCGATTTTGTTTTAAATCAAATGATGGATCGCATTGCGGAAGTTTTTAAAAAAGAAAAACAGTTTATCTCAAATGTTTCGCACGAACTTCTAACGCCAATTGCCTTACTTAAAAATAAATTGGAGAATTTGTTGCAAAATGAATCTTTAGATGATAACGCAATTGATAAAATAGCCGGTTCGTTGAAGACATTAGACATGTTGAAAAAGATCATTAATAATTTACTATTGATTTCAAGAATCGATAATAATCAATATGAAGCAAATGAAGAAATTAATCTTCGTGAGATTGTTTCAGATTTGCAACAAGATCTTCAGGATCGAATGGATGATAGAGAAATCGAATTTATAAATAAAATAAAAGAGGATTTTGTTTTTACAGGAAACAGAACTTTGATTCACATTCTTATTTATAATTTAGTTACAAATGCGATTAAGTACAACAAATCAAATGGAAGTATTTTGATAGAAGACGGTTTTGTTGAAGAACATTATTTTATTTCTGTAAAAGATTCTGGAATTGGAATGGACGAATCGCAGCTTGAAAAAATATTCAGCAGATTTGCCCGTATAAGCTCAGATCAGGAAGGGCAGGGGTTAGGACTTGCGATTGCTCAGAGCATTGCTGCTTTTCATCATGTTCAGATTAAAGTAGAGTCGGTTTTAAATACAGGGACGACTTTTACATTATTGTTTGAAAAAGCTAATTAAAAGTTAAAATTTATTGTAAGACTTTATCTTCATTTTGTCTTCATTTTACGATTATATCTTTGACTTACAAATAATGAAATAATTAATCAATAAAATTTAAAGTCATGAAAAAATTAGCAATTTTAGCAGTAGCAGTTTTAGGAACATTCTCAATGGTAAATGCTCAAACAACCCCAGCTCCAGCACAGGCAAAAGAAGTAAAAGCTGCAAAACACGATAAAAAAGCAAACAAAAAAGCTAAAGGTGAGAAAAAAGCAGAAGCTGCAAAACCAGAAGCTCCAAAAGCAAAATAAGACAACTTTAAGTTGTAGATTAAATAGTTTTAAAGGTTGTTAGGTTAAAGCTGAAAGAGCCATCTTTCAGCTTTTTTTCTTTCTATGAGTTAAATTTTTTATAATGAAAAGCAATAGCATTTTCATTCTTTGTTACTTTTGTTTAAAACTATAACAAATGATCCTTCGTTTTGTAATTCTATGCGCTCTTTTATTATTTATTGAGTTCTATTCTTATCAGGCTTTTCGAACTTTAATCAAAGCACGCTGGGTTTTGATTGGTTACCAAATCTTAAGTTTACTGATTTTAATCTTCATTATATATTCTTTTTCTCAAGTAGACCGTTCTGTTGGTCAGACCAGACAATTTATGTTTACCACAGGTTTGATGCTTGTAGTTTATGTGCCTAAAATTGTTTTGACCTTAATTATGTTTGGTGAAGACATTATAAGAATTGGTGCCAGTATTTTGAATTATTTTGTTTATAATACGCCTCGAAAGGAAATGATGCCAGATCGACGAAAGTTTGTTAGTCAGATTGCTTTAGGGCTGGCTGCGATTCCGTTTCTTTCTATTATTTACGGAATTTTTGAAGGTAAATATAATTTTAAAGTTATTAAGCAGACTGTATTTTTTCCGGATCTTCCAGATGCTTTCGACGGTTTTAAAATCACTCAGATTTCAGATGTTCACAGTGGGAGTTTTGATAATCCTGAAAAGATAAATTATGCTATTGACTTGATCAATCAGCAAGAAGCAGATATTATTTTGTTTACAGGAGATATTGTAAATACACATGCTAAAGAAATGCATCCGTGGTTGGAAACTTTTAATCGTATAAAAGATTATAAATACGGAAAGTTTGCTGTTTTGGGGAATCATGATTATGGTGAATATGTAACATGGCCATCTGAAAAAGAAAAAGACGAAAATTTCCATCAAATTAAAAATCTCTACAATCAAATTGGATTTAAGCTTATGTTAAACGAGCATACTTATATTCAAAAAGGTGATGATAAAATTGCTTTGATTGGTGTTGAAAACTGGGGAGTAAATTTTAAGAAAGCTGGAGATTTAAATAAGGCCTCTGAAAATGTTCATAAGGATGATTTTAAAGTCTTAATGAGTCATGATCCGAGTCATTGGGATGCCGAAATTAAAGATCACCCTAAGAACTTCCACTTAACCTTTGCAGGTCATACACACGGTATGCAATTCGGAATTGAAATTCCGGGATACTTTAAATGGAGTCTAGCGCAATATATTTATAAACAATGGGCAGGATTGTACGAAAACCTCGGAAGATACGTTTATGTTAACCGTGGGTTTGGTTTTCACGCCTATCCTGGACGAGTTGGAATTATGCCTGAAATAACAGTCATTGAACTAAAAAAAGGCCGTAATGTCGCTTAATTCGTTAAAAATGCTAAATTTGTATTATATTTATTTCTTTTAATAGATTTAAAAAACTTAATTTTTTGGTTTTATGTCAAAATTTGGAGAACTAATAAATGCTCAAGTTCCAGTGTTAATTGATTTTTACACCGATTGGAATGAATCGTCAGTTTCTATGCATCCTGTTATTAAGGATGTTGCTGCAGCGCTTGGTGATAAAGCCAAAGTGATTAAAATTGATGTAGATAAAAATCAGGAACTAGCAGAAGCACTTCGTATAAAAGGACTTCCAACTTTAATGATCTATAAAGATGGACAAATGATCTGGAGACAATCCGGAGAACTTGACGCGAATACTATAATTGGAATTGTTCAAGAGCAATTTAACGTTTAAATTACTTCCTTTTTTGATGTTATTTAGTGAATAATATCAAATTGATATCCGTTTTCTTTTAAAAAATGCAGTGTTCTTGGTAAAGCAAACCTTAAATTTGGAGAAGCTTTTATACTGTCATGAAAAACAATTACGCTTCCTGATTTTACGTTCTTAGTAACATTTTCGAGACACTTTTCAGGAGTTATACTTTGGTCAAAATCGGCGCTTAAAACATCCCACATTACAATTTTGTAACCTAGTCTTCTTAAGATTTTAGATTGTGCTTTTTTGATTTTTCCGTAAGGAGGTCGAAATAATAAATGACGTGGAGCTTTTTCTTGTTCGTCTAAAACCTCTGCGCAGTTTTTTACATTTTCGATATAGTCGTTAGTATGAATCTTCCATCCATTAACGTGATTCATAGTGTGGTTTCCAATAGAATGGCCTTCTGTAATTAACTTTTCAAATAAAGCTAAATTGGCTTTTATATTTTTTCCGATACAGAAAAAAGTGGCTTTTGCATCAAACTTTTTCAATTCTGATAAAACCCAGTCTGTAATTTCGGGAGTAGGGCCATCATCAAACGTCAAGTATATTTTCTTTTCATTGTTAGGAATATCCCAGCAATATTTAGAAAATACCTTTTTTATAAATGCGTTAGTTTTTACCCAATAAAAGCTCATCTTGAATTGAATTTGCAGTGTATGTAAAAGTAAAAAATGCAGCGCTATTTATCAAACAGCGCTGCATTTTTTTAATTGTTAAGATTTTCGTATATTATCTATTCTTTTTCACGTCCAAAACGCTCAAAAACATTTACATAAGTGTTAAATGTAGTTTTATGTTTGTTATAAAAAGCATTGTCTTTGTTGTCCTGCATTACGTGTAATAAACTTCTGTAACGTTCAATATCTGTAATAATATCTACTGCTAAATCTGTTTGGTCAGAAGGAGTTAACGTACTGTAATAGTTTAGGTTCTCGTTGTATTTTTTAACAAGTTTGTTTAGAAGATCCTGAGCTTTTGCAGTTTCACCAACTTTGTAATAACCATCTGCAAAAGATTCAACTAAAGAGTAATATCCAAATTTGTCTAAAGGCATTTTGGTAATAGCTAAATTAATTATGTTTTTAGCTTTATCAATTTTACCTTCCTTAATAAGTTGGTTCATTAATCTTGAAAGATTAGTACGGTATGTAATACTGTTTCTTCTTGTTTCAGGATCGTGATAAATGTTTCCATCGCTATTTCCCCAATCCCATTTCATTACAATATCATACATTTTATCTGCGTCAATTTGTCCCATGTCTAGTGGACCTCCATCTTTAGAAGGAGTATTTTTTACAGGAACTAATTTGTAAACCATTCCGTCTAATTGAAGATAATCTTTCAACCATAAATAGTCTTCATCATCAAATGCTCCTCCGCTAAAGTAAATTGGACGTTTCCAATTGTTGTTTGCTAAGATATCAAGCATCATTAAGCGGTTTTTGTATAAAGCGCTTCCTTTGATGTCAATATCTAAATAAGGAACAATAGAATCATTGTATTTAGGATTAACTACTTTATTTTGAATGATAGCATTTTTGTCAACATTCACTCTAATTTTATTAGTTGGATAGAAGTGAATTGTTTGTCCGTTTTGTAATCCAACGGTTGATTTAGGATTTTTGATAAAATCAATAAAATCTTTAATATTCCAACGAGTGTCAATTTTTTGAATGTAAACAGTGTAATCCAATCTATCTCCAACATATTGATCATGTGTAAAAGAAATCGGAAGCGGATTAGACTCGTATGCTTTGGCTTTCATTTGATCAATGTACCAATCGGTCATAAATAAACTTGTATTTACGATCTTAACATCGGTTCTAAAATGCTCAATTTCCTGTGCGTACCAAAGTGGAAATGTATCATTATCTCCGATAGTAAACAAAATAGCATCTTTGTCGCATGAGCTTAAGTATGCTTTCGCCATTGCTACAGCAGTATATCTTCCAGATCTGTCGTGATCATCCCAGTTTTGAGCGGCCATTAATACTGGCGCAGCTAATAAGCTTCCTGCAATAATAACTGGTCCTGCAATTTTAGGAGCAAGATATTTCTGGAAACTTTCGTAGAGTGAATAAACTCCAAATCCGATCCAGATGGCAAAAACATAAAACGAACCTACAAGTGCATAATCTCTTTCGCGAGGTTCAAAAGGTCTTTCGTTCAAGTATATTTTTAATGCAATTCCCGTAAATAAGAATAAGGCTAAAAGAACATAAAAACTTTTTAAGTCTTTGTTGGCATGGTACATTAAACCAATTAATCCTAATATAAAAGGAAGGAAATAATAGGCATTACGACCTTTGTTGTTTAATACATCTGAAGGTAAATTGTCTTGAGATCCTAAATGAATTGAATCTAAAGCTTTGATACCGCTGATCCAGTTTCCGTCCAAATTATCATATTTACCCTGAATGTCATTCTGACGTCCAACAAAATTCCACATTAGATATCTCCAGTACATATAGCCGAATTGATATTCAAACATAAAACTAAAGTTGTCACCAGTTGATGGTTTTTCGACTAGTAAATATTTACTATAGCTTCTTAAGAATTTTACATAACCTTCGTTGTCAATCTGTTTTTGAGCATAAGCATGTCTAAATTCGGAAACTGTTTTTTCAACTTCATTGCGTAATTGTGCAGTTGCCTTATTGTATTCGTCTTCACTTAACTGACTTGCGTCAATTCCGTATTCGGCCAAATCTTCATCATAACTATGATTTGGATCAATTCTGAATTTAGGAGGATTGGTGAAATTGATATAGTTTTGAATGTGAGCAGTTTCTGTACTCCACATTCTAGGTAGAACAGCTTTCTGGTTGTCATCAGAATTTTGTTCTGCATTTTTATAATTATTGGTAATGATATATTTGCCTGTTTTATAGTCTCTTTCGTAGTTTGGTTTTTTGTCTAAATAAGGTGTTTTGGCATCAAGACCTGCAAAAAGTTCAGTGTATTGAGGTCCATAAAATAAAGGATTTACACCATATTGCTCACGATTGTAATAAGCTAAAACCTCAGTAGCATCTGAAGGTTTGTTCTCATTAATAACAGTGTTGGCATTTGCACGAACAGGAAGCATTAACCAAGTTGAGAAACCAATAAGAATGAATAAAATACACAATATTATAGTGTTGTAAAAGATGAATCCTTTTTGTTTAGTGTATTTTAATCCGAAATAGAAGAAAGCAATAAATAATAATGCTACAAATATAGTTCCTGAGTTAAATGGAAGTCCCATACTGTTTACCATGAAAATTTCGGTTTTTCCGAAAAATGCCATAGTTAATGGAAGAAGTAATTTGAAAATAAA